>JBFYXW010000154.1:0-2532 GCA_041310335.1 Syntrophaceae bacterium | reverse complement strand
TCGTCTTCGACGCCGAGGGGAACTGCAACCACTGCATCGCCGCCCTGGAGCGCATGCAGGTGCAGATCCTGCCGCCGGCCCAGCGTGAGCGGGCCCTGGAATCCCTCGCGGTGAAGATCCGCGAGGAGGGCCGGGGGAAGGACTACGACTGCATCATCGGCGTCAGCGGCGGCGTCGACAGCACCGCCGTGGCCTACACGGTCCGGCAGTTGGGTCTTCGCCCCCTGGCGGTCCACTTCGACAACGGCTGGAACACGGAGATTGCCGTCGACAACATCCGCAAGACCCTGGACGTCCTGGACATCGACCTCTACACCCACGTGGTGGACTGGGAGGAGTTCCGGGACCTCCAGCTCTGCTTCCTCAGGGCCTCCGTGGCCAACTGCGAGACGCCGACGGATCACGGCATCTTCGCCCTCCTCTGGCGGACGGCGAACAAGCACGGCATCCGCCACATCCTGACAGGGAGCAACGTGGCCACCGAGGCCATCATGCCCTACGCCTGGGGCCACTACCACCAGGATCTGCTGCATATGAAGGCCCTCCACCGCCGCTTCGGCACGCGGCCGCTGAAGACGTTCCCGACCATCAGCCTCTTCCACTACGTCTACTATGTCTTCGGGAAGGGCATCCGGCAGATCCCGTTTTTGAACTACATTGCCTACGACAAGGCCCAGGCCAAGGCTATGCTGGCCCGGGAGATCTGCTGGCGGGACTACGGCGGCAAGCACTACGAGTCCGTCTGGACCCGCTTTTTCCAAGGCTACTACCTGCCCGTGAAATTCGGCTTCGACAAGCGGAAGGCCCACTACTCGACGATGATCTGCTCCGGCCAGATGACCCGCAGCCAGGCCCTGGAGGAGATGAAAGAGCCGCCGTACGACCCGGACCTGCTGCGGCAGGACCTCCAGTTCGTCACCAAGAAATTCGGACTCACGGCGGAGGAGTTCCAGCGGATCATCGACGCGCCGCCGAAGGAGGCCCGGGAGTACCCGAGCCACTACTTCCTCTTCCACCGGCTGGTGCGGTACAAGAACGTGTTCCGGAGGATCGCCACGAGCGCCTGACGGCGCCTGGCTTGCCGGCAAAGACATGCAAACGGAAGGAGGAACGGCCGTATGCTGACCGTGGCCCAGATCGGCGTGGGGTACTGGGGCCCCAACCTGCTGCGCAACCTCGTGGCGAGCAGGCGCTGCCGTGTGAAGACCGTGGCGGAGCTCTCGGCGGAGCGCCGCGCCTACGTCCAGTCCCTCTATCCTGCCGTCGCCGTGACGGACCGGGTGGAGGACGTGATCGGGGATCCGGAGGTGGACGCCGTCGTCATCGCCACCCCCGTGGCGAGCCACTACGACCTGGCGCTGGCGAACCTGGGGGCGGGAAAGCACATCCTCGTGGAGAAGCCCCTGGCCCGGAGCGTCGCCGAGGTGGAGGCCATCGGCCGTCTGGCGGGTGAGAAGATACGTCTGAATGGCGCCGAGTAAGCCGGTTCCGGGACGGGATGTACATCCGGAGCCCGAACCATACGAAAGAGCTGGTTCGCGCGTCATAAGGAATCGTTGGAGAGCTGTACAAAGGGTTCGGCAGGCGATGCGAGGTCATTCAGGAAGACGATTACGTTGTTCTGGTCAAAGTCCATCGAAATACTTGAGAGAAAGCAAATGAATCAGGAGTCAGTTGCGGGAAGGGAACGCGGGGATCTGGGAAAGATCGTGTTCACTGAGGAAAGAAGGCAACACTGGGACCGGGCCGCTATTCGGTCGGACCGCTGGAAAGGATTTGGAGCCGCTTTCCAGGGCAGACTGGCCCAAGTCTACCGGTATCTGATCCCCGAGGGGAGCCGGATTCTTGAACTGGGGTGCGGGCGGGGGGACCTGCTCGCGCGGCTGAAGCCCGCCTGGGGCGTGGGCGTTGATTTCTCGGCGGAGATGGTCGACAGGGCCCGGAAACGACACCCGGAGCTTACGTTCATCCAGGCCGATGCCCATGAAGTCCGGATCGACGAGACATTCGATTTTGTCATCCTGTCGGACCTCATGAACGACCTCTGGGACGTCCAGCGGGTTCTTGAGAACATTACTCACGTTCTGGAACCCCGAAGCCGTGTCATCATCAATCTGCATAGCCACCTCTGGGAAAAACCGCTCGACTGGGCTCAGAAACTTGGTCTCGCAACGCCCACTCTGTCTCAGAACTGGCTCACGGTGGAGGATGTGACCAACCTCCTGCAGCTGAGCGATTACGAAAGGATCCGGCATTGGCCGGAGATTTTTTGGCCCTTCAAGACGCCGCTCGTTGCCGGTTTCTTGAATCAGTGGGCTGTCAGGGCCTGGCCCTTGAGCATGCTTGCGCTGACCAATTTCATCATCGCCCGCCGGAACACCTCAGAACCGGAAAAGAAGTTGGTCGTTTCCGTTGTCGTGCCGGCCCGGAACGAGGCGGGCAACATCCGGGATATATTCAGGAGGACGCCGGAGCTGGGGCGGGGAACGGAACTGATTTTCGTGGAAGGCCACTCCAGCGACCATACCTACG
>JBFYXW010000153.1:0-4254 GCA_041310335.1 Syntrophaceae bacterium | reverse complement strand
GCGTGGACGGAAAGCTGCTCCAGCTCGGAGAGCCGGTCCGGGGGGAGTTCGGCCCGGAACGCGTCGGTCCTCCCGTCCGCCCCGTCCGTCCGCTGGAAGGCCTCCGTCAGCACGGCGTCTTCCCCGGGGGCGCGGCACCACTCCAGGGGCGGCAGCACCCGCGGGCCGCCTTCCTCTTCCAGGAGGGAGACGGCGAATTCCCGGCCGGGAATGAAGGTTTCCACGAGGACCGGCTGCCGGAACCGGTCCAGGAGATCTGCCAGCCCGTCCCGGATCTCCTCGCTCGTTCCGGCGACCCGCAGCCCCCGGCTCATGTGCTCCCAGGCCGGCTTCACCACCCAGGGCGGCCTCAGCCAGCGGGGCAGTTCCTGTCCCCTGCACGTCACCGTGACGCCCGGGGGCACCGGGATGCCCGCGGCGCCCAGGCAGGCCTTCGTGGCGGCCTTGTCGTCGGCGCGGAAACAGGCTGCGGCGCCGGAGCCCACGACCCGCGCCCCCCGCCCCTCCAGGAGGAGCCGCACGACGGGGCGCAGGAGCCCGGATCCTTGATACGTGTCCGTGTGGTCGATCACCAGGTCGCAGGTGTCGGCGATGTCCCCGGCCAGCCGCGGGATGTCTTCCGAGTCCGCAACGAGGACCTCGTGGCCCAGCGCCTGGAGGCCCGAGGCGGCGGCCCGGGCGCACTCGCAGGGGGATCCGGCGGTGTGGACAACCGCCACGCGCATCATCGGGGAACGGTCTTTCTCACTCATACGGCCTGGCATGGCTGCGGGCCGGCGCGCCGACGCGGGCTTCAGGAGCCGCCGCCCAGGGCGGCCGCGGCCCGGCGGACGGCCAGGTGCACGGGGTCCCACACCCCGGAGTAGGGGGGCGCGTAGCTCAGGTCGAGGTTGATCATCTCCTCCACGGTGAAGCCGGCGTGGAGGGCCGTTGCGAAAATGTCGATCCGCTTGGCCGCCCCTTCCACACCGACGATCTGGGCGCCCAGGAGCCGGCCGCTTCCCTTCTCGGCCAGCGCCTTGACGGTGATCTTCCCCGAGTTCGGGTAATAGCGGGCCCGCGTGCTGCTTTCGATCCGTCCAACCACGAAATCCAGCCCGAGGGCCCGGATCTCCCTCTCCTGGAGACCCGTGCGGGCGACCTCCATTTTGCAGATCTTGCTGACGGCGGTTCCCATGACGCCGGGGAACGTGGCGTACCCCCCGCCCAGGTTGATCCCGGCCACGCGGCCCTGCTTGCTGGCGATGGTGCCCAGGGCGATGTGGACGGGGCGCCGGCTGACCAGGTGGAAGGACTCGGCGCAGTCCCCCGCCGCCCAGATGCCCTGGGCCTCCGTCTGCATCCGGTCGTTGACCCGGATGGCCTTGCGGACGCCCAGGGCGATCCCCGCGCGTTCCGCCAGCTCCGTGTGGGGGCGGACCCCCAGCCCCAGGATCACGATGTCCGCGGGGATCGTCCGCCGGTCCGTCACCACCGCCCGGACGCGGCCCCGCCGGACCTCGACGGCCTGGAAGGTTTCCTCCCGGTACAGGTTGACGCCCACTTCGACGAGGGCGTCGGAAACGAGGGCGCCCATGTCGGGATCGAGGGTGTTCATCACCTGGGGAGCCTGCTCGACCAGGGAGACGTCCAGGCCCCGCATGATCAGCGCCTCCGCCATCTCGAGGCCGATGTACCCGCCGCCGATGACGACGGCCTTCTTCGGCTTCTCCTCGTCCACGGCGGTCCTCACCCGGATGCCGCTCTGGAGGGAATGGAGGCCGTAGATGCCCCGGGCGTCGGAGCCGGGGACCCGGGGGCAGAAGGGGACCGCCCCCGTGGCGATCAGGAGGTGGTCGAAGGGCTCCCGCCGCTCCCTCTTTGCTTCCTTCGCGCGGACGAGGACGCGGCGGTTCTGAAGGTCGATCTCGGTGACCTCGTGGAGCACGCGGGCGTCGATGCCGTACTCGGTCCGAAAGGTTTCCGGCGTGACCGCCACCAGTTTTTTGATGTCGTCGACAACCCGGCCGACGTAGTAGGGAATGCTTCAGGCGGAATAGGAGGTGTGGGGCCCCTTTTCGAAGGCGACGACCTCCAGGTCCGGTTTCAGCCGCTTGGCCTGGGCGGCGGCGCTCATCCCCGCCGCGTCCCCGCCGATCACCACGAGTCGCTCCCGTGCCATGGTTTACCCTCCATCGTGAAACGTGTCTTGGCGGCCATGATAACGGGATGTCCGCGGGACGTCAACCGGGGTTTGCGAGGCCGGGCGGGGATTGCCGATCCCGGGGGACGTCCCGGGTGCCCGGTCCGGGGGCGCAGCGGCGACGCCGTCCCGCCGGGGTGCCGGCGGGAGAGGCTATCCCTCTCGGTGAAAAAAAGGCAGGGTGCGGACACCCTGCCTTCGTTTGCTGCTTGTCTGCGGACCGGATCAGTCGGTGACCTTGGCGATCTCCTTCGGCTTGACCTCCAGATCCATGTAGCCGTACTTGTGGTTTATCAGCTCCGCGGGCGACGGGAACCGGCGGTCCGGGGCGTTCTTGAACATCCAGTGGTTCACTTTCATGCCCAGTTGGTCCACGGCCGCCTTCGCCAGCGCCTCGCGGTCGTCCGGGTGGGCGATGGAGATGAGCTTCGTCGCCTTTTCGGCGTCGGTGCAGCCCATGATGTTGACGATGCCGTACTCCGTGCAGACCCAGGTGACGAGCTGGTCCGGGACGGTGACGACGCTGCCCTGATCCAGCATGGGGACGAAACGGGAGCGGCCCTTGCCGTCGCGGGAGGTCGCCGCGATGATTGCCCGCCCGCCCCTGGCCATCATCGCGCCGAGGGTGAACTGGAACTGCCCGCCCGTGGAGGAGATGGGACGGCCGCCGACGTTCCCCGCCGCGTCCTGGCCCCGGAGATCGATCTGGGCGAAGTTGTTGACCGTCACCATGTTGTCCTGCTGGGAGAGCGTCACGACGTTGTTCGTGTATCCGATGTCGTACCCGGCGAACTGCGGGTTGCGGTGCAGATACTCGTAGTAGCGGGGCGTGTCGACGGGCATGATGTAGGCCCAGCCGCTTCTCCCCTTGTCCAGCACCTTCCGGGAGTTGTCGACGCAGCCCGCCTCGAGGAGCGTGAAGGCGTACTCGCCGATCATCTCGCTGTGGACGCCGAGGTGCTTCAGTCCGTGGTCACGCATGCCGATGACGACGGCCGTGGGGAGGGCGCCGATGCCGACCTGGATGCAGTCGCCGTCCCGCATGATGGAGACGCAGTTTGCCGCGATGGCCTTTTGGATATCGTCCGGTTTAATATTCTTCTCGGCGATGTAGGGCCACTGGTACTTCGCGTCGTCCACGTCCACCTCGACGAAGTAGTCCACCTCGTCGATGGGCAGGACCATGCGCCTGCCGCCCTCGCACCCGGCGTAGTCGGAGCGGATCTCGCAGACGAATTTCTTACAGGACTTGGCGACGATCATGAAGTTGTTCACGCCGTAGCTGGCGTTCACGTAGCCCCCCTGGGGCACGGCACAGGCCTGAACGCCCCAGTCCATGGCGCGCTTCGCTTTGTCCTTCCGGTAGAAGCGGGCGTATTCGGCGTCCATGCCGAGGGCCCAGCCCCAGTGCTTCCAGTCGACGCCCTTGTAGCCCTTGGTCATGAGCCCGCGGGTGGTGGGGAGAATGAAGGCCTCGTGGAGGACGTGGTGTTTCCCCTCCATGTCGGCGGCGGCACAGAAATTGTTGCCGCACATGATGGCCTGGTTCCAGATCTCGATGTTGTTCACCTGCCCGGGGCCGTCGCCGAGACGTTCTGCCAGGGCCTCCATCGTCACGAACGTGTCCGCACCGGGACCGCCGCGGTTGATCCATTCGCCGGACTTGACCATGTCCGCCCATTTCTTCGCGGTGATGGTTTTGTCCCTGAGTTTCTGCTGCACGGGTGTCGGCATCCACACTTTCTCTTTGTTCTCGATCTTCTGCTGGGCCATATTGAAATATTCCTCCTTTTTCAATGTAGATCTATCAGGACCCCCCGATCTACTTCGTTAAATAAAAAATGGCCTCTCCTGAATGAACAAATGACAGCACTCATTCCCGGCGATAGGATCCCCCCTTTCGTCGTTTGATTCCTGATTTAATTGTAAGGATTTCGAAGTTGTTGCGTGCGGAAAAAGTAGGTATGGGATATCCGTGCGGACAAAAAATGTCAAGGGAAAAGATGATCCATCCTGGAAACAACAGGGAACTGCAAACCACGACGGACCGGAGGACCCGTTTTCGTTCGCCA
>JBFYXW010000152.1:0-6741 GCA_041310335.1 Syntrophaceae bacterium | reverse complement strand
TCCTGGAGGACCTGGGCTTCGAGGCCATCAAGGTGTCCCTCAAGTCCTCCGACGTGCCGACCATGATCGAGGCCTACCGGGAGATTTCCCGTCGCACCGACTGGCCGCTCCACCTGGGCGTGACCGAGGCGGGAACGCTCCTGAGCGCCGCAATCAAGTCCGCCCTGGGCATCGGGACGCTGCTGTACGACGGAATCGGCGACACGATCCGGGTGAGTGTCACCGGGGACCCGGTGCCGGAAGTCAAGATCGCCTACGGGATCCTTCGGGCCCTGCACATCCGGGCCGTGGGTCCCGACATCATCTCCTGCCCCACCTGCGGCCGCTGCGAGATCGACCTGCTGTCCGTGGCCGAAGAGGTGGAGCGGTGCCTGACGGGCCTCCGGGAGCCCCTGAAAATCGCCATCATGGGTTGTGTCGTCAATGGTCCCGGCGAGGCGGCGGAGGCAGACGTCGGCATCGCCGGGGGACGGAAGGCCGGGATGCTCTTCAAGAAGGGGAAACCCCTCCGAAAGGTGCCGGAGAAGGACCTGGTGAAGGCCCTGCTGGAGGAAGTGGCGCTCCTGACGGATCGCCGGAAGCCCTGAGGGAATTCGTTCATTCGTGCCTTGGCACAATCCTGCATACAAGGAGGATCCATGCGTTATTCCGAGATGTTCCTGCCCACAGTCCGCGAGGTCCCGTCCGACGCGGAGGTGATCAGCCACCAACTCATGATCCGCTCTGGCATGATCCGCAAGCTCACCAGCGGGGTCTACACCTACCTTCCCCTGGGATACCGGGTCATCCGGAAGTTCGAGCAGATCGTCCGCGAGGAGATGAACCGCGCGGGGGCGCAGGAGGTTTTCATGCCCACGGTGCAGCCCGCGGAACTCTGGCAGGAATCGGGCCGCTGGATCCACTACGGCAAGGAACTCCTCCGCTTCCGGGACCGCCACGATCGGGAGTGCTGCCTCGGGCCGACCCACGAGGAGGTCATCACCGACCTGGTGCGGAACGAGATCAAGACCTACCGCCAGCTTCCCCGGAACCTGTACCAGATCCAGACCAAGTTCCGGGACGAGATTCGCCCCCGCTTCGGCGTCATGCGCTGCCGCGAGTTTGGCATGAAGGACGCCTACAGCTTCGACGTCGACAGCGACGGGGCCGATCTCAGCTACCAGAAGATGTTCGACGCCTACAACCGCATCTTCAGCCGCTGCGGCCTGAAATTCCGGCCCGTGGAGGCCGACACGGGGAGCATCGGCGGGAGCTTCTCCCACGAGTTCCTGGTCGTCGCCGACACGGGGGAGGACGGGATGGTCTACTGCGAAGCCTGCAACTACGGGGCGAACCTGGAGAAGGCGGAGATCGTCCGGCCCCCGGAGCCGGCGGGGTCGGCCGGGGGGAAGGCCGTCGCGGAGGTCCACACCCCGGACGTCCGGACCATCGAGGAGGTCTGCGCCTTCCTGGGCGTGACCCCCCGGGAAGTGGTCAAGACCCTGATCTACAGCGCCGACGGGAATGCCGTGGCGGTCCTGATCCGGGGCGACCACGAGGTGAACGAGATCAAGGTGAAGAACCTCCTGGGCTGCGACTCCCTGGAGATGGCCATGGAGGACATGATCCTCGATGTGGCGAAATCACCCCGGGGCTTCGTGGGCGCCGTCGGCATCCGGTGCCCCGTCTATGCCGACTACTCCCTGATCGGGATGGCCGACTTCGTCATGGGGGCGAACAAGGAAGATTACCACATCCGGAACGTCAACCTGGGACGGGACTTCACGGTGAAGGCCTTCGCGGACCTCCGGGCCATCCGGGCGGAGGATCCCTGCCCGCGCTGCGGGAAGGTCCTCCACTTTGCCCGGGGCATCGAGGTGGGCCACGTCTTCAAGCTGGGGACCAAGTACAGCAAGGCCATGCGGGCCGTCTACCTGGACCGGAGCGGGAAAGAACAGCTGATGGTCATGGGCTGCTACGGCATCGGCATCGGCCGGACCGTGGCGGCCACCATCGAGCAGAACAACGACGCCTCGGGGATCGTCTGGCCCATGCAACTGGCGCCTTACCAGGCGATCGTCACGCCGGTGAACGTCAACGATGCGGCCCTGGCAGAGGCGGCAGAGAAACTGTACGCGGCCCTGAACGCCCGGGGCGTCGAGGCGATTCTGGACGACCGCGACGAGCGGGCGGGCGTCAAGTTCATGGACGCCGACCTCGTCGGGATTCCCCTCCGGGTCACGGTGGGTCCGAAGCGCCTGGCCGAGGGGAAAGTGGAGGTCCGGATCCGCCGGACCGGCGAGGTTCACGTCCTGGCGCTCGCCGAGGCGGAGGAGTTCGTCGTCCGCACCGTCCGGGAAGGGATGAAAGTCCCGGGCTGAGCCATCGGGAACGGGCGGCGGCACCTCGATGGACCAAGAAACGGGCGGCTCATGATCCGCATCACCGACATCCTCGACCGAGTCCAGGCATACATGACGCCGGAGGAGCAGGAGCTCATCCAGAAGGCCTATGTGTTCTCCGCCAGCGTCCACCAGGGACAGGTCCGCCTGTCGGGGGAGCCCTACCTCATCCACCCCATGGAAGTGGCGGGAATGCTGACGGAGATGCGCCTGGACTGCTCCACCGTCGTGACGGGGCTGCTCCACGACACCGTGGAGGATACCCTGGCCACCCCCGAGCAGATCGGGGAGTCCTTCGGGAAGGACGTGGCCTTCCTGGTGGAGGGCCTCACCAAGATCAGCCGGATCACGCTGGGGAGCCGCGAGCAGCAGCAAGCGGAGAACTTCCGCAAGATGATCCTGGCCATGTCGTCGGACATCCGGATCTTGCTGGTGCGCCTGGCGGACCGGATCCACAACATGCGGACCCTCCAGTACCAACCGCCGGACAAGCAGCAGTACATCGCCAAGGAAACCCTCGACCTATACGCCCCCCTGGCGAACCGCCTCGGGATCTACTGGATGAAGGTGGAACTTGAAGATTTGGCATTCAAGTACCTGGAACCAAACTCTTATTCAGAGCTGTCGTTCAGGCTTTCAGAGAAGCGCGAAAAGCGGGAGCACTACACCGAGGAAGTGACCCGGATGATCCGAGAGGAACTCCGGAAGTCGAACCTGGTGGCCGAGGTGGAAGGCCGGGCGAAGCACCTCTGGAGCATCCACAAGAAGATGCAGGCCCAGCGCATCGAGTTCGACGAAGTCTACGACCTGATCGCCTTCCGGATCATCCTGGCCTCCGACACGGTGAAGGAGTGCTACGAGGCCCTGAGCATGATCCACTCGCTGTGGAAGCCGGTCCCGGGTCGCTTCAAGGACTACATCGCCATCCCCAAGGCCAACAACTACAAGTCCCTCCACACGACCGTCATCGGCCCCTACGGGGAGCGCATGGAGGTCCAGATCCGCACCCGGGTCATGCACGAATGGGCCGAGGAGGGGATCGCGGCCCACTGGCGCTACAAGGAGCGGCGCGCTTCCGACGGGGACGAGGACGAGCAGATCAAGAGGCTCCGGGAACTCCTGGAAGTCCAGCAGGAGGTGGAGAACCCCCGGGAGTACATGTCCAGCCTCAAGATGGCCCTTTTCCCCGATGAGGTCTACGTTTTCACGCCCAACGGTGACGTCCGGGCCTTCCCCAAGGGGGCGACGCCCATCGACTTCGCCTACAGCATCCACACCGACGTCGGCAACACCTGCATCGGCGCCAAGGTGAACCGCAACATCGTCCCCCTGAAGTACCAGCTCCAGAACGGGGACCGGGTGGAGATCATCACCCAGGCGGGGCACCACCCCAGCAAGGACTGGCTCAAGTTTGCCGTCACGTCCCGGGCCCGCTCCAAGATCAAGAACTGGATCAACACGGAGGAGCGGAACCGGAGCATCGTCCTGGGCCGGGAGCTCCTGGAGAAGGAATTCCGCAAGAGCGGCCTGAAGTTCAGCCTCCTGGGAAAGCCCGACGCGCTCAAGAAGATCTTCGAGGAGAACCAGGTCCACTCCCAGGATGACCTGATGGCCGCGGTGGGGTACGGCAAGCTCTCGCCGAAGCACGTGATCCGCCATTTCGTGCCGGAGGAGCCGAAACCGGAGGAAACTGTCGAGAGACCCCGGAAAAAGGGTCCGGACGCCGCCACCGTCGGGATCTCCCTGACGGGAATCGAGGACGTGATGGTGCGGTTCGCCAAGTGCTGCACCCCCATTCCGGGCGACGAGATCGTGGGTTACATCTCCCGGGGACGAGGGATCGTGGTGCACACGGCCGCCTGTCCGAACGCCCGGGACATGGAGGCGGACCGCCTGGTGGACGTGGAGTGGAACGTGAGGGAGAAGCACACCTATCCCGTCCATATCCGGGTCGTCTGCCGGGACCGCAAGGGGGTGCTGGCAGACGTGAGCAGCGCCATTTCCGCCCAGGACGTCAACATCAGCCACGCCCAGGTGGACACGAACAACCCGGACATGCAGGCCGTCTGCGACTTCAAGATCGACGTCAACGACCTCGGGGAACTCAACCGGCTGGTGACGGCCATCAAGAAACTGGACTGCGTGATGTCGGTGGAGCGCCTCCGGCAGTTGTGACGGTGATCCCGCGGTTGACACAGACCGCCCCCTGCGGTATGAACGCCGGGCCCGGATGCCCGGGAATTTCGGACAAGGGATGGATGATGAAGCGGCTTGCAGTGATCGGGGTTATTGCGGTTTGGATCCTGTTAACTCTGGGCCCCGCCTGGGCTCAGTCGGCGAAGCGGGTCGTTCTGATCGACCCGGGGCACGGGGGATCGGACGCGGGCGTCAAGATCGGCGAGAAGGCGTCCGAAAAGGACGTGACCCTGGCCATCGCGCTCCTGACCAAGAAGGCCCTGGCCGGCAGCGGCGTGGACGTCCTCCTCACGAGAACGACCGACGTCGCCCTCTCCGCGGCGGACCGGGCCAAGGCCGCCGGGACCGCCCGCCCGGACCTGGTCCTTTCCCTCCACGTCAATGCGGGTTTCGACAAACGGGCCTCGGGCTTCGAGATCTGGTTCCCGGGTTTCCAGTCCGCCGCCGCCAATGGCGGGGACTCGAAGGCGATCCTCAAGGACATGGCGAAGAACAAATACCTGAACGAGAGTGTCCGGATGGCCCGGGCCGTCGAAAAGAATCTCTCCGCCGTCTTTCCCAAGGCGAACCGGGGCCTGCGGGAGGCGCCCGTGCCTCTCCTGGAGGGACTGACCCTGCCGGCCGTGGTGGTGGAGATAGGATTTGCCACGAACCCGGAGGACCGCCGGAAGCTTCTGGACGAGGGAACCCAGCAGGCCATCGCCGGGGCCCTGGCGAAGAGCATCCGCGAGGCCCTCTGAGGAGGGGGCGGCGAAACCGGGAGCGGGAGCAGGCCATGCGCGCAGACGGCAGAAAACCCCTTGAACTCCGGCCCATCCGCATCCACGTCGGCTACCTGGACCATGCGGACGGGTCCGTCCTCATCGAGATGGGGGCCACAAAGGTCCTCTGCGCGGCCTCCCTGGAAGAGGGGGTGCCGCCGTTCCTGAGGAACACCGGGAAGGGCTGGCTCACCGCCGAGTATGCCATGCTCCCCATGGCCGGAACGACGCGGACCCCGCGCGAATCGTCCCGCGGCAAGGTGGGCGGGCGCACCCACGAGATCCAGCGGCTCATCGGCCGGTCGCTCCGGGCCGTAACGGACCTGGACGCCTTCGGCGAGCGCACGATCCACATCGATTGCGACGTCCTCCAGGCCGACGGCGGGACGCGGACGGCCTCCATCACGGGGAGTTTCGTGGCCCTGGTCGAACTGTTCCGGAAAATGAAGGCCCGGGGGCTGGTGTCGCGCATCCCCGTGGAGGACTACGTCGCGGCGGTCAGCGTGGGTCTCCTCGGCGGCGAAACGCTTCTGGATCTGAACTACCCGGAGGATTCCGGGGCCGACGTGGACATGAACGTCGTGATGACCGGGAGCGGCCGGTTCATCGAGGTGCAGGGGACGGCGGAAGAATCCCCCTTCGAGCGGGAGATCCTGGACCGCATGCTGGAAGCGGCTTCCCGCGGGATCCGGGCGCTTGTGGACGAGCAGCGGGCCCTCCTGGGGGATCTCCGTTGAAGCCCCTTGTCTTCGCGTCCCGCAACCGGGGCAAGATCCGGGAGATCCGGGCCCTCCTGGAAGGGCTGCCCGTCTCCCTCCTGTCCCTGGACGATGTTCCCGGGGCCCCGGAAGTCGTGGAAGACGGCGACACGTTCCTCCAGAACGCCCTGAAAAAGGCCCGGACCGTCGCCCGCCACGCCGGCTGCGCGGCCCTGGCCGACGACTCGGGCCTGACGGTGCAGGCCCTGGGCGGCGCCCCGGGGGTCCACTCGGCCCGTTACGCCGGGGAGGATGCCGACGACGGGAAGAACATCGACAAGCTCCTTCGGGAAATGAAGGACGTCCCGGAAGAGGGGAGAAGCGCCGCTTTCCGCTGCGTCCTTGTCCTGTGCGAGCCCGATGGATCCTGGGAATCCTTCGAGGGTGCCTGGGAAGGCCGGATCGCCCGGGAGCCCGACGGCGACGGGGGATTCGGCTACGACCCGGTCTTTTACCTTCCCGAACGGGGAATGACCGTCGCCCGTCTGTCCCTGGAGGAGAAAAACCGACTCAGCCACCGGGCCCGGGCCATGGGCAAACTCCGGGAGGCCCTGCGGAAGCATCTTTGAGATCGGACCGGAACGAATCGGGGCGTAGCGCAGCCTGGTAGCGCGCCTGCTTTGGGAGCAGGATGTCGCAGGTTCA
>JBFYXW010000150.1:0-6596 GCA_041310335.1 Syntrophaceae bacterium | reverse complement strand
CGTGTCCCTCCTGGGCGAGGTTTTCCGGGAGTGCGGCACGGAGGCCTTCGTGGGGGGGAACATCGGGACCCCCCTCGTCGAGTGCGCCGCCGCGGAAGGGAGCGCCCGGTACGCCGTGGTGGAGGTGAGCAGTTTTCAGCTCCAGTACATCGAGACGTTTCACCCCTTCGTTTCCCTGATCCTGAACGTCACCGCCGACCACACGGACTACCACGGCTCCTTCGAGGCCTACCGGCGGGCGAAGGAGCGGATCTTCGAGAACCAGGGGCCCGGGGATCGGGCCGTCCTGAATGCCGACGACCCCTTCCTGACGCCACCGCTCCGCATGCCCGCGGCGCCGATCCGGTGGTTCAGCACCCTCCGGGAGCCGGAGGAGGGGATCTTTCTCCGGGGAGACCGGATGACGCTCCGGGCCGGCGGCGCCGAGGAGGACTATCCCCTGGACATGATCCGGATTCCCGGGCGTCACAACGTGGAGAACGTCATGGCCGCCGTCCTGGCGGCCCGGGCCTGCGGCTGTTCCCGGGAGGGCATCGCCGGGGCCGTTGCGGCATTCCGGGGCGTCCCCCACCGGATCGAGTTCGCCGGCGAAAAGGGCGGGGTCTCCTTCTACGACGATTCGAAGGGAACCAATGCGGGGGCCGTGCAGCGGGCCCTGGAGACCTTCTCCCGGCCGGTGATCCTCCTCATGGGGGGCCGCGACAAGGACGGGGATTTCGCCAGCCTCACGGGGGCGGTGCGGGAGCGGGTCAAGCGCCTGATCCTCTTCGGCGAGGCGGCGGGGCGGATTGGCTCCTTCCTGGGCGGGATCGTTCCCACCGAGGATGCGGGTCCCCTGGAGCAGGCCGTCGGGCGGGCCTTCCGGGAGGCGGCGCCGGGGGACGTGGTGCTGCTGTCGCCGGGGTGCGCCAGTTTCGACGCCTATGCGGACTACCGGCACCGGGGCCGGCACTTCAAAGCGATCGTCAGGGAGTTGTGAGCCATGGTGCCCAGGGAAGGAAGGCCCGACATCGTGCTCCTGATCGTGACCCTGATCCTCGTGACCGTGGGGACGGTCATGATCTACAGCTCCAGTTCGATCCTGGCCATGGAGAAATTCAAGGACGGCCAGTATTTCCTGAAGAAGCAGATCTTTTTCGTGGTCCTGGGGATCGTCCTGATGGTGCTCCTGACGAAGATTCCCTACCAGAAGCTGAAGAAACTGGCCTACCCGGCCATGGTTCTGTCGATGATCCTCCTGGCGGTGCTCCTGATCCCCCACGCCGGCGTCCGGGCCGGCGGGGCGACGCGGTGGCTCCGGCTGGGGTTCTTCTCCTTCCAGGTGACGGAACTGGCCAAAGTGGCGGTGGTGCTGTTCCTGGCCCACTACCTGACCCGGAAGGCGGCCCAGTTGAAGGACCTGAAGCAGGGCCTCCTGGTGCCGCTCATGGCGGTGTGCTTCATGATCGGGCTCATCATCCTGGAGCCCGATTTCGGGACCTCCGTCATCATCTTCCTTATCATGATGATGATGTTCTACCTGGCGGGGACCCGGATCGCGCACCTGGCGGGCCTGGCGGCCCTGATGGCCCCCGTGGCGGTCTGGATCCTGGTGCGCAAGAGCTACCGGATGGAGCGGCTCCTGACGTTCCTGGACCCCTGGCGGGACCCCGGGAAGTCGGGCTTCCAGATCATCCAGTCACTCCTGTCCTTCGGGTCCGGGGGGCCCTTCGGCGTCGGCATCGGCGATGGCATGCAGAAACTGTTTTACCTGCCGGAGCCGCACACGGATTTCATCCTGGCGATCATCGCCGAAGAGGGCGGGTTTCTGGGAGTGGCCCTGGTGATCGGGCTCTTCACCGTGTTCGTGTTCCGGGGGTTCGTCATTGCCTTCAAGGCGGCGGACCCCTTCGGCACCCTCCTGGCGGCGGGTCTTACCATGATCATCGCCCTGGAGGCCTTCATCAACATTGCGGGCGTCATGGGGCTGATCCCCTTGAAGGGGCTGGCCCTGCCGTTTTTGAGCTACGGGGGATCATCGCTCATCATGAGCATGGTGGCGGTGGGCATCCTCCTGAACATTTCATCCTACGAGTCTTGACGTGAAGATGCTGATTGCCGGCGGCGGCACCGGGGGGCACCTCTTCCCGGGGATCGCCGTGGCGGAAGAATTCCTCCGGAGGGACCGGGAACACCGGGTCCTCTTCGTGGGCACGGAGCGGGGACTGGAGAAGCGGGTGCTGCCGACACTGGGCTACGAACTGGCGACGCTGGACGTGGAAGGCGTGAAGGGGAGGGGATGGTTGCGGTCCCTGGGGGCACTCCTGAAGATCCCCCGGAGCCTGTTCCAGTCCGCGGGAATCCTCAAGCGCTTCCGTCCCGACGTGGTCCTCGGCGTCGGCGGGTACGCCTCCGGGCCGGCGGTCCTGGCGGCTTCCCTTTCGGGCTATCCCACCGCCGTGGCGGAGCAGAATGCCCTGCCGGGGGCGACGAACCGGATCCTGGGGCGCTTCGTGGACCGGGTGTTCCTCACCTTCCGCGAGTCCGCCGCGGACTTTCCCGCCCGGAAGGTCAAGGTCTGCGGGAACCCCGTCCGGTCCGCCTTTCTGAAGGAAAGGACCGCGGGGGGACGGAAAAACGACCGGTTCGGCCTCCTCGTCTTCGGCGGGAGCCAGGGCGCCCGGGCGATCAACCGCGCCATGGAGGATGCCCTGCCCCTGCTTCGGGATTTGAGGGATCGGATGCGGATCCTCCACCAGACCGGCGCCGCCGGCGTGGAGCGGACGGCGGCGGCCTACCGGGAGGCGGGGCTGGAAGCGGAGGTGACGCCTTTCATCCTCGACATGGCCGGGGCCTACGACGCGGCGGACCTGCTGGTCTGCCGGGCCGGGGCGACCTCCCTGGCGGAGATCACCGTCAGCGGGAAGGCGGCCCTCCTGGTCCCCTTCCCCTTCGCCGCGGGGGACCACCAGACCTGGAACGCCCGGGTCCTCGCCAGGGCGGGGGCGGCGGAGATGGTGCCGGAGAAGGAACTGACGGGGAGCCTCCTGGCGGAGCGGATTCGCCGGTTTGTCGAGGAGCCCGGGCTGCTCCGGGCAATGGAGGAGAAGTCCCGCTCCCTGGGAAATCCCAGGGCGGCGGCGGACATCGTGGACGCCCTGCTTACGCTGGTTCCGAAGGGAACGGCGGGCCCGGCGAAGGCAACCACCTGAAAGGAAGGAAGAACGGAATGGACACCACCCTGCGCGTCGACGGCATGCGCCGCAAGATCCGGACGATCCACTTCGTGGGGATCGGTGGCATCGGGATGAGCGGCATCGCCGAGGTTCTCCTGAACCTCGGGTACGCCGTGCGGGGCTCCGACGTGGCGGCTTCGGACATCACGGCGCGCCTGGCCGCCCTGGGGGCGGAGGTCTTCCTCGGCCACGACGCCGCCCACGTGGGGAACGCCGACGTGGTGGTCACCTCCACGGCCGTGGCGGCGGAAAACCCGGAGGTCCGTGAGGCCGAGCGGCGGCACATCCCCGTGATCCCCCGGGCGGAGATGCTGGCGGAGCTCCTGAAGATGAAGTTCTCCATCGCCGTCTCGGGGACCCACGGCAAGACCACGACCACGTCCATGATCTCCACGGTCCTCGCCCACGCCGGGCTCGACCCGACCATGGTGATCGGCGGGAAACTGGCCAGCATCGGCAGCAACGCCAAGATGGGCGACGGGGAGATCATCGTCGCCGAGGCGGACGAGAGCGACAAGTCCTTCCTGAAGCTCTCGCCCTGCATCGCCGTCATCACGAACATCGAGCTGGAGCACGTGGACCACTACCGGGACCTGGAAGAAATCAAGGAGGCCTTCCTCCTGTTCGCCAACATCGTTCCCTTCTACGGGGCCACGGTGCTCTGTTCCGACGACGAGAACGTCCGGAGGATCCTGCCGGGGATCCACCGCCGGGTGATCACCTACGGCCTTCAGGAGGGTGCCGACTACCGGGCCGTCGACCTGTCCTTCGCGGGCGCCGTCTCGACCTTCCGGCTCGACGTCCGCGGCGAGGACCGGGGGACGGTGACGCTGAACGTCCCGGGGCGGTTCAACATCCTGAATTCCCTGGCGACGATTGCGGTGGCAAGGGAATTGGACGTGGACTGGGAGCGCCTCAAGGCGGGGATGGCCTTGTACAGCGGCGTGGGCCGCCGGCTGGAGGTGAAGGGAACGGCCGGGGGCGTCACGGTGGTGGACGACTACGGTCACCACCCCACGGAGATCCGGGAGACCCTGGCGGCGGCCCGCCACGTCTGGAAAGGGAGGTTTCTCGTGGTGTTCCAGCCCCACCGCTACAGCCGGACCCAGGGGCTCTTCAGCGAGTTCACCACGGCCTTTCCCGACGCGGACACGCTGATCATCACGGACATTTATGCCGCCAGCGAAAAGCCCATCCCGGGGATCCACGCGGCGGCCCTCTGCGAGGCCGTCCGGGAGCAGGGACACCCGGATGTGACGTACATGCGGGATTTCGAGGAGATCGCGGCGCACCTGGCGCGGATCGCCCGGCCGGGGGACACCGTCATCACCCAGGGGGCGGGGTCGGTCTGGAAGATCGGCGAGGCTCTCCTGAAGCGGCTCGCGACCGGATGACGGGAGGAGGGACGGCCCCGATGGACGCCGCGTTCCGGGAAGCGCTCCAGGCCGCTGCCGGGGAAGTCCTCTTCGACGAGCCCCTGGGACCCTACACCTCCATGGGGGTGGGGGGGAACGCCGACGCCCTCGCCTTCCCCGCCGGCGAGGAGGAGTTGGGCCGGGTCGTTTCCCTCTGCCGGGAGCGGGGGATGGAGTGGTTCCCGGCGGGGAACTGGACGAACCTGATCGTAACCGACGGGGGATACCGGGGCGTTGCGGTGGCCCTGAAGCATCTCCGGCAGGTCCGGCTGGCCCGGGAAGCCGGCGGAGAGGCGGAAATCGAGGCGGGGGCCGGGGTATCCCTGTCGGAACTGGTGGCCCTGGCCGCCCGGGAAGGGCTGGCGGGCCTGGAGTTCGGCGCCGGGATCCCCGGCAGCGTGGGCGGCGCCGTCCGGATGAACGCCGGGGCCTTCGGCCGGGAGATGAAGGACGTGGTGAAGGGAATCCGGATCCTCGACGAGGAGGGACGATTTCGAGACGTGCCCCGGACGGAGCTGGCCTTTGCCTACCGGAACCTCGCCCTCCCCGGGCGGGCGGTCATCACGGGCGCCCGGTTTCGCCTGGAGGCGGGTGAGGCGGAAGCCGTGCGCCGCCGGATCGCCGAGATCCTGGCCCTCCGCAGGCAGAAGCACCCGCTGGAATACCGGAGCGCCGGGTCGGTCTTCAAGAACCCCCGGGACATCCCGGCGGGGCGGCTCATCGAGGAGGCGGGCCTCAAGGGGGTCCGCATCGGCGACGCCCAGGTTTCGGAGAAGCACGGGAACTTCATCGTCAACCTGGGGAATGCCCGGGCGGGCGACGTCCTGGCCCTGATTGACCGGGTCCGGGAGCGCGTCCGGGAGAAATCGGGCGTGACGCTGGAGACGGAAGTGCGCATCGTGGGAGATTCCAAGTGAGAAGCTCGCTCCACAACAAGCTCTTGACCCGGAGAAACCGCCTGCAGCGGAGCCGGGGGCCCTTCCTCCGGGAGGCCCTGTCGGTGCTCCTGCTCCTGTCGGCCGTCACGCTCCTGACGGCGGGCATGATCGGGACCTTTTACGGCATCGTGCAGGCGCCCTACTTTGGCCTCCGGGAGACCGTCGTCAGGGGCTGCAAGGAGATCAACGACCGGGACGTGCTGTCGCTGGCGGCCCTCCAGCCTTCCGTGAGCATCCTGGCGGTGAACCGCGAGAAGGTCGCCCGGCGGGTGAAGCAGAATCCCTGGGTTCGGGAGGTCTCGGTGGGACTGGAACTTCCCGACCGGATCATCATCCAGGTGCACGAGCGGGCCGTCCGGGCGATCGTGAAGGGAAAGGACGGCCTGTACCTCATGGACACGGCGGGGAACGTGTTCAAGCGGGTGGAGCGGAACGACGAGGTCGACTTCCCGGTCATCACGGGCCACGAGAACGAAGCCGCCCGGAAGGCCCTGTTCCCGACGACGGTGGCCTTCCTGAACAAGCTGGCGGAGACCAAGACCCACCCGAACATCCAGGACGTCGCCGCCGTCCACCTGGACGCGCTGGCGGGCCTCTCCGTGGTGACCACGTCAGGCCTCTACCTGAAGCTGGGGTTTGACCGCTACGACGAGAAACTGGGCCGCCTCGCGACGGTCATGGCGGATATGGAGAAGCGGACCGGGCGGCCGCGGTATGCCGGCGTGGACCTGGAGGATCCGTCGAAAGTGACGGTTCAGAAGAAGGACATCTTCGGTCCTGCGGGGAGCGGAGATACGGGGAAGGAATATCGGCTGTAGCGAAGGAACGGGGTAGACATCATGGCAGGAAAAGGAAAGTCGGTCATCGTCGGTCTGGACATCGGGACAACGAAGACCTGCGCCGTCGTCGGGGAATGGACGGACCAGGGGGTGAGCATCATCGGCATCGGGTCCCACCCGTCGGAGGGGCTCCGGAGGGGCGTGGTGGTGAACATCGAGAGCACCGTCGAGGGGATCCGCCGGGCTGTC
>JBFYXW010000149.1:0-3131 GCA_041310335.1 Syntrophaceae bacterium | reverse complement strand
CCCGCGGGCTTCCGGGGACCGCCGTCCGGTATTCCTCATCCCCCTTCCCATCCCTTGAAGCCGCTCAGGGTTGCCGCTGCCGGGCCGGGGTGGTAGTAGACCTCGTAGGTTTCCTTTGCTCCCGAGAGAATCTCGATCCGTTGCCGGATCTCCGCCCGGATGCCCGAATTCACCCAGTTCTTCCAATCCTCCAGGCTCTGCCAGGTGCTGATGACGACCAGTTCGTCCGGCTGGTCCAGGCGCTGCAGGGTTTCCCCGGTGACGTAACCGGCCTGTCCCGTGGCCCTGGAGCGGAGTTCCTTGACCAGGTTCATGATTTCGTCCCGCTGCTCCGGGGGGAGTTTCCGCCTGATGAGAACTTTCAGGGACATGGCTTGCCTCCTTTCGACGGCTCCGGCCCGTGGGAGAATTCTCCCGAGCCCGGCTCCGAAGCCCAACGGGGGTGTCTTGTCCCTGACGCGCCACCGCCCGGATGCGGCCCGCCGCGGGCGGACCGGGGCGGGGACCGTCAGCTCTTTCTGCTGGTCTTGGTCAGGAAGGGGGAAATCAACTGCTTCACGTTCCTGCCCTTGCACTTCGGGCAGGCGATCTTGGACTTCCCGTGTTCCGCGATGGTCATGCTCAAGGTGAACTTCTTTCCGCAGTCCTGGCACTGAAAATCGTATGTCGGCATTCCGCAACCTCCTTTCCGTTCCATGGCCGCCAGCCATGCCGCGAATCCCTTTCCCAAAGGACGCAGTTGGATGATACCCTTTTCCTTGTACAGAATCAAGAAGCATTCAAGGTTGTTACAGGGGCCAGGTCTGCTTCGGTGCGGACGCACTCCATCGACGGGTAGACTCTGGGGGGTGTGGCGGTTCTGCCGTGGGTTATGGTGGCCACGACACACTCCCCGGATTTCCGCTTTACCGTCCCCTTCCGGCGTGCTAGATTCTGAACCCTTGAAGAACGGGGTCTGTACGCGTTCGCAACAGCCCCTTCCCCTCCCGGTGGCCTGTTTTGTGCTCCGCTCGTGGCGCGCCGGGGAGAACCGGTGCAATCGGAGGCCGGGTTGACTCGGTTTCCGTCAACCCCAAGGGCAACGACCGAAACGGGTGGAATCCGGAATACCGGCTTCCCGGAACCGGTCCCTTCAGGAAGAAAACGGCAAAGGAGGTAGCATGCTTATGAGGAAGGAATGTTTCTGCGGCCGGGCAACCCTGTTTCTGACTGTCCTGGCTGTCCTGGCCCTGCTGGGCGGTTGCGTCTCCACGGGCGGGTCGGCCATGGACACCCACAAGAAGGGCATGAGTTCCATCACCGAGGAAGAGTATTTTGTCACCAAGAAGCCGGTGGACAGGGCCTTCATCGGGGCGGCCTGGTCCAGGCAGTTCGGCCCCATCGAGGACCCGACCACGGAGAACATCCGCACCAAGAAGGAGCGCTCCCTGAGCGGCATCCAGCAGGATTTCGCCTACAACCTGGGCATCGGCCTCGGCGGCCAGCTCGCCGCGGGACCGCAGGCCGAGGTGGGTGCCAGTGGGGGAAGCGCAGAGCGGGCCAAGCTCTCGGGCCTGGAGATCATCTCGCCCGTCAGCCTCGCCGACATCCCCTTCGAGCCGAAACTGTCCTATGTGACGGAAGCCCTCCGTCTCGCGAATTTCCGGATCAGCGACGAGAAGAGCAACCGGGCCGGCGTCAACGTTGGTGCCGGAACGGTGGTGGGCAGCGGAACCGCCACGGCGGAGGTCGGGACCGGGGCCCGCCGGGGCACGGAAGGCGACGGCCTCGTGGTGGCCTACAAGCTCCACAGGATCGACCCGAAGAGCTACGTGAAGCAGGACTCCGGCAGCGTTCCCCTCAAACTCGACGGCGTCGTGGACTTTCCCAAGGCCAGCATGGTCGCGAAGACCCGCCTCCAGTTGATCGATCCGGGAACGGGACGCTCCCTGCCCCGGAACATCCTGTGGGCCTGCCCGCGGGCCGATGCCAGGAGTCGCGACATGGTGGCCGCCTGGGTGGTGGAACTGAAATCCACGGACCCGAAGCGGAAGGCCATGAACATCGCGTTCCCCGCCTGGCCGGTCATCGAGGAGTGCCAGAACTACACGGGGGTGATTCACTCCTTCATCGATCCCCTGACGGACAAGATCAACCGGCAGAAGATCAGCATCATGCTGGTCGATGCGGAAGTGACGGACAACCTGAAGCCGAAGAAGTGGGAGGCCCGCGTTTCCCTGATCGACGAGGCCTTCAACATCAAGATGGTCCGGCCGGCGGACCTGGAGGGGCAGCAGACCTCCGGGCAGATCAACTAACCAAGACGCGCAAGGAGCATAACCATGAAGCGATTCCCCGTATCACGGCTGATCCTGTGGGTCCTGGCGCTGCTGGTCCTCACCGGCGTGGAGGCCTGGGCCAAGAAGCCGGAGGTGATCCGGCACGACGCCCAGTACATGGACCGCCAGGTTTCCCTGAACATCGAATGGCAGTCCTCCGAACCGGTCGTCTCCATCCGCGTGGCCGCCGGGAAGGAAGTCAAGGAAGTCAAGGTCGACGCCTACGACAACCGGCGCAACCCGCAGGGGTATTCCGGTGAAGTGAGCGTTGTCCTCCAGGCGGACCCGCTCATTTTCCAGGAAGCGGTTCCCTACACCGTGCAACTCACCGACGACGTCGGACAGAGAAGCACCCTGGTGACGGGCAAGGTGTCCGTCCCCTCTCAATTCGGCAGACCCCCGGGGGACGACGCCTGGGGACGCGACCGGGTGGCCGGCGCGGGGCAGCCCGCGGCCCAGCAGCCCGACATGATCGAAAAGCTCCGGCAGGTGGCCCAGGTACTCGACGCGCCGCCCTTCCTGCACGACATCGTGGTCACCAACCCCAACACGGGGATCGTCACCTTCAAGACGAAGGCGACCGACAACCTGGGCCTCCGGGAGATCAGCTTCCGCATCTTCGACTCCACGAACAAGCAGGTCGACACCCAGCAGATCGCCGCGACGGGCAAAATGTGGGAGGGAACTTCCAAGGACTTCAACCTGCCCCCGGGGAACTACAAGGTTCTCGGCCAGGCCGTCGACTCCGGCGGCAGCACCTCCCCGGAGAAGAGCGCCTGGTTCACCATCGGCACGCCCCAGGCCGCGGGTCCC
>JBFYXW010000145.1:0-9124 GCA_041310335.1 Syntrophaceae bacterium | reverse complement strand
CGGGCGACGCGGCGAGCCTGGTGGACCCCCTCACCGGCGAGGGGATCCACTTCGCCGTCCGGAGCGGCCGGATGGCTGCCCGGGTCATCGCGGAGGGCCGTCCGCTCCGGGAATACGAGGAGCAGGTCAACGACGAGATCCGCCTGGACCTGCACTACGCCGCCCGCCTGGCCGGGCTGTTCTACCGTTTTCCCTCCGTCTCCTATGGCATCGGCTTCCGGAGCCGCCGGGCCGTGCGGCTCTTCGAGGAACTCCTGGCGGGGAAGCGGACGTACCGGTCCGTCCACGGGGACCTGAAGTCCCTCTTTGCCGTGCGGTTTTTCAGGCGCATCTCCCGCGGGCTTCCCTGAGGGTGGATCAGCCCGCCTTCTTGCCCCTGGCGGCGAACTTCACCGCCGCTTCCTGGACCTCCCGGACGTTGAAAAAGGAGGAGTTCCAGACGGCCACGTAATCCAGGCCGTCCTTCGTGCTGTGGTCCTCCATGTAGTTGAGGAGCCGCTTGGACCCCCGGACGGCGGACCGGGAGTTGGATGTGATCTCCGCCGCCAGGTTCAGGGCCCCCTCCAGGAGGGCCTCCGGGGTGTCGTACACGTCGCTGAGGAGGCCCATGCGGAGGCACTCGTCGGCGTTGAAGTCCCTGGCCGTGAAGGCCATGAGGCGTGCATTCCCCTGGCCGATGATCCGGGGCAGGCGGTTCAGGCTCCCCATGTCCGCGACGATGGCGATCCGCGCCTCCCGGAGGGAGATGACGGTGTCTTTCGTGGCCACGCGGATGTCGCAGGCGGCGGCCAGGTCCAGGCCGGCGCCGATGCACCAGCGGTGGGGGGCGGCGATGTAGACGTTTCCACCCTCGTGGATCCGGTTGAAGCCCTGCTGCATCTGGGCGATCAGGGGGTAGAACTGCTCCCGGGCTTCCGGCGTCGCGGCGGTCAGGGTCTCCGAGAACTGCACGAAGAAATCGAAGACGTCGATGCCGACGCAGAAGGCTTTGCCCTTGCCGGCGATGACGACAGCGTCCACCTCCGGGTCCCTCTCCAGCTCCTCCACCACCAGCGGCAGGTCCCGCCAGAAGGGCCAACTCATGGCATTCATTTTCTCCGGCCGGTTCAGGTAGAGGATGGCGGTCTTCTGCTCCGGCCGCTTCTCCACCGCGTAGGTTTCATACTCGTACATGTCTGCTCGACTCCTTTCCGGATGGGCGGCGGCGTCCCCGGGGGAAGCCGCGGGGTGTTCCCGTTCGTGATTCTCCGCCGTCAGGCGGGGATGGTGGTGTAGGTTCCGTTCAGGCAGACCGGGATCAGCCCCCCCGTTTTCCCGACGACGGCCGCGACGGGGCGGATCGCGTGGGCCAGCCCGGCGGGCAGGTAAACGGCGGCGGGGGTCGCCACCTCGTACGTTTCGCCGGCCAGCATGATCTCGAAGGTGATGGCCCCCTCCTCGCCGATCATGAGGTACATCTCGTCGAAATCGTGCCGGTGGGGCGTTGCCTTTCCGACGATGTCGATCAGGTCCACCATCTCCTGTGTGATCTCCTTGATGAACATGTAGAGGGCCCAGGCCTTGGCCTCCGGCACGAGGTCCTTGCACATCAGCACCGGGTAGGGGAGGACGTCGCCGATCTCGTGGGAAGGGAGCTCCTGGACCAGGATGGGCTTTCGAACGATGAGGTGCTCGTGCTTTTTTTCCATGAACAAACCTCCTTATGGATTGGGGGACCGATTTGCAATCCGTCCCCATTCAATGGCTGCCCAGTCGTGCCCCCGCGGCCGGTCGGCTTGTCCGGGGCGCGGGGGCTGTCACGGGGGCCTCCGCCTCCGTATTTTTTACGATTTCCAGACTCCCCAGAGGATTGCCAGGACCAGGGCCGGGATCAGGTTGCCGATGCGGATTTTCGTCATCTCCAGGAGGTTGATCCCGATGGCCACGATGAGGAGCCCGCCCGTGGCGGTCACCGCGTCCAGCACGGCGGGGGCCTGGAGAAACACGAGCCGCGAGGCCAGGAGCGTCAGGCTTCCCTGGACGACGAGGACCGAGAGGGCCGAAAAGAGGACCCCCGGGCCCAGCGCCGAGGCGAGGGCGATGGAGGCCACGCCGTCCAGGAGGGACTTGATGTAGAGCGTCCGGGGATCCCCCGCCACGCCGTCCTGGATGGATCCGACGATGACCATGGCCCCGGTGCAATACAGCAGGGATGCGGTCACGAATCCCTCCACGAACGTCGTGGATCCGGACCGGGCCCGGGCCTTGAACCATTCGCCGAGCTTCTCGATCCACCCCTCCAGGTCCAGCGCCTCGCCGATCACGGCTCCCAGGAGCAGGCAGGCGATGTTGGCCATCAACTCCTTGCCCGAGAGGGCCATCTGGAGACCGATGAGGAGGGTCGACAGGCCGAGGCACTGGAGCAGGATGGTTTTCATCCGCTCCGGGAGGCGTCTTCCCGCGGCGAGGCCGAGGAGGCTTCCGGCGACGACGGCGCCGGTGTTGACGATGGTTCCGGTCAAGGGGGCTCCGGGATGGGCTGTCTTGATAGTCGCCTGCTTGTACCGGAGGCCCGAAAAGATTGTCAATGAATATTATAACTCTTCGATTAGCAAGACGAACGAGTTGATCGAATTGTCAATTGCCGCTTTTCCTGTCCTTTTGTTTGTGGTATGGATTCATCCGGCACCCCGGAGAGGCGGGCAGCGGGCCGAAACGGCCGGCCGACGAAGACGAGGCCGTATCCGGGGCTTGAATTCACTTCGAGAAGGAGGCTGTTTTCCATGGGAAGCATGATTCTTGACGAACGCGATCAGAAGTTTGTTCTCCACGAACTCCTGGAGGTTGCTCGGCTGTGCGAGGTGGACCCGTTCCGGGACCTCTCGGCGGACCTCTTCGACATGATCCTCACGGAGGCACAGAAGCTGGCGACGGAGGAGATCCTGCCCTGCCTGTTCCTGTCGGACAAGGAAGGCTGTCACCTGAAGGATGGTCAGGTCACCGCGCCGCCGTCCTTCCGGCGGCCCTACAAGCTCTACTGCGAGGGGGGCTGGATGGGCATGAGCCGCCCCGCCGAGCACGGGGGGCAGGGTCTGCCCATCGTGATCAGTTCCGCCGCCAAGGACTGGTTCATGCACAACTTCGCCCTCCAGGCCTACCCGGGCCTCACGGAGGGGGCGGCGCACCTGATCGAGGCGTACGGCACGGAGGATCAGAAGAGACGGTACATGGACAAGATGTACGACGGCACCTGGGGCGGCACCATGGCCCTGACGGAGCCCGGCGCCGGGTCCGACGTGGGCAACCTCAAGACGAAGGCGGTGCGCCAGCCCGACGGGACCTTCCGCATCTCCGGCACGAAGATCTTCATCACCTCGGGGGACCATGACCTGGCGGAGAACATCGTCCACCCGGTCCTGGCGCGGATCGAGGGGGATTCCCCGGGCACGGCGGGCATCTCCATCTTTCTCGTCCCGAAGTACCTGGTGAACGACGACGGCTCCCTGGGAAGGCGGAACGACTACGTCATCGGCAACATCGAGCACAAGATGGGCCTCAACGGCTCCTCGACCTGCCTGATGAACTTCGGCGACAACGGCGACTGCTACGCCGAACTCCTGGGAGAAGAGCGGCAGGGCATGCGCGTCATGTTTCAGATGATGAACGAGGCCCGCATCGGCGTCGGCCTTCAGGGCCTGGCCAGCGGGTCCATCGCGTACCTGCACGCCCTCCAGTACGCCAAGGAGCGGTTCCAGGGCTCCTCGCTCCTGAACATGAAGAACCCCGAGGCGCCGCGGATCCCCATCATCCAGCACCCCGACGTCCGGCGGATGCTCCTGTGGATGAAGGCCCAGGTGGACGGAATGCGGGCCATGATGTATTACACGGCCTGGTGCGTCGACAAGGCCCACACGGCGGAGGAAGCGGAGCGGGAAAAATGGACGGGCCTCCTGGAACTCCTGACGCCCATCTGCAAGGCCTACTGCTCCGACATGGGCTTCCGGGTGACCGAGCAGGCCATCCAGGTCTACGGGGGATACGGGTACTGCAGCGAGTACCCCGTGGAGCAGTTCATGCGGGACGAGAAGATCGCCTCCCTCTACGAGGGGACCAACGGCATCCAGGCCCTGGACCTGGTGGGACGGAAGCTGGGCATGAAGAAGGGCCTGTATTTCATGAACTTCCTCGGCGAGATCGGGGCTGTCACGGCACGCTACAAGGACCGGCCCCTCCTGAAAGGGCTCGCCGACGACGTGCAGGCCGCCGCGAACGTGCTCGGGGAGATGGCCATGTTCTTCGCCGCCAGCGGCAAGGCGGGGAAATTCATGATCCCCATCACGAACGCCTATCCGTTCCTCATGATGATGGGCAAGGTGATCCTCGGGTGGCTCCTCCTCTGGGAAGCCGGCGTGGCGTCGGAAAAGCTCGAAGCCCTGTGCCGGGAGAACGGCGTCGAGCCCGGGGACCTCTTCAAACTGTACGAAGTGCACGATCTCCTGAAGAACAACGGGGAAGCCGCGTTCTACCAGGGGAAGATCGCCGCGGCGAAATACTTCATTCGGCACGTCCTGCCCGAGGTGGACGCCACGGCGCAGGCCATCCGGAGCGAGGACGTCTCCATGATGGAGATCGCCGACGAGAGCTTTGGCTGAGCCGGCGGCGGTTTGAGATTGGATTACCAACCCGTGCGGGCAGGGCCATGAGGGCACTCTTTCTTTCGGACGCTCACCTGATCGGCCGGCGCGAGCCCGGCTACGAGGCGGTGATGCGGTTCCTGGAAGGGCTGGAGGGTCCCGGGAGAGCGTCCGCCGGTCGTCATGCCCCCGGCGGGGGACAGCGGTGCGACGCCCTGTTCCTCGCCGGGGATTTCTTCGACTTCTGGTTCGGCCGGGAAGGCCGGATCTTTCCGGAATTCGTGCCCGTCATCGAGCGGCTTGCCGCCCTCCGCGACCAGGGCGTGCGGATCGGGCTCTGCGAGGGCAACCACGACTTTTTCCTGGGGGATTACTTCGCCGGGACCCTCGGCATGGAGGTCTACCCGGAATGGGCGGACCTCGCACTGGACGGGAAGCGGGTCCTCGTGTCCCACGGCGACACAGCGGATCCGTCGGATGCCGGAGGAGCCCTGCTCCGGAAGCTGCTGCGGAGCCGCTTCCTCTACGGGCTCCAGCGGGTCCTGCCGGCCCCGTTCGTCTGGCGGGCGGCCCGCCTCGCGTCGCTCACGAGCCGCCGCGTTGCCGGCGAAATGGAGGATTCCCTCGTCGGGGTCCTGCGGCGCTTCGCCCTCGGGAAGTTCGAGGAAGGCTACGATGCCGTCGTCTGCGGCCACAGCCACAAGCCCATCGTCGAGCGCTACGAAACAGGCGGGCGTTCCCGCACCTTCCTGACCCTGGGCGACTGGATCACCCACTTCTCCTTCGGTGTTTTCGAAAACGGGGCGTTTTCGCTTTCGTTTTTCCGGCCCTGATAACCCATCCCAAACGGTGCAAATGCGGACAGCCTTGAAATCTGCCCCCATTTGCAGCGCTGCCGCCGGGGTCTCGACATCGCCCGGGTGGTGTGCTAAGGTCCGCTTCTTTTCAGGAGGGCATTATGAATTTCGGTGGCCTGGAACCCGCCTTCAGCACACTGGAGCAGTCAACATTCGTCGTGATCCCCGTTCCTTACGATCTGACCTCGACCTACCAGTCGGGCTCCCGCCGGGGGCCGCTGGCGATCCTGGAGGCCTCGGGGAACATGGAACTCTACGACGAGGAACTGGACCGGGAAACGTACCACGCGGGGATTTTCACCGCCCCCGCCGTCGAAGCGGACGCGTCGGGGCCCGAATCCATGGTCCGCTCCGTGAGGGAGCGCGTGGAGGAGGTGCTGGGCCTGGAGAAGATCCCCGTCCTCCTGGGCGGGGAGCACAGTGTCACCCTCGGGGCCGTGCAGGCTCTCCATCAAAAGTATCCCGGTTTGAAGGTGCTCCAGCTGGACGCCCATGCGGACCTGCGGATCGACTACCAGGGCACGCCCTACAGCCATGCCTGCATCGGCCGCCGGATCACGGAGATCTGTCCCCTCGTCCAGGCGGGAATCCGCAGCATGAGCCCCGCGGAGGCCCTCTACCTGAAGGACGCGCCGGTGAGATCCTTTTCCGCCGATTTCGTCATGGAAGGGCCGGAGAACCTGGAGCGCATCAGCGAACTCCTGGAGGGGGACCTGTACATCACCGTGGACCTGGACGCCCTAGATCCCGCCTACATGCCCGCCACGGGGACGCCCGAGCCGGGGGGCATCGACTGGCGTGCCCTGACGGGCCTGCTCCGCCGGGTTTCCCGGCGGGTCCGGATCCGGGGCTTCGACGTGGTGGAGCTTGCCCCCCTCCCGGGCCTGGTGGCCCCCGATTTCCTGGCGGCGAAACTGGTTTACCGGATGATGGGGTATGCCGTAGCCTCCCTGGAGCGCTGAATCCAGCCGGATTCGGCGGGTCTTTCCGGATCCGCTGATTCGGCTTGAAAAAAATGAAAAAATGGAGCATGAAGCCTATCGGCGAAAGCCGACGGAAATCACCGGGGGAGGAGAAGGGCCATGATGCAGTACGTCCCGAAGAAGATCTTTTTTACCAAGGGGGTGGGCGTCCACCGGGAGGAACTCCATTCGTTCGAGCTGGCTCTTCGGGACGCGGGCATCGAAAAGTGCAACCTGGTACAGGTATCCAGCATCATGCCGCCGGGGTGCAA
Source organism: Syntrophaceae bacterium (assembly GCA_041310335.1). Lineage (GTDB taxonomy): Bacteria > Desulfobacterota > Syntrophia > Syntrophales > PHBD01 > PHBD01. The sequence goes on along the minus strand of JBFYXW010000145.1, from coordinate 2,420 downwards.
GGTGATCTCCAAGCCCAACGGCCTCAAGGAACTGAAGCCGGGGGCCATCACGTTCTGTGTCATGAGCCGCTGTTGCAGCAACGAGATGAGGCGCCTGCTGGCGGCCTCCGTGGGCTGCGCCGTTCCCGCCGACAAGGGCGCCTACGGGTATATCAGCGAACACCATGCCTTCGGCCAGACGGAGAAGCAGGCCGGTGAGTATGCCGAGGACCTGGCGGCGGCCATGCTGGCCTCGACCCTGGGCATTGACTTCAACGTCGACGAGAGCTGGGACGAAAAGAAAGAGATCTTCAAGATCAGCGGGAAGATCGTCCGCACCCTCAACAGCACCCAGTCGAGCATCGTCAAGGCAAACAGCTACACCACCGTCCTGGCGGCCGCCGTTTTCCTGTTCTGAGGCCGCCGGCGCATTCGTCAGCATCCGGCGGGAGGCGTTTCCTCCTGCCCGCCGCCGTCGTTTCCCTGCTTATCACGCCCTCGCGGGCACCCTGCGAGGGGTTGAGGCATTGCACGCGCCGGATCAGCTCCGGAACAAGGCATGATTCTCGACCCCCATCGCATACCCTGCGCCGCCGCCGTACCCCCCGTTCTCGGCCTTTTCGTCATCCTTTTCATCATCGCCGTCACGCTCCTCAAGGGGCGGAGGACCCCCGTGAACCGGCTTTTCGCGCTCCTCTGCCTCATGGGGGCCATCAACAACGCCGACCTGGCGCTCTTGAGCCTCTTCTCCGACGGGAAACGGGTCCTGGCCATCCAACGGTCGCTCTATATCGTCTTCGTGTTCAGCCCGCCCGTGTACATCCGGTTCGTCCATCGCCTCCTGGACGTCACCGGCCGGAAACGCCTGGAGCGCACGGCCTTCCTGTTCAGCCTGGGACTGCTTGCCCTGACGCCGACGGACCTGTTCATCCGGGGGCTCCACCGGGGAGCCCACGGCTTCATCGCCGAGGCGGGATGGGGATTCCTCGCGTTCTCCGTCCTCGCCTTGGGCACGCTGGGCTACTGCATCGCCCTCCTGGTGGCCGGTGTGCGAAGGACTGCCGACAACCGGGAGCGGAACCGCCTGAAGTACGTCACCGCCGGCGTAGGAACCGGTTCGTTCCTGATCGCCATGAACATCCTGCCGGTCATCGGGCTGAACGTGTACCCCGTGGGAGGGTTCAGCTTCTTGCCCGCGCTGATCCTCGCCTACGGCATCCTTCGCTACGACCTCCTGGATGCGGGGGCCGTGATCCGCAGGGGGCTCGTCTACTTCATTCTCGTGCTTGTCCTGACGGGGCTCTACGCGGCCGGCCTTTCCCTGACCCATCTCCTGTTTGTCCGGGGAGGGCTGCGTGACGTCGTGTGGACGTCCTTCCTGCTGGCGCTCCTGATGGTGCTCGTCTTCCAGCCCGTCCGGGAATGGGCGCACGCGTTGCTGGACCGCATCTTCTTCCGGGGCCGGTACGACGCCCGCACGCTGATCCGGCGACTGAGCCGCGAACTGTCCAGCCTGCGACGCTCCGGGGAGATCCGGGAACTGCTGCTCGGCACCGTTGCCAAGGCCATCCCGGTGGAGCGTATCCTCCTGCTCATCCTGGATGCCCGGCCCGGGCCGTTCCGGGTGTACGAGCCGGGCGGAGCCTCCGGGGTCGTGGAGGCCCTCCCGGGGGACCACCCCCTGGTTCCGCTCTTGGTGGCGGCCGGCGAACCGGTCCGCCGCGCCCAACTGGAGGAGACGTCCCGAGGCTCGCCCGGCGAGACGCGCCTGGCGGAGTTCCTCGCCGCCTCCGGCCTGCACCTGGCCGTGCCCCTGCTTTTCCGGGACCGGCTCGTCGGCTTGATCGTCCTGGGACAGAAGCGGTCGGGGGAATTGTTTGCCCAGGAAGACGTGGAGCTGCTCGGCACGATTGCCAACCAGGCGGCCGTCGCGTTCGAAAACGCCGCGGGCTACGAGGAGATCGAGCGGATCAACGGCGAGTTGGAGCGGCGCATCGAGGAGCGGACGGCGGACCTCCGCCGGGCGCTGGCAGAGAAGGAGCGCACCCAGCGCGAGTTCATCCGCTCCGAGAGCCTGGCCGCCATCGGGCAACTGGTGGCGGGAACGGCCCATGAACTGAACAATCCCCTGGCCGGCGCGTCCAGCCTCGTCGAATCCTCGCTGGTTGAAATCCGGATGCGGACCGGCGGCAAGGACGGGGTTCCCGGCGAGGTGATCGAGGATCTCGAGTTTTCCCTGAAGGAACTGCGCCGGGCGGGCTCGATTGTCCGGAGCCTCCTGGACCTGTCGCGCCAGACCCAGACGTACACGGAGCCGGTAGACGTTCACGAGGCGGTGGACGACGCCCTGCGGATCCTGTATAACCGCCACAAGCTCCTGCCGATCCGCATTGAACGACGGTATGCGGCGGACCTGCCGCCGGTGGAAGGCAACTACGCCA
>JBFYXW010000144.1:0-13004 GCA_041310335.1 Syntrophaceae bacterium | reverse complement strand
TTCGACGTTTCCGGAATGGGGAAGGAGTCCCCGGCGGCGGCCTGCCGGCAGTCAAAACGGGTATCGCCGTTGCTCCGTTCCCGGGAGCCCGGGATTGTGCGTTCCGCCGATGCAAACAGGGGATTTTAACCGATGGCGTTTGCCTGTTCACCTTGATACATAAGAAACGTAGGGCATTACAAGCACAGGGAGGGGATGTGAAAGCATCCCGGGAACCATCTGTTGTAGAAGTGCTGTTTTTTTTGAGGAGGTGCTGCAATGCAAGAGAAAGGATTGAACCGGCGTGATTTCATCAAGGGGACGGCGGCCGGCGCGGCGGCGATCGCGGCGGCGGGCCTGACGGTCAAGGATGCCGAGGCCAGAACCGCCATTCCGAAGAAATGGAACAGGGAGGCGGATGTCGTCATCATCGGTTACGGCGGTGCCGGTGCCTGCGCCGCCATTGAGGCTCACGACGCGGGCGCGAAAGTGCTGATCCTCGAAAAAATGAAGTACAGTGGTGGAAACACGGGGGTATCGGGAGGTGGCGTCCTGTGCCCGACCAATTCCCAGGACGCCTACACGTACATCACCGGGCTCTATACATTCTCCAATTCTGACCTGGACAAGGATCTGGTCAGGGTCTACGCAAACGAGTCCGTCAAGAACGTGGACTGGCTCAAGTCGCTCAAGGAAGGAACCGATGTCCTGGTCTACGGCGGAGCCGGATTCCGCAACGTGCCTGGAGCCAAGTCCATGAACAAGTATCACGTCAAGGGCGAGGGCAAGGGATTGCAGGGAAGCTCGCTGAATCTCTGGAAGTTGCTGACCTATGCCGTGGAGGAAAAGAGGAAGATCCCCGTGATGCTGGATACCCCGGCCCAGGAACTGGTGACGAACACCACTGGGGAGGTCATCGGCGTCATTGCGAAATCAAAGGGTAAGCCGATTACGATCCGGGCAAAGCGGGCCGTTGTCATGACCACAGGCGGTTATGAGTTCAACGAACGGGATCTGAAGAACTTCGTCAAGGGGTATCCCATCTACGCCCTCGGCAGCCCGGGCAACACAGGCGACGGTATCCGGATGGCCCAAAAAGTGGGCGCCGGTCTCTGGCACATGAACGGCGTCTCCTGCCCGCTGGGGATCAAGACTCCCGAGATTGAAGCCGCCTTTACGTGGGCCGTCACGACGCCCCGGCACATTCTGGTCGACAAGCATGGCAAGCGCTTCGTCAACGAGAAGGCAGTGGAAATGCACGCGGGGCTGCTGGCCGTAGATTACTTCGATACCCATGCCCTGGAATACCCCCGCATCCCCTGCTACGCGATCTTTGACGAAACCGCGCGAAAGGCGGGCCCGATTACGGCATTGGCGGGGATGGGTTATGCCGGCCGCCAGTACAAGTGGAGCCGCGACAACAGCGCCGAAATCCAGAAAGGTTGGATCCTCAAGGGAGACACCTTCGGTGAACTGGCCGGCAGGATCAAGACTATGGAAGCGGCGAACTTGGAGAAAACGCTGGCCAAGTGGAACGAGGATGTCGCGAAAGGCGAGGACACGCTCTTCCACCGGCCGATGCGCTCCGGCGATCCCTCCAGTCCCGCCTACAAGGAACTCGCCACGGCCCTCTGGTCGGCGCCGATCGATCAGCCGCCATTCTATGCGGTCGCGCTGTATCCGTCCCTCCTGAACACACAGGGAGGTCCCAGGCGCAACACAAAAGCCCAAGTGCTCGACGCCTTCGAGAAGCCAATCCCGAGGCTTTACAGTGCCGGTGAATTAGGCTCGATGTGGGGCATCATCTACCAGGGAGCGGGAAACATCGGCGAATGCGTTGTTTTCGGGCGCATCGCCGGGAAGAACGCCGCCGCGGAGAAGCCCTGGAGGTAGTGGATGCAACAGCGAACGGAACCGGGGGCCTGCCGGGCAATTGCCGGGGACCCCGGTTCCACTTTTCAGGAGTGTTGGCATGACAAAACGATTTTCTATCCGGAGCGGCATGGTTGTTGTCCTGCTGGTGTCTATTTTTTTTGTCCTAGGCACGTGGCAGGGAACGGGCTTCGGTGGATCTGGTGACGGGAAGTTCCTGGCAGACCGGCACCAGCAGAAGGGGAGCACCTGCGCCTCCTGCCATAAGGAAACGCCCCCGAAGGCCCTCGTACCCATGGAGGTGTGCCTGGGTTGCCACGGCTCCTATACGAAGATCACCCAGAAGACGATCAAGACGGAGCCGAATCCCCACGCCTCCCACATGGGGGAACTGGCCTGCGAGAGCTGTCACCATGCCCACAAGCCCTCGGAGAACCAGTGTGCAGCGTGCCACCCCTTCGTGTTTAAGGTGCCCTGATCCCCCGCACGAGCAGGTGGATAGGGTATGGATCCAGGGGTGTCTGACGCGTGCCCATCTTCGCGCAGAACAGCGAAGGTTTGACCCGGGAGAGAACGGGAGTCTATAATCCCAGGCCATGGAAGAAGGAGACTGCCCGGCGACGTCAGGCAGGGTTGTTCCACTTCACCGGTCGTATTGCAGGAAAGGGCTCCCGGGAGGGGGCCCTTTCTGCGGTCGGGGGGCTGGTGCGCCGACGGATTGGCAGGCATTACAAGGGGAATCAAACACGGAGGGAGGCGTCGGGGAATCGTGAAGCGGAAGCCGCTGGCGGATGTGGGAGAGGGGATCACGGGCCTCACGGCCGTGGACCTGTCGCGGGCCATCCGGGAGAGGCGGGTCTCCTGCCGGGAGGTCATGGAGGCCTACCTCGACCGGATCGACCGCCTGAACCGGTCGGTCAACGCCATCGTCTCCCTCCGGGACCGGGAGGGGCTTCTCGAGCAGGCGGACGAGCGGGACCGGCAGCTCGCCCGGGGGGAGTACCTGGGCTGGATGCACGGCTTCCCCCAGGCCCCGAAGGACCTGGCCCTGACCGCGGGGATCCCCACCACCCTCGGCTCCCCGATCCTCCGGGACAACGTCCCCCGGGAGGACGCGTTCATCGTCGAGCGGGCGAAGCGGAGCGGGGCGATCCTCATCGGCAAGACCAACACCTCGGAATTCGGCCTGGGGTCGCAGACCTACAACCCCGTCTTCGGCACCACCCTCAATGCCTGGGACCGGACGAAGACGGCGGGGGGGAGCAGCGGCGGCGCGGCGGTGGCCCTGGCGCTGGACATGCTCCCCGTGGCCGACGGGAGCGACATGATGGGCTCCCTGCGGAACCCCGCGGCCTACAACGACGTCTTCGGGTTTCGCCCCTCCTGCGGCCGCGTTCCCTACGGTCCGACCCTCGACGTCTTCTACCAGCAGCTCGCCACGGAGGGCCCCATGGCCCGGACCGTCACGGACCTCGCCCTGCTTCTTTCCGTGCAGGCCGGCTACGACTCCCGGGCCCCCCTCTCCCTCGACGAGGACCCGGGCGTCTTCGCCCGCCCCCTGGAGCGGGATTTCAAGGGCGTCCGGGTGGCCTGGATGGGCGACTTCGGCGGCCACCTGCCCATGGAGCCGGGCGTTCTGGAGCTGTGCGGAAAGGCCCTCGCGACCTTCGAGACCATCGGCTGCACCGTCGAGGAGGCCCTGCCCGATTTTTCTCCCGAGCACCTCTGGCAGGTCTGGCTGACCTTGAGGGGATTTCTGATTGCGGGGATCGCCGGACCCTTTTACAATGTCCCCCGGTGGCGGGCCCTGATGAAACCCGAGGCTGTCTGGGAGGTGGAGAGCGGCCTGAACGTGACAGCCGATGCCGTCTACAAGGCCTCCGTCGACCGGACCGCCTGGTACCTTGCCCTCGACGCCCTGTTTCGGAAATACGAGTACCTGCTCCTGCCGAGCGCCCAGGTGTTCCCCTTCGACGCGGTCACCCACTGGCCGAAGGAGATTGCCGGGAAAACGATGGACACCTATCACCGCTGGATGGAGGTGGTGATCGGGCCCACCCTGGCGGGGCTGCCGGCCCTCAGCGTGCCCGCGGGCTTCAACGACGCCGGACTCCCCATGGGCCTGCAGGTGATCGGGAAGGCCCGGGCGGACCTGGCGGTTTTCCAGATGGCCTTCGCGTATGAGCAGGCCGCGGACCGGGGCCGGTCGAAGCGGGAATCGGCGGTCGCTTCTTCGTGTTCCGACTCGGCGGTGTCATGGAACCGGTGATCGTTTCATGCCGGAACGGGTTGCCGGCTTCCCGAACGGTTCCATCCATGGAGGGCTTTTGCGTGAATCAGGACAACCTGCAATCCCACAGCACGTTCGTCGGATACGTCCTCTGGATCTTCGGCTTCACGGGGTCTCACCGGTTCTATTTCGGGAAGCCCGTCACGGGGACGATCTGGTTCTTCACCCTGGGCCTCCTGGGGATCGGCTGGCTCGTGGACGTCTTCTTCATCCCCTCCATGGCCCGCCAGGCGAACCTGCGGTTCCGGGAGGGGCCGATCGACTACAACGTCGCCTGGGTCCTCCTCACCTTCCTGGGCCTCCTGGGCGTCCACCGCATGTACATGGGGAAGTGGCTGACGGGCATCCTCTACCTCTGCACGCTGGGGATCTTCGGCATCGGGTACATCTACGACTACTGGACCATCAACGACCAGATCACGGTGATCAACCGCTCCGGCGACCAGCCGTAGCCCAATCTGCCCAAAGGAGGGAACCATGTTCGAGAACCTGAGCCGAGAGCAGCTGGAGGCGATCCTGGATGCGCTACCCCTGGAGTTCATCTTCGTGGACGACCGGGAGCGCCTGGTGTACGCGAACAAGGGGGACAAGCGGTCGCGGCCCTCCTCGCCCGACATCATGGGCAAGGACATCCGGGGCTGCCACCAGCCGGAGAGCCTCCCGATGATGGAGGAGTTCGTGGCCAACCTGAAGACGGGGAAGAAGGACGAGGAGAACTTCTGGATCCTCTTTCCGGGGCAGAAGATCCTGAACCGGTTCCTGGCCGTCCGGGACAAGGCGGGGAATTACCTGGGAATGATCGAGTACCTTCTGGACTTCAAGGCGATGGACGAACTGGCGGAGGCGAAGAAGGATGCCCACAAGAGGGATTACTCAACACCTCCACCCAGTCAGACATAAGAGAACCCCAAAAGAGCCTTCATATTGAACAAGGCTTTATGGTATTGACAAATACATGGAAGAGTCGGGTTGTTATGATTTCTCTTGTTTGATGCGGGAGTGTGACCATGGATGAAAACCGGGAATATATTTTTCTCGAGACGGTTGATGGTGAACTGCTGGAAGGGAACGCCCTGCTATACAAAAGTCGCCTTTCAGAGATTTTCAACGACAACGCACTGCGGTTCATCCCGATGGAAGACGTGACGGATGCCTCCGGCAGAAAAAAGGAGAAGATCTTTATCAACAAAGACATGATCGTGTGGGCTGCGCCAAGGGATATAAGGCACAGTGCGCAGACGACCTTCTATGGTGCCACGGAGTATGTCGAGGTGACGGTGAAAACAAGAAGAGACGTCGTCATTCGAGGCAGGATCAACCTTCAGGTATTCAGCAATATTCTTGACATGCTGAGATATACGGGAGCGGCTCCGTATCTTGTGCTGATCAATGCTCAAGATACCAGGGGCGAATTGTATCATACGCTGTTCGTGAACAAATCAGCGATTATTCAATTGGAGAGCGGCGCTTCGTCGGCAACGTAAATTCACCATCCTGACCGCAGGAGGACTGCACCATGCCGAACCCACTCGTAGAACTGGCGGCGGAAATCGTCATCTCCCACGCTTCCTGTTCCTCCCTGTCCCGGGAAGAGCTTCTGGAAACCATCTTTGAGGTTCACGCGGTCCTGGCGGCCCTGGACAAAGGCGAGAAGGTGACCCTTCCCGGGAAGGGCGTCGCTGCCAGGGCGAAAGGCAAGAGAGGCCGTCCCGGGAAAGAGGCCGCCCCGGAAATGCCGGCGGTCGCTGCGCCGGCCAGGCCCGCCGTTCCGGAAGGGCCCGCATTGCCGTTCGAAGAGGCGTTTCAGCCGGATGAAGTGGGGTGCATGATCTGCGGCAGGAAGGGCTTCAAGACCCTCAAGAAGCACCTCTCCACCGAGCATGGCATGAAGCCGGGCCAGTACAAGCGGAAATTCAAGATCCCGAAGGACGTGGACCTGGTGGCCCCCAATTACGCGGCGGCCAGGCGCGAACAGGCCATTGCGAGGGGGCTGCCGGAGAAGCTGGCCGCCGCCCGGGCGCTGAGGAAAAAGAAGGGGAAATAGGGAAGCCGGGGACGGGACCGCGACGAAGACGGAATGGCAACGAAAGCGCGGGAAACCGCGCTTTTGTTGTTTCGGGAACGGAAGGGTGGACCCGGGATCCGGGCGCACCGCCGGCGGGCCGCGGCGGGGGCGCCCCGTATCGGGGGGAGGAGGACGAGATGCCGGAGCCTCTCTGGATCGACAGGAAGGAATACCCTTTTGCGTCGCGTTTCCTCGACCTGGAAATGGGGAAATTGCACTATGTCGACGAAGGCGGCGGCGAGCCCATCGTCATGGTTCACGGCAACCCCACCTGGTCTTTTCTCTACCGGCACCTGATCAAGGGGCTCGCGAAGGATTATCGCTGCATCGCCATGGATCATGTCGGCTTCGGTCTCTCCGACAAGCCCTGGAATTGGTCGTACTTGCCGAAGGAGCATGCGAAAAACCTCGACCGGCTGATCGAGAGTCTGGGGTTGAAGGACATCACGCTGGTCGTTCAGGACTGGGGCGGGCCGATCGGTCTTTCGTATGCCGTCCGGTCGCCTGAGAACGTGAAGCGGCTCATCATCATGAACACGTGGATGTGGTCCGTCCAAGGCGATCCCCACTTCGAGCGATTCAGCGGGTTCATGGGCGGGGCGGTCGGCCGGTTCCTGATCCGGCGTTTCAACTTCTTTGTCCGCGTCGTCATGAAGCAGGCCATGGGAGATCCGGCCAGGCTCCCGGCGCCGGTCCACCGGCACTATCTCCAGCCGCTGGCCGAACCCGGGGAGCGGAAGGGCTGCTGGACCTTCCCGAAACAGATCGTCGACTCCGGCGCGTGGCTGGAGGATCTCTGGTCGGGGCGGGACCGGATCCGGGACAAGCCGGCGCTCATCCTGTGGGGCATGAAGGACATCGCCTTCCGGGAGCGGGAGCTGGACCGGTGGATGGGCCTTTTCACCGACAGCCGGGTCGTGCGATACGCCGATGCGGGTCATTATCTCCAGGAGGAGAAGGGGAGCGACCTGATCCCGATCATCGGGGCGTTTCTCAAGGAACGAAGAAGGAATGAAGGCGGAAAGATCCTGACCGGGCAAGGCGTGCAAGCCGGCCCGTGGAGATAGCGTCCCGTTGAAAATGTCCGTCAATCCCTACCATGCCGTGGGCTTCAGTCTGGCCTCGTTTTTTGCCGTCACCCAGGAGTGGTCGCTTCCGGAGTTCTGCTGGAGCACCTGGCTGACCGGGCTCGTTTACGCGTGGGCCTGTGTCGTCCATGCGTCCATCCAGATCATCCTCACCGCCCGGACGGACAAGGCGGCCTACGAGGAACGCCTGCTGTTTCTTCGGCGTCTCTCCCCCCTCGCTTTTCTTGCCGGCGTGGTGGTGGTCACCGCAGGCGCCGGGCTGCTGGCGTTTCGCGTCTACAGCTACCTGTTCGGGTTCTACGGGCTTTTTCTCTCTGTGTTCGCGGAGATGGAACCGTATTCGCTGTTCGGAAGAAACGGCTTCATCAACTCGGACTTTTACACCCCGGTGACGCATCTTGCCTTTCTGTTTTGGCCCATGGTCGCGGGTACCCTGATTGCAAACCGGGAGGAATTCCTCTTTCGGAAGAACCCGTGGAAGCGGCTCCTGTGGCCATTCGAAAAAGAGATCCTGCGCATGCACCTCATGGTCCTTGCCCTGCCGTTCTTCTCCCTGTTGGCCTGGGCCATGGTTGGGGATGCATACCAGTCCATCACCGTCGTGCTGCTCATGGGGATCTTCTACCTCCTGCCGAGGAAGGCCGTGCGGGACGATCCGCCGCAATCCCCGTGACGGTTGCCGACGCCCCCGAACGATCGGGGCTTTCGCGAGGGAGCCCGATTTCCCGCCACCGCCGTTCCCAAGCCCTCGTGCGCAGAGGCAGACAGTCCGGACATTCGCCGGCGTTTCGGAATTATTTCGTCGTGATCACCCAGACGCCCTGCCAGTGGTCGGGCGGGTGCTCGATGAGGTCCCGGCATTTGGAGACATAGGCACGCGCCGCGGCATCCTCCGTGGCAAGGTTGGAAAAAGCGGCTTGTGCCCCGTCGAAATCGCCCTTGTAGAAAAGGGCGAGGGCTTCCGAGAAACGATCCATGATTGCCTGTTTCGGCGCATCGACGGATTCCGGCAGATGCGGCTCGTAAACCACCACGGGTTCGCGGCGGCCGACGACGGCGACCCGAGAAATTTCCCGCACCGGGAAGGCGCCGGCCATCTGCTCCATCGTGGTCTGGGAAATCATCGTGTAGATGCCGAACTGCTTGTTGATCCCTTCCAGGCGCGCCGCCAGGTTCACGGCGTCTCCGATCATCGTGTAGTCGAACCGGGTGCTGGAACCCATGTTGCCGACCACGGCATAGCCGGAGTTGATGCCGATGCGCATGTTCAGATCCTTGCCGAGGCTCTTGCGGAACTCCGGGCGCATTTGCGCCAGCCTCGCCTGGCAGCGCAACGCGGCCCGCACGCAGCAGACGGCATGGTCCGGCTGCTCGAGGGGCGCATTCCAGAAGGCGATGATCGCGTCGCCCTCGTACTTGTCCACGGTGCCGCCCTCCTCGTGGATGATGTCCGTCATGGCCGACAGGTAGACGTTCAGCAGGTTCGTGAGCGCCTCCGGTTCCAGGCCCTCCGAGATGCCGGTAAACCCTTCCAGGTCGGAGAAAAAGATGGAGAGCTGGCGCCGCTCTCCCCCCAGCTTCAGCCGCTCGGGGTGCGCGATGATCTGTTCGATGACATGCGGGCTCAGGTACTGCTTGAAAGCGTTCTTGATGAAGGCCTTCTGGCGTCCCTCGGTGGTGTAATAAATGAGGCCCGCGCTGAAGAGCGTGACGACGACGGCGGTTTCCTGGACCACCAGCGGGAGCCAGAATCCCGCCCGGTACGCGATGATGCACAGGACCACCGGCGCGCCGAGGAAGAAAACGTAAACCAGGACGCTCCTGGCCATGCCGGAGGCCCGGGAGGTGGCCACGCCGGCCAGGAGGGCCATCAGGAGCGTCAGGACCGCCACCGGGACCGCGGAAACGGGCCGGAAGAAGTCGTTGGCCAGCAGATTGTCCAGCATCGTGGCGGAAATCTCCACGCCGGGATAGACGCCGGAGACGGGGGTGGGGCGGAGATCGAAAAGACCGGGAGCGGAAAACCCGAAGAAGACGTGGGCGTCCTTGAAGTCCAAGAGGTTGTCGATGACGGGCTTTTCCCCGGCCTGGAGGCGCAGTTCGCTCTGCAGTACCGCCGCGGCGCTGCAGGCCTTGTGGGTTCCCGAGGGGCCGCGGAAATGGAGGATCGCCTTTCCCCGGGAATCGACGGGGATGACCCGCTCATCGACCCTGAACCGCCCCGGTGAGATTTCCAGGAGCGCGCCCGGGTGGGCGGTCAGGTAACTCGCCAAGGCCAGCGAGGGCAGGGTCTTCCCGTCGAACACCTCGAACAGCGCCGCCCGGCGATAGACCGTATCGGGGTCCGGATCGAGGTGCACGTTGGCCAGGATGCCGGCGGCGGACGCGATCTCGGGCACGGGAAAGGATGCCAGGGGGAAGGGGCCATGACCGCTGTCGGCCAGCCACGCGTCGAGCCCCAGCAAGCTCGACACCGGCGGGGGGGCATAGGGGGGCCAGGCCTTTTCACCGCCCGCCTCCCGGCTGAGAAAGACGGCCCCCACGAAATGCCTGTAGCCGCCGATCGCGGCGGCGAAGGCCTGGTCGTCCGCCACGCCGTACTTGGACGGTTCCGTGAACAGGACGTCGAAGGCGAGGGAGCGGACGCCCGTGCGCCGGCAGAACTGGATGATCGTGCCGTACACTTCGCGCGGCCAGGGCCAGGAGAGGCCGTTTTCCTCCTTGGCCCAGTCCAGGCTGTTCTGGTCGAGCAGGATCAGGCGGATCTTCGGGGTGGCGGGGGACGGCTTCGCCAGCAGGTTGACCCGCCCGTCCCAGGTCTTGGCCTCCCAGCGGTCCAGCCAGCCGGGGAAGAACAGGAGCAGGGCGACCAGGGCGCCGCCGACGCCCGCCGCCAGTCCCTGCAACCGTTTGCTGCTCTGAAGCAATTTCGCGAAATGCATTCACCCGGCCCCGACAGGCGTTGGAAAACGGGTCGCCGCCGGCGTTCCCCCTCGTCCTCCTCCGCTCTCTGTGCGTTGCACCCCGGCCCTACAGGCGGCTCATCGCGCTGACGAACCGCTGGGTCCGGACCTGGGGCGTCCTTCCGCCCGCGACGTACTTTCCGCTTTCCTTCAGCTCGGCGATCCGTTTCTCCGGGGAGGGATGCGTCTTGGCGAAATCGCTTCCGCCGGGCTTGATCCGCCCGGCCATGACCTCCAGCATCTCCACGAGCGCGCCGGGATCGTAGCCCGCCCGCCGGAGGATGGTCACCGCAATCCCGTCGGCCTGGTACTCGTAGGCACGGGAGTAGCCGTTGTTGATCATCGTGTTGGTGATGTCGGAGATCACGCCGCCGAAGGCGTTCGTCAGCTGGGCCACTTCCTGGGAGCCGAAGGACTTTGCCCCCTCCTGGGCCAGGATGGTCAGCGCCTCCGTCATCCGGGCCTTCTCGATGGCCTTCATGCCGTGCCGGAGCTGGATGTGGCCGATCTCGTGGGCCACCACGGCGGCCAGCGCGTCTTCCGTCTTGCAGCAGCGGATCAGCCCGCGGGTGATGAACACGTGCCCGCCCGGCGTGGCGAAGGCGTTGATGTCTTCGGAGTCGAGGACGAGGAACCGATACCCGTTGAACAGTTCCGGCACGTCCGAGGCCTGCGCCAGGGTCTGCCCCAGCACGTTGAGGTAATTGTTGGCCTTTGTGTTTGCCAGGGGCCTGTACTTGTCCAGGACGACCGCGCCGACGGTTCGGCCGATGTAATATTCCTGCTCCGGGGTGAAGTCTTCCAGGCTTTTCGCCACGGCCTTCGAGCTCTTCTTGATGGACTCCCCCTGCTGCCTGCTGATCTGACCGGTGGCCACCCCCACTTCCGTCGCCACGGTCGTCACCGTGTCCACGGCCGCACAGCCCAGCAGGAACAGGAAGACCAGGGACAGGGCTCCCGCATGCCAAAAGCGATTCCTCATGGCTTGCCTCCTTCCTCACGGGGCTGCAGGCGGCCGGCGGCCATGAACTGTTCCACCTGGGACGGGGAGACCTTGAAGGCCTCCATCCGGTCGATCCAGGCGTAATCAAGATTCCGGTTGCCCTGGCGGTACTGGTTCTCCACTTCCTTGTTGAACCCCTTGCCGGCCAGGGCAATCTCGCCGCCCGAAACGGACGTCGCCACGTCTCTCTGTCCGGCCTTCAGGACAATCTGTTTGCTGGTCAGGGCTGAGTTGTGGATCCATCCCTGGGTTTTTCTGCTCAGGGATACCCATCTCCAGTCACCCCGCTCCTCGGCCACGCTCACCCGGTCGCCGTAGGAAACCCTGGCCACGATCTTGCCCAGGTGGGACGGCGTCGCCCGCAAATGGCCCTCCTTGACCTGGATGCTCATCACCTTCTGGGCGTCCGCCGCTGCGCTCATCAGCAGGAGGGTCAAGAGCGAGAGGCATATTGTGACAAACCTTACGCGATCCATGTTCAACCTCCTCTCCATCGCAAATCCTCGCAATGCCTTCGCGATCCCCGATCATGCGCTGCTTTTTCGCGGAAAAGCATAGGGCAAGACCGTCTTGTGCGTCAACGAAATTGACGCGGCCCCCGTTTCGGCCGGGCTCGCTTCGGCCTGTGCATGCGCCGCGGGAATTGATATAAGCAAGGCGCCGCTTCGAGCGGTTCACCCGTCCGGTTCCATGCCTACCGGGCGCATGCGAAAGGAGGTCGCCGCCGTGAAAGTGATGGTCGAAAAGAAGGACGCCGTATGCACGGTCATCATCAACAGGCCGGAGAGCAGGAATGCCGTGGACCGGGAAACGGCCGCGCTCCTGGTCGCCGCTTTCGAGGAGTTCGAGGGGGATGACAGCCTGCGCGCCGCCGTCCTCTGGGGCCGGGGAGGCATCTTCTGCGCCGGCGCCGATCTCAAGGCCGTGTCCAGCGCGGACCTGGAACGGATCAACAGCCTGGACGAGGACATGTCCAAACCCGGGCCGATGGGCCCCAGCCGGATGGCGACGACGAAGCCCGTCATCGCCGCCGTGTCGGGCCATGCCGTGGCGGGAGGGCTGGAGCTGGCCTGCTGGTGCGACCTGAGGGTCGTCGAGCGGGACGCCGTTTTCGGGGTCTTCTGCCGGCGCTACGGCGTTCCCCTGATCGACGGCGGCACCCAGCGCCTGCCGCGGCTGATCGGCATGAGCCGCGCCCTGGACATGATCCTCACGGGGCGCGCCGTGGGCGCGGAAGAGGCCTTTGCCATGGGGCTCGCCAACCGCCTCGTGGAGAAGGGCCGGGCCCGGGAGGAAGCGGAGGCGCTGGCCGCCCAGGTCGCCGCCTTCCCCCAGGCCTGCATGCGCAGCGACCGGCAGGTCGTCTACCGCGGGTTCGACCTGCCCATGGATGAGGCCATGGCCCTGGAATTCCGGCTCGGCATGGACGTGATCAGGAGCGGCGAGCCCCTGTCGGGGGCACGGCGCTTTGCCGGGGGGATCGGCAAGCACGGGCGCTTCTGAGACGCGACGCCCCTTCCGCATCGATCGGACCGATTGCAGCCCTTCCGCCGGCACGCCGGTCTTGAACCCGGATGAGCGGTGTCAGCGGGACGCTCAATTTCCGATTCCGAACGACCATTTATAAAAAGAGTCCGGCGGGGCTTCTCATTTTGATTTTTCCGCCGGCGCCGCGGTGGCCGCGGGCGCTGCCGGGGCTGCGGCTGCCGCCGGTGCCGCCGGGGTCGCGGGTGCCGTTGCTGCC
>JBFYXW010000142.1:0-5255 GCA_041310335.1 Syntrophaceae bacterium | reverse complement strand
CCTACGTGGGCATGATGACGGGCACCGTCGACGGGACCGCCGCCTTCATGTCCGGGAAGGTCAAGATCGACGGCGACATGATGGCCGCCGCCGCCACGGGGAAATACTTCGACAAGTACGTGGACCCCAACGCCCAGGAGGCGGAGGAACTCCTCTCCCTGAAGGTGGTCACCTCCATCGACCAGCGCTTTGCCACGGGCCCCGTCATGGGCAAGTGGTTCGCCGGCCTGCGGGAGAAAAAACTCCTGGCCAACGTCTGCCCCGTCTGCAAGCGCACCCAGATCCACCCCCGGGAAGTGTGCGCCTACTGCCATGTCCGGGCCGGAAACTACGTGGAATTGGGACCCGATGGCTACGTCACGAACTTCGACCTGGTCTACTTCGCCAGCCCCGACCCCCTCACCGGCGACGTGCGGGACACCCCCTACGCCTGCGCCTGGATCATGCTGGACGGCGCCACGCCGGAAGACGCCTTCGCCTTCGAGATCAAGAGGGAGGACCTCCCGAAGCTCAAGATCGGTTCGAAGGTGCGTCCCGTCTGGGCAGAGAAGCCCATGGGCAGTTTCCGGGACATCCTCCATTTTGAAATCATCGACTAGAGAGAGGAGAAGCGGACTATGACCTGCAACGCTGAAAACATAAAGGATTGCTTCGTCATCGAAGCGAAGATGGCCCTGCCCAACCAGTACTTCGTGGGACGGATCGGCTCGAAATGGATCATCGCCATGAGAGACAAGAAGAAGATCACAGGCCTGAAGTGCGACAAGTGCAGCATCACCTACATCCCGCCCCGGGAGCACTGCAACCGGTGCGGGGCGAAGATCGCCGACAACTGGGTGGACGTGGGCACGACGGGCGAGCTCGTCAACTTCACCGTCGTCCGGTACAACGACAAGCACACGCCCCGGAAGGCGCCGTACGTCCTGGGACAGATCAAACTCGAAGGGGCGGACACGCCGCTGACCCACATCGTCGCCGACGTGGACCCGGCGGACGTCTTCATCGGCATGAAGGTGAAGGCCGTCTTCGCCGAGGGGGCCGTCAACACCCTGATGCAGTTGGACCACTTCGAGCCCGTCTGAGACAGGCTCGAAGGCACCGCTGAAACGAGAAAAACCATTCACCAAAGGAGGCATAAACCATGGCCAGGCAGGAAAAGAAGGTCATCATCACCGCGGCCCTCACCGGCGCCGCGACCATGAAGAACAACAACTCCAGCGTGCCTTACACGATCGAGGAGTTCGCCGAGGAGGCCTACAAGTGCTACCAGTCGGGGGCCGCCATGGTCCACGTCCATGCGAGAACCGACGACGGCCAGCCGACCCACGAGATCGACCGGATCCAGGCCGTTCACGACGCCATCAAGGCCCGCTGCCCGGAACTGCTGGTCTGCCTCAGCTCCGCCGTCGGCATCTTCAAGACGCCGGAGCAGCGGCTGGCCCAGATCGTGGCGGTCAAGCCCGAGATGGCCTCGTACAACACCAACAGCATGAACTTCAGCATCGTCGACCGCAACAGCGGGCAGATCTTCTTCGACTACGTCTTCGACAACACCTTCACCATGCTCCAGGACTTCGGGAAGGCCTTCGAGGCCAGCGGCGTAAAGCCCGAGATCGAGTGCTACGACATCGGGGGCATCGACAACACCCTGCTCATCGCGAAGCAGGGGTTCTTCACGGAGCCCATGAACTTCAACTTCGTCTGGGGCGTCGTCGGCGGCCAGAAGTTCCGCCCCGACGTTTTCATCTCCATGACCAACGCCATCCCAGCGACGGCCAACTTCACGACCTGCGCCGTGGGCAACGAGCAGTTCCCGGCCAATGTCATGTCCTGCCTCATGGGCGGAAACATGCGGGTCGGCATGGAAGACAACACCCGGATGCCCAACGGCGAGTTGGCCAAGGGGAGCTGGGAGCAGGTGGAATGGGCCGTGAAGGTTGCCGCCACCCTGAACCGCACGCCCGCCTCGCCCGCGGAAGCCCGGGAGATCATGGGCATCCGCAAGGCCTAGCAAGGAGGATCGATTCGATGGATTTCACGTTTACCGATGAACAGCGGATGTTCCGCGAGACCATCTACCGCTTCTGCAAGGAAGAGGTCTACTCCCTCTGCGAGGAAGCGGACCTGAAGGGGGAGTTCAGCCTCGAAGTGTGGAAAAAGCTGGGATCCATGGGCCTCCTGGGCCTTCCCATTCCCGAGGAATACGGCGGCTCCGGGGCCGATTTCGTCACCTGCTGCCTCGCCGGCGAGGCCATGGGCCACGCCGGTCTGGACGGCGGCCACACCCTGGCGCTGGGCGCCCACACCTACCTCTGCGCCGCCAACATCATGGAGCACGGCACGGAGGAGCAGAAGAAGAAGTACCTGCCGGGCCTGGCCACGGGCGAGGACATCGGCTGCATGGGCCTGACGGAGCCGGGGAGCGGCTCCGACGCGGCGGCCTTGGCCACGACGGCCGTGAAGAAGGGGGACAAGTACATTCTCAACGGCTCCAAGACCTTCATCACCAACGCCCCCCTGGCCAAGGTCTTTGTGGTCTTCGCCACCCTGGACAAGGCGAAGAGGCACAAGGGGATCACCACCTTCATCGTCGACCGGGACGCCCCGGGCATCTCCACGGGCAACCCCATGCACAAGATGGGCTGCAAGTGCTCCACCACCTCGGAGGTCTTCTTCGAGGACTGCGAAGTGCCGGCGGAGAATCTCCTGGGCGGCGAGGGAAACGGCTGGCGGATCGCCCTGGGCGGCGTGGAGTGGGACCGCAGCACCCTCCTCTCCCCCTTCCTGGGCGGGGCCATGTTCATGCTGGAGAACTGCTCCCGCTACGCCAACGAGCGGCGGGCCTTCGGCAAGGCCATCGGCGAGTTCCAGTCCATCCAGAACCGGATCGCCGACATGCGGGTATTCCTCGAGGCGGCGAAACTGGCGGTCTACCGCGTGGCGGCCTCCAAGGACAACGGGGTCATGCTGAACCCGCTGCTGGCTTCGGTCAACAAGATGTACGTGGGAGACAAGGGATTCGAGATGTGCTCCGCCGCGGTGGACCTCTTCGGCGGGTACGGGTACATCCACGAATACCCCGTGGAGCGCGGTCTCCGGGATGCGAAGCTGGGACAGCTGGGCGGCGGCACGTCCGACATCATGCGGATGATCGTCGCCCGCTTCATGATGATGTGAGGGAGGTACGGGAGCATGATCGATTACGAACTGACCAAGGAACAGAAAGAACTGCAGGGGCGGATCGCCGCCTTTTGCAGAACGGATATCGCCCCCGCCGCAGCCTCCCTGGACAGCGCGGCGAAAGAGAAGGTCCCGGAGATCCTGCGGGGCCAGTTCAGGAAGCTCGGCGCCGCGGGCTACCTCGACCTCCTTCTGAACGGGGACTTCGTGAGCCAGTGCATGGCCGGCGAAGAGCTGGCCAAGTCCTGCCCGGCCACCTTCCTGGCGGCCATGTCCTCCGGAACGGCCTTCGGGATGGCGCTGCAGTGCTTTGGCACCCAGGCCCAGAAGGCCCGCTTCCTGCCGGGGATCGCCTCCGGTGACACCATCGGCGCCCTGGCCTGCACGGAGGCGGAGGCCGGCTCGGACCTTTCGGGCCTGTCGACGAAGGCGGAGAAGAAGGGAGACCGGTGGGTCCTGACGGGATCCAAGGACCTCGTCACGAACGCCCCGGTGGCGGACGCCTTCCTCGTCCTGGCCTGGACGGACCGGGAGGCGGGACTGGAGAAGGGCCTCTCGATGTTCCTCGTGGCGCGCGGAACGGAAGGACTGGCCGTGGGCCCGACGCTGGAGACCATGGGCCTCCGGGGCGCCCCCACGGCGGGCATCAACCTGTCCGGGTGCAGCGTCGCCGCGGACGCCCTTGTGGGCGACGCGGGAGGAGGGTACATCCTCCTGGGCCGGATCACGGAATGGCTGAAACTCTCGCTTTCGGCCATGTCGGTGGGTCTCGGGGTGGCCTGCATGGAGGTCTCCACGGGTCACGGCAAGGGCAAGAAGGCCTTCGGGAAACCCATCGGCCTTTTCGAGGGCGTGGGGGCGAAGCTGGCCATCATGTTCACCCAGAACGACCTGGGGCGCCTGCTGACCCTGCGGGCCGCCTGGAGCCTGGATCACCAGGAGGCGGAGGCGCCGGTGCTGGCATCCTGCGCGAAGCTCTTCACGAGCGAGTCCGTCAACAAGATCGCCGACCTGGCCATGCAGGTCCACGGCGGCCACGGCTACGTCAAGGGGAGCGCCATCGAGCGCCTGTACCGGGACGCCCGCTTCGCCGAGCTGGCCTACGGCACCTCGGAGATGCAGCGGGCCTTCATCGCCCGGGACAGCCTGAACCGCTACAAGCCCGCCTGAGCGGTGGTGCCCGACTACGGAGAAGCAAACGAAAAAGGGGACGGATTTCAAATCTGTCCCCTTTTTCGCGGGGCGGGAGATGCATAATTCTGTCCCCCGCAGGATGAACCAACCTCGACCCCTAAGGAGGCCTCTTTCATGTTCCAGGAATACTTCACCGAGGAGCACCAGATCTTCCGGACCACCGTCCAGAAATTTGTCGAAAAGGAAATCAAGCCCCACGTCGAACACTGGGAGGACGAGGAGATCTTTCCCATCGAACTCTACGGGAAGGCCGCCGCGGCGGGCCTGATGGGCCTTGACTTTCCCGAGGCCTACGGGGGCATCCCCTGCGACAAGTTCATGCACGTCGCCTACACGGAAGAGATGACACGCTGCGGCTCCGTGGGGTTCGTCGCGGGCCTGGGAAGCTACTCCATCGCCTGCCCGCCGATCCTTCACATGGGCACGGAGGAGCAGAAGCAGCGGTTCATGGCACCGGTCCTCCAGGGACGGAAGATCGCCGCCCTGGGAATCACGGAGCCCGACGCCGGCTCCGACGTGGCGAACATCCGCACCCGGGCCATCCGGGACGGGGACCACTACGTCGTCAACGGCGCCAAGACCTTCATCACCAGCGGCTGCCGGGCCAACTACATCACCACGGCGGTCCGGACCGGCGGGTCCGGATTCAAGGGCATCAGCCTGCTCGTCATCGACTCCTCCACCCCCGGATTCACGGTGGCCAAGAAGATCCGCAAGATGGGCTGGAACGCCTCCGATACGGCGGAACTGAGTTTCGAAGACTGCCGCGTCCCGGCGGAGAACCTCCTGGGCGGCGAGGGCATGGGCTTCTACGGCATCATGGCCAATTTCCAGAACGAGCGCCTCGCCCTGGCGGTGATGGCCCACGCCACGGCGGAGCT
>JBFYXW010000139.1:0-4952 GCA_041310335.1 Syntrophaceae bacterium | reverse complement strand
AGGCGGCCTACAGCTCCACGGACGTGACCTCTCTGCAGACCCAGTACGACGCCCTGCGGACTCAGATCGACGATCTCGCAGCCGATTCGGGGTACAAGGGGACGAACCTGCTGGACAGCGGTTCCCTCACCGTGACCTTCAACGAGGACGGTTCGGCCACGCTGTCCGTGAGCGGTTTCGACGCCACGGTGGCGGGCGACCTGTCCATTTCCGCGGCGGCCTTCGGGAGCGCCGGGGCCATCGGCAGCGCCATCGCCCAGCTCGACGCGGCCCTGAGCGAGATGCGCACCCAGGCCCAGACCCTGTCCTCGAACCTGAGCGTCATTACGGCAAGACAGGAATTCACCGCGAACATGATCAACGTCCTGACCACCGGCGCGGACAACCTGACGGCGGCGGACCTCAACGAGGAAGGGGCCAACATGCTGATGCTCCAGACGCGTCAGTCCCTCGGGACCACGGCCCTGAGCCTCTCCGCCCAGGCGGCCCAGTCGGTCCTGCGGCTCTTCTGATCAACGGGGAATTCCGGATAACACGGCGGCGGGATCAGCGGATCCCGCCGCCCCTCATCACTCCGGGGGGGAGGGGCCATGGCGCTCAAGATCGAACTGAAACCCCACGAACGCTTCATCCTGGGAGGCGCCGTCGTGCGGAACGGCGGTTCCCGGACGGAAATCACCATCGAGAACAACGTACCCATCCTGCGGGGGAAGAACATCCTCTCCCTGGAGGAGGCGGACACGCCCTGCAAGCGGATCTACTTCGTGATCCAGCTCATGTACATCGACGGGGCGAACCTGAACAAGCATCACCGGACGTACTGGCAGCTCGTGCAGGAGGTTGTCGAAGCCGCGCCCAGCATGACCGGGATCCTGGACACAATCAGCGATCACCTGTTGAATGCCCGCTACTACCAGGCCCTCAAGGAGGCCAGGGAGCTGATCGATCGCGAAGAAAGGCTGGTGGGAGATGTACGGAAATCCATTGAAGGCGTACCAGACAACCCAGAAGATGGGCATGACGGATCGGGAGGTTGAGGCCCACGTCCTGACGAAGGCGGCCCTTATGTTCCGGAAATGCCAGGAGAACTGGGAACGGGGCGGGAACAACGGGATGCTGGACGAGGCCATCCGCTTCAACCAGAAGATCTGGAGCATCTTCCAGGGGGAGATGGTCCGGCCGGATCATCCCATGCCCCGGAAGCTCAGGGAGGACATCCTGACCCTCAGCAAGTTCATCGACCGGCGGTGCTTCGACGTGATGGCCTTCCCGAAGCCGGAAAAGCTTAACATCCTGATCCGGATCAACCTGAACCTGGCGGCGGGGCTCCGTGGTTCCGCCGGCGACGAGGCGGGAGAGCCGGTCCAGGATTAGCGGCGTCACCCGGGCCGGAAATGGAAGACAATCCGGGCACGACGCCTCGATGCGCGTTCAGGAAGACCTCGCCTGCTCCAGAATCTTCAGCCTCTCCAGGGCCGGGGCATAGTCCCGCCGGACGCGCAGGGCCGCCTCGTAACCCATCTTCGCCGCGGGGCCGCTTCCCAGGCGGAGAAAGCAGTCCGCCCACAGGACGATGGTCCGGTAATCGTTCGCGTGGGTCTTCAGGTGCCGTTCAAAGAACGGCAGCGCCTCGGCCGTCCTTCCCGCGGAGGACAGGATCGACGCGATCTCCCCGCACAGTCCGTTCGCACCGGTGTCCAGGTTCGCCGCCTTCTGGTAGTTTTCCAGCGCCTCCCCGAAGTTCCCCCGCCGGAGAAGAAGGTTTCCCAGGTCGCGGTGAAGAAGTCCATGCTCCGGGTTCCGTTCCGCCACCTTGCGGAGTTCCCGTTCCGCGTCTTCCCAGTTCTGCAATCCCTCCAGCGCCCGGACGACCCCCAGGCGGGCCTCCAAATCGCCTCGGTCCGCCTCCGCCATTTCCCGGAATAGCGCGAGGGCGGCGGCGTAATCCCGCTCCTCCATCCCGCGGCGGGCCTCCTGAAGGCGAGCCTCCCGCTCCTCCAGGGCTCTTTGTCGCTCCTGCTCCCGCCGGGACTGATCGAGGGCCGATGCGATTCTCCGCTCCCGGATGGCAAGGGCCCGCTCCCGGAGCGTCTTCACTTCCGCGTCTTCCCCGTGGCGGATCCGCAGGCGCCGGCACGCCAGAAGGCAGCCGACGAAATCATCCGTTTCCAGGCAGTGGCGGGCTTTTTCGATTTCCAGCCCCCGGTCCCTTCGGCCGCTCTCCAGAAGCGGGGCGAGGAAGCGTTCCTTCCCGGGGTGTCCGTCGGGAAGGGCCTCCAGGCATCGCCCCGCCTCGCCGAACCGCTTCCGGTCCAGGTTGAGGGCGATTCGCTCCTCCAGGGCGGCCCCGCCAGGGTCGCCCGCCTGCTGTGCCCGCTCCAACTCCAGGTCGGCCTTTTCGAGATGTCCCATCCGCCGGAGGCAGGAGCCCAGGCGCAGGCGCAGGGACGCCTCCGCGTTCCCTCCCGGCGGGACGATCCGGAGGTCTTCGGCAAGGGTGGCGTATTCCCGGAGAAGGGGGTGGACGCTGCGGATCTTCTCCAGGAGGGGCGGGCAGATCTCTTTCAAGCCGACGCTCATCTCCTCGCAATACCGGATCACCTGTTCAGGGGATTCCCGGGCGGACTTCTGCGCTTCCGGCCGTCCTCCGATCCGGACCAGGAGGTGCTTGATCTTTGCCGTGGCCAGGCGGATCGGCCGGTTGGCGTCCAGGGCCGTCAGGATGGACGTGAAGGAATCGAGCATTCGCCGGGTCAGGGCGAGGCGCTTCTTCCGCTGCTGCGGGGAGGCGGTCCCGGCCCCTCCGGCGAGCAGGGCCTTCATCTCGCCGGTCATCCGCTCCAAGTCCCCGACGCGGTCGAGGAGCCGCTCCAGGTGCTTCCGCGCGTCCTCCAGTTCCCGGCAGAGCCGTCCCGTGTCCGTCCCGAGGGGCCTTCGCGCCGCGGCCAGGAAGTCGGCAACGGGGAATTCATCCCGGCATCGGGATTCCAGGACGTCGCGGAGGGCCATCCGCTCCGTCCCGGCGATGCGGGCCCCTCCCTCGGTGGCGTTGATGAACCGCCGGTCGGGATGGCGCCGGACCGTGGCCTCGATCTCTTCCAGGAAGGCGTAGAGAACGGCGTTGGTAAGGACTCTGCCGCCGAAGTATCCCGGCACCCAGCAGGCTTCCTGAACGTTGTCCGTCTGTTTGCCCTTCATGACGACGCAGTTTCCGTTGACGGTGACACGGCCCCGGGCCAGGGCGCCCTCGACGTGGCTGGTTTCGCCGAAGGCCAAATCCTGGCCCGTGAAGACGATTGGGTCCGCGCCCGCCGCCAGGGCCAGGTTCAGCGCCGTCTGGGCCACCGTCAGGGCGTGCCCCAGCGGGGAGGGGGCGCTGCCACCGGGAGGAACGAGGAGGCTGTGCCGATCCGGGGCGACGAACAGGTCCCCCTGGTATGCGACGGGGACGCGCGGGTACACCTGCGGGTGGATCAGGAGGGGCATGTCGGCCTCGCCGATGGCGTCCGCCAGTTCCCGGTAGTTGTATTCCCCGAAATCGATGGAGCAGAGGATGTCGGGGCGAATGTCGTAGGCCAAGAGGACGCGGAGAGCCTGCGCGACCGCGATGACCAGCGCCCTGCCCCTGGCTTTCCGGAGAAAGGAGATGTTTTTCTGCAGCGAGGGGCCCGTCGCCACGATGATGGCCGGCCGGTTCCGAAAGGCTCCGGACAGGAGTCCCTCGGGGCTCCACCCCAGGAGGGTCTTCGGCAGGTTCAGGATCTCGTTCTGGATCAGCGTGCCGCCCAACTGGACCGCCGTGTTGAAGTTGACACGGATGGCGTTGACCTGGCGCAGGCAGGCGTCGTGGAGCAGGCCGGTCTTTCGGTCCAGGCTCTGGGCGCATTCCTCCAGGAACAGGCGAATGTGGCCGGACAGGAGGGCTCCGCTCCGTTCCCGGATGAGCGTGCGGAGCGCCTCCGCCTCGGGGACGGCGAACACCATTTCCCCGCCGCGGATGTGCGCGGAGTAGTCGTGAAGGGCCAGGGCCCAGCGGAGGACGTCGGGGTCCCGTTCCACGACATAAACCGCATGGCCCGGTTCCATGGTGCGCAGGATGTGGAGGACCCTGTAGCCGAGCCCGAGGCCGAACAGGAAGGTGAGGCTTCCCTTCGGAAAGGTCTGCCCGTCCATCTGCGACTGGACGGCTTCGAGGGGGTTCTCCCGGTTGTAAAGGATGATCCGTCTTCCGCCCGGGCGCTCGACCTCCAGGTCCGGAAGACCGGACAGGCTCAGGATCAGGCGGGATTCCCCGGGCTGGGAGGGGCGCTCCCGCCACCAGGCGAGGAAGGCGGGGCAGCGTTCCCGGAGGGCCGCCAGGTTGCTGTCCAGGTGGCTGGCCGGTTCGCTCATGTCGGGGTCGCCGGCGCGAGGGCGCGGATGTATTTCAGGAGGGTCTTCCCCTCCTGGAAATCCGGCTTCGCCTTCAGCCCCTCCAGGATGGAGCGTTCCGCCTCCTTCCAGTCCTTCTTCTCCAGGAAGGCCCGGGCGATGTTGTAATGGAGACCCTCGTCGTGGGGGTGGAAAAACAGCGCCTTCCGGAACTCCGCGACGGCCCGGTCGAAAAGCCCCGCCTTCCGGTACTCGATCCCCGCGGTGTTGCACAACTGCAGGATCATGGCCAGGGCCTCCTCGTCCTGCCCGAGAATCTCCCGGGCCCGGGCCCCGCTTCCCTCTCCGACGAGATCCAAGGCCTCCCGGGCCTTCTCCTCAGCCGTTCCGGATGCGTCCCCGGCCCCGTCCCCGGGCGCGTCAGATTCTTGACTGCTCGTCAGGGATTCCGACATCTCCTCGTCGTGGATTTGAATGAGCTGGCGCACGAAGTCGAGGGCGGTCCGGACCTCGCCGTCCCGGAAGGACACGGGACCGAACTGGTCCAGGAAGGCCTGGGAGGACCCCAACTCCTGCTGAAG
>JBFYXW010000136.1:0-4866 GCA_041310335.1 Syntrophaceae bacterium | reverse complement strand
GGGGAAGCTCCCCACGCCCGCCGCGGCGTATTCCGCGAAGCTGAAGGTTGCCGTCAGAAGAACCACAATCCCCGCCACCATCATCGTTCCCAGTGTCTTTTTCATGATCTGTCTCCTCTCTGAGGGTTTTTTGTTTTGTTTGATGATCTCTATTGCGAAAGGCGTGCCAGGGGATGAGGAAGAGGCGCCGATATAGTGCAACCATATGTATTTATTGTATTTAAACGAAACAGGGGCCGCACCGGCACACGGGAAAGAGGCCCGCAAAACGGAACCGCCGTTCCATGAAACGTTCAAAGCCTGATTGAAACGTTCAGCGACCCCTGAAAGGAGTGGCGGCCCCGGACTTGCACAATCCGGGGCCGCTGAGAGGAAGGTAGTGTTTGTGGATGCGTTAGACTTCCGCTGTCTCGATCCGGGAGGCACCCTACCTGATCGGTCCGGAAGATCCAATCGGGATCAGGCCTTTTTTCCGTTCGGAATGGGTCCTAAAGGACCATCGGTGTTTGTCCTATCCCCGCTCCCGGCTCCAACCGGCAGGGGAAATCGGCCCTCCTCTTCCTTGACGGCCCCGCAGAGGCAGTATAATGTGCGTTCCCGATGCAGGGCCAACGGGGCATCCTGGCCGTACATTCGCGGAAGGCCGTCCTTCGGCAGGGGATGCGACGGGGATCCGCGGGGATCCACCGCCCGCGGACGGCGCCGCAGGGAATCATAAGGAAGAACACCATGGAACTGCCTCTCTACCAGATCGACGCCTTCACCGACCGCCTCTTCGCGGGCAACCCGGCCGCCGTCTGCCCCCTGGAGGAGTGGCCCGCCGATGCGGTCCTCCAGGCCGTCGCCGCGGAGAACAACCTCTCCGAGACGGCCTTCTTCACCGGTCGCAACGGCGCCTACCGCCTGCGCTGGTTCACCCCGGCGGCGGAGATCGACCTCTGCGGCCACGCCACCCTCGCTTCGGGCCACGTGATCTTCCGCTACCTCGAACCCACCCTCTCCCGCGCGGAATTCGAGACCCGGAGCGGACCGCTTGTCGTGGAAAAACAGGGAGAGCTCCTGGCCATGGATTTCCCCGCCCGGCCGGCGGAGGCCTGTCCGTCCCCGGCGGAACTGGCGGCGGGCCTGGGGGTCATGCCTCGGGCGGTCTTTCGCTCCCGGGACTATCTCGCCGTCCTGGACGACGAGGAGACGGTCCGAAGCCTGAAGCCCCGCATGGACGAGTTGGTGAAGCTTGACTGCACGGGGATCATCGCCACCGCCCCAGGGCGGGCCGCCGACTTCGTCTCCCGCTTCTTCGCCCCCCGGGTCGGTGTCCCGGAGGACCCTGTCACCGGGTCGTCCCACTGCACGCTGATTCCCTACTGGTCCAAGCGGCTGGGGAAAAAGAACCTTCATTCCATACAGGTCTCTCCCCGGGGCGGGGAACTCTTCTGCGCCGACCTGGGCGAGCGGGTCCGCATCGCCGGACGGGCCGTGACCTACCTGGAGGGAAAGATCCGCATCGGCTGATGGCGGAGCGGTCCCGCACCCTTCCGATCCCGGCGGGGAGACGGGGGCGGGACGGAAGAACCGAAACAAAACAAAGGAGGAGACCCATTTCCATGGAGACGATCAAGGTTCTCGGCATCCACTCCAGCCCCATCCGGGATGGCAACACCGCCTCCCTGGCTGCGCACGCCCTCGGGGCCGCGGCGGCGGAGCCGGGGGTGGTGACGGAGATGATCGCCCTGGCAGGCCTGACCGTGGGCGACTGCATCCACTGCAACTGGTGCACGCGCAAGCAGACGCCCGAAAAATTGTGCCACATCGAAGACGACGCCTTGGAAATTCTCAAAAAGATCCGGGACTGCGACGTCCTCCTCCTGGCCACGCCGGTCTACTTCACCCGCCTTTCGGGCACCATGGCCTGCCTCATCGACCGGACCCGGTGCTTCACCTTCGGCCGGCAGGGCCACACGGCCCTCCGGGACAAGGTGGGCGTCGCCCTGGCCGTGGGCTGGCTCCGGAACTTTGGCGTCGAGTCGACCCTCCAGACCCTCCACAATGCCTTCCTCCTGCACGAGATGTGGACCCCGGCGGTCCACCATGCGGGCGTGGCCTGCGGGATCGGGGCCATGGCGGGAAAGTTGAACGACGACGGGACCTTCTCCGACCGGAAGCGGGCCGTCATGGACGATGCCTGGGCCCTGTCGGCGGCGATTCAGACCATGCAGAAGGCCGTCCGGACGGCCCGGATGCTGAAGGGCCGGCAGGCATAAGGTGATGAGAATACAAGGTCTCCCGGGGCGGAGACGATAATAATCCTTGCTTTTTGATGGGATGGGGGATACAAGCCGCCCCAACGAATGCGGACCATTCGGTCCGTCCAATAACCCCGCAAAGGAATTTGCAGAGCTTCATCGAGCTGAGAGTACCCTTGGCTCAACGGAGTCAAGGAGAACAATTCGTGCATTTTGAAGAGTTTCAACTCGAGCCCCACATCCTCGCCGGCGTGCGGAAGGCCGGCTACACCATCCCCACCCCCATCCAGGAACAGGCCATCCCCGTCGTCCTCGCAGGACGCGACATGATGGGCATCGCCCAGACGGGAACGGGGAAGTCCGCGGCCTTCGTGCTGCCCATGCTGCAGCGGCTGGCCAAGGGACCCGCAAGGCGCGTCCGCGCATTGATTCTTGCACCCACCCGAGAACTGGCCGAACAGATCCACCAGACGATCGCGGACCTGGGCCGCTACACGCCCATCCGCAGCGCCGCCGTCTACGGCGGGGTCAGCAAGGGGGGACAGGTGGCGGCCATCAAGCGAGGCGCGGCCATCGTCGTCGCCTGCCCGGGTCGCCTGCTGGACCACCTGGGAGACGGCAGCATCGACCTGTCCCGGGTCGAAACGCTGGTCCTGGACGAGGCCGACCGCATGTGCGACATGGGCTTCCTGCCGGACATCCGCCGGATCCTCCAGAAACTGCCGGCGAAGCGCCAGACCCTGTTTTTCTCCGCCACCATGCCGAAGGACATCCGCATCCTGGCAGACAGCATCCTGACCGATCCGGCGACGATCCAGATCGGTGCGACCGCTCCCGTCGAGACGGTCTCCCACGCCCTCTACCCGGCGGCGGACGGCCTCAAGACCAAGCTCCTCATGGCGGTGCTCCGGGAAACGGCCACCAGCCGCGTCCTGGTCTTCACCCGGACCAAGCACCGGGCCCGGAGCCTGGCGGCGCACCTGGAGAAGAGCAAGTTCCGCGTCTCGGCCCTCCAGGGGAACATGACGCAGAACCGGCGCCAGAGCGCCATCAACGGTTTCCGCAACGGGACGTACGACATCCTCGTCGCGACGGACATCGCCGCCCGCGGCATCGACGTCTCGGACATCTCCCACGTCATCAACTTCGACATGCCCGACACCGTCGACGCCTACACCCACCGGATTGGCCGCACGGGCCGCGCCAGCCGCACGGGCGAGGCCTTCACCTTCGCGTCCCGGGGGGATGAGGGGATGGTCCGGGAGATCGAACAGGTCCTCGGCGCCCGTATCGAGCGCCGCCGTATTCCCGATTTCGATTATGGCAGCGTGCAGGAAGGCCCCGTCCGGCAGACCGGCGAGAGGCCGCAGAGGCCGCGGTCTTCTTCCTCCGCGCGCACCGGCGGACAGGACCGCAAGGACGCGGCCCGGCGCACCCTGCCGACCGCCGCGGAGGGCGCGTTCCATGCCGCCGGCGGGACGGGGACGGGATCCTCATCCTCCAGCGGTCGCCGCCCCCAGCGGCCCCTGCGGTTCTCCACCCAGGGAAAGCGCTGAGAGCATCCCAACCGGGGATCATCCCTCCTAGCGACACACAGACCGCCCTCCGGATCGTCCGGCGGGCGGTTTGCTTTTCGGCGCCTACCTGTAGTCTTCCCGGACGGGGGAAAAGACGTCGACGATCCGGCAATCCGTCTGCGACGATGCGGAGTGCGGGACGTGAGGCGGGATGACGGCCCCCTGGCCTGGCCCCAGGGTCCTCGTCTCCCCGCCCACGGTCATCGTGAAGGTCCCCTCCAGGATCGTGGTGATCTGCTCGTGGGGGTGGGAATGATCCGGCAGCGACGAGCCGGCCTTGACCTCCCAGAAGGAAATCGTCATGGCCCCGGCGTGGATCATCCGGGCCGTGAAGCCGGGCAGCATGGGCTTTTCCGGCAGTTCCGACGTCTTGAAAAAGGGCATGGGTCCTCTCCTTTCCGGCTGCTTCACGAACGCAGCGACTGCCTGTTTTGCGTGTTCTCCCCGGCGACCGGATCGCCGGATCGGGAATTCACCCTCCCGCGGGAAACCGGTCACCCGGGCCGCGCCCGTCCATTGGTTCAGATCCCCGACACCTGGACGACCACGGCCCGCTGCCGCGGCCGGTTGTCGAAATCCAGCAGAACGATCTGCTGCCACGTCCCGAGGACCAGGCGCCCCGCCGCCACGGGCACCGTGAGGGACGGCCCCAGGAGGGCCGCCCGGACGTGGGAATAGCCGTTCCCGTCGCCCCAGCGGGCGTCGTGGCGGTAAGGAACGTCCCGCGGGGCGATCCGCTCAACCGCCTCCGCCAGGTCCCGGACGACACCCCCCTCGTACTCGATGGTGGTGAGGGCAGCGGTGGACCCCGGGACGAACAGGAGAACCTGCCCCTCCCGGATCCCCGAATCTCTCAAGATACCCGCCGCTTCCCTCGTGACATCGATGACATCCGTGTCCGCCGTCGTCGCAACGTGGATCTCTTCCCGATGGATCTTCATTTTCCACCCCTGGCCACTCTCGCCTGTTTCCGATCCGCAATGTCGTTGCGGAACCTCCGGGGAAGGCATACCACACGTCCCGCGCCCATCTCAAGGAGGCTGGCC
>JBFYXW010000133.1:0-14135 GCA_041310335.1 Syntrophaceae bacterium | reverse complement strand
CGTCGAATGCTGGATCACCAGCAACCCGTCCGGGCCCAGGAGGGGCCAATCGGCCATTTCCCTCAGGATTTCCATGGTCATCCGCCCCGCATAGGGCGGGTCCGCAAAGATCCGGTCGAATTGTTCTCCCCGCCTGGAGAGCCGCCGGATCCCGGCGCGGGCATCCGTCACCAGGATCTCCGAAGCCTTCTGGAGTCCGCACTCCGCCACGTTCCGACCCAGGATTTCCGTCATCCGCCGATCCTGCTCCACGAAGACCGCCCGGGCGGCCCCCCGGCTCAGGGCCTCGATGCCGACGGCCCCGGTACCGGCGCAGAGATCCAGAAAAGCGAGGTCCCGGACATCCCCGAGGATGCTGAAGAGGGATTCCCGGACCCGGTCGGAGGTGGGTCTCACCGGGCCGCCCTTCGGGGCGTGGAGCCGCTTCCCTCGGCAGGAGCCTCCGATCACCCTCATTCGTCGGGCCTCCGAACAACCCGGGAATCCCAGGGCGGGCCGCCTTTCCGTTCCCGGCGGCTCACCCGGTCCGTCACAGGTACTTCCGGATCAGGATCTCGGCAATCTGCACGGCGTTGAGGGCGGCCCCCTTCCGCAGGTTGTCCGAGACGACCCAGAGGTTGATCCCGTTGGGGATCGACTCGTCCTCCCGGATCCTCCCCACGAAGGTCTCGTCCTTTCCGGCCCCGTGGATCGCCATGGGGTACTGCCGGTTGGCGGGGTCGTCCACCACCTTCACCCCCGGGGCCCGGGACAGGAGTTCCCTCACCTCGGCAGCGGTGATCTTCCGCTCCGTCTCGATGTTCAGCGATTCCGAGTGGCTGTAGAACACGGGAACCCGGACTGTCGTGGCCGTCACGGCGATGGAGGGGTCCATGATCTTCTTGGTTTCGTTGACCATCTTCATCTCTTCCTTCGTGTACCCGTTCTCCACGAAAACGTCGATCTGGGGCAGGCAGTTGAAGGCGATCTGGTGGGGGTAGACCTTGACGGCCGGCTCCTGGCAGGCCAAAAGCGCCCGGGTCTGCTGTTCCAGCTCGTCGATGGCCTTCTTGCCGGTGCCGGAAACCGCCTGGTAGGTGGATACGACGATCCGCTTGATCCGGACCGCATCGTGAATCGGCTTCAGGGCCACCACCATCTGGATGGTCGAGCAGTTCGGGTTGGCGATGATCCCCCGGTTCTTGTACAGGGCGATCGCCTCGGGGTTGACCTCCGGGACGACCAGGGGAATCTCCGGGACCATGCGGAAGGCGCTCGTGTTGTCCACGACGACGCACCCCGCCTGGGCCGCGACGGGGGCGAACTTTTCGCTGATGCTTCCCCCGGCGGAAAAGAGGCCGATCTGGACGCCCCCGAAGGAATCCTCCTTCAGGACCTCCACGGGATGGGACTGCCCCCGGAACTCCAGGGACTTGCCCAGGGAGCGCTCGGACGCCAGGAGCTTCAGCTTGCCCACGGGAAAGTTGCGCTCCTCCAGGATCCGGATCATTTCATTGCCGACGGCGCCGGTGGCGCCGACCACTGCTACACTCCACGTGCTCATAAAGAATCCCCTTCTGAACAAAGTAAAAGGGCAGAGCACCGAAGCCAGGCATACTGCCGCGATTCCGTGCAACTACCCTTCCTGATTGCGATTACTTCTTCACCATAGGGTGCGGCTCGGCCGGGTTGGCCGGTTTCCCGGCCTCCTGGCCGTACAGCGCTCTCCGAATCAGTTTGCAGGCGAACCACGCCGGCCCGGAGAGGCTGTACCCGGCGAAGAACGTGAACACCGTGATCTGGGGCTCCGCCACGACGATGACGAGCACGCACACGATCACCACGAAGGACATGAAAGGCTTACGGGCGAAGAAGTTCAGGTCCTTGAAGCTGTAGTACTTGATGCTGCTCACCATGAACAGGGACAGGCAGATGACGCCGATCAGGACCCCCGCGTTCGGGAACGGACCCTGGAAGCCCAGGTAATGGTAGAGGAGCACCCCCGTGGCGACGACCGAAGCCGCCCCCGGGATGGGGAGCCCGTTGAAGACCTTGCTCTCGATGATGCCGATCTGGATGTTGAACCGGGCGAGCCGCAGGGCCCCGCAGGTGACGAACAGGAAGGCCGCCAGCCACCCCCACTTGCCGAAGGGGGAAAGGGCCCAGGTGTAGGCCAGGATGGAGGGGGCCACGCCGAAAGCCACCAGGTCCGCCAGGGAGTCGTACTCGGCCCCGAACTTGCTGGTCGTGTTCGTCATCCTGGCGATCCGGCCGTCCAGCCCGTCGAGGACCAGGGCCGCCATGATGGCCCAGGCGGCCGTCTCGAACTGCCCCTGCATGGAAACGACGATGGAGTAGAAGCCGCACAAAAGGCTCGCCGTGGTGAACAGGTTCGGCAGGACGTAGATTCCCTTCTTCATGCCGTCGCGCATCCGAATGCGTTTCTCGTTCACTTCATCACCCCCAGGGGGGTCTCCCCGGCCCGGGTCTTGTCCCCGACTTTCACGGAAACCGTCGACTCCAGGGGCAGGAAGACATCCAGGCGCGAGCCGAAACGGATGAGCCCGAAACGCTCGCCCCGGGTTACGGTCATGCCCTCTTTCAGCCAGCAGACGATCCTTCTGGCCACCAGCCCGGCGATCTGAATCGTCAGGACCTTTTGCCCGTCTTCGGTCCGGACCAGGACCGCGTTGCGTTCATTGTCCGAGGAGGCCTTGTCCACGCTCGCCACGAGAAACTTCCCCTTGTAGTAGCGGATTCCCTCGACCGTCCCGGAGCAGGGATTTCGGTTCACGTGAACATTGAAGACGCTCATAAAGATAGAAATCTTCTTTGCCCGGCCCTGGAAGAGGTCCGCTTCCTCGGCCTCACCGACGAAGATGACCTTCCCGTCGGCGGGAGAGACGACCAGTCCGGGTGTGTCGGGTGTCGTTCGTTCGGGATTGCGGAAAAAGCAGAGGACAAAAACCGTGACGAGCGTCAGGATCGTCGCGGAGACAGGGTAGCCGGCAAACCAGGACGTGAGGGCGAAAAAGGCCGGGATGGCTATGAAAGGGATGCCTTCCGGCACGATGATGCTGTTTCGGTTCATGGATCCATCCTCCCGAGAGGCGAAGGCCCGACCCGGACTATGGTTTTCCTAATACCCGAGTTCGGCCCGGATGTCAACGCGGTTCCGGCCCGGCGGGACCCTTCTCCCCCACCCTTCCGGGGGTACGGATCAACGCGGGCCCGGGCCGGCAGGCGGGGATGCTCCCTTTGCCTCCGCCTCCGACGTCCGCAGGTAGGCGGGAACGAAGGTCAGCGGATCGGCCAGGCGTCCTTCCCGGTAATGCCGGAGGGCCAGCCAGCCGACGGAGGAGGCCCGGATGCCGTTCCAGGGGGGCGGGAGGAATCGGGCCTTCCCGCCCAGGCGCTCCCGGATCGCCTCCCTGTAGACGGCAGCCCCCTCTCCCACGAACACAACCGGCTCGTCCAGGAGGGCCAGGAGGCTCTCCAGGGCGACCGTTGCGTCCGGGATCGCCGGCCGGGGAACACCGTCTTCGTCGAACCGGTAGAGGGCCCCGTAGACCTGCCCTTTCCGCGCGTCCAGGAGCGGGCAGACGGCTTCTCCGGACCCGGCCGCGTTCAAGGCCAGGGCCGCAAGGGTGGAAACGGCCGCGACGGGCTTGCCGGTCGCCAGGGCGAGGCCCTTGAGGGTGCTCGCCCCGATCCGGAGGCCCGTGAAGGAGCCGGGGCCGGCGGTGCCGGCCAGGAGGTCCACCTCCTCCATGGTCATGCCGGCCAGGTCGAGGACCGACTGCACGAAGGGAAGAAGGACCGCGGCGTGATGCCGGCCCAGGTCGGCGTATCCCTCCGCCAGGACCCGATCGTCCAGGAGCAGGGCCGCGGAGGCCGTTTTCGTCGCCGTGTCCAGGGCCAGGATGCTCGTCATTTGCCGGTGAAAAATCGAACGAAGCCGCTGTAAAGCGGGTTGTCCCCCAGGAGACGCTCGATGTCGATCCAGAAGACGAACAACATCAGGAGGATCAGGAAGGCGAACCCCACCTGCTGGGCGAGCTCCCGCCACTTGATGCTCACGGGCTTCCGCATGACCGCCTCGATGAGGTAGAACAACAAGTGCCCCCCGTCCAGGACGGGGATCGGCAGCAGGTTGAGGACCCCCAGGTTGATGCTCAGAAGGGCCATGAGGAGGAAGAAGGGCACCAGGCCCTCCTTGACCTGGGTTCCAGCCAGTTGGGCGATGAAAATGGGCCCGCCCAGGGTCTTGGGGGAGATCACCCCCTCGATCATCTTGACAATGCTCAACAGGGTGAGCTCGCTTAAGTACCAGGTCTTCTTCAGGCTCGTCCAGACAGCCTCGACGGGGTTCAGCCGCTCCGTCACGATCTTCGGGTCCGGGCTGACGCCGATCTTCCAGGTGTCGACCTCCTCCCCGAAGAGGTTCTTCCCCTTCATCGAACGGGGGGTGACGGAGATGTCCTGCCGTGCCCCCGCCCGCTCCACGGTGATCGTGAGCGTTTTTCCGCCGCTGCCGGAGATCATCTCCGCCAGGTGCTCCCACTTGCGCACTTTCTTCCCGTCGATGGCCGTGACGGTGTCCGCCGGGAGGATCCCCGCCGCGAACGCGGCGGACCCTTCCTGGATGGAGCCGATGGTGCTCGTCAGGGTCGGCACCCCCAGCATGTAGATGACGGAGAAGATCAGGACGGCGAGGACAAAGTTGAAGGCCGGGCCCGCCAGGACGATCCCCATCCGCACCCAGACGGACTTGTTCGTAAAGGAGCGGTGGCGCTCTTCTTCCGGAAGAAGCTCCGCCTCCGATTCCCCCAGGAGCTTCACATATCCTCCCAGGGGCACGAGAGAAACCAGGTATTCCGTTTCCCCGATCCGGCGGCCGAAGATCTTGCGGCCGAAACCGAGGGAAAACTTCTGGACCCCCACACCGGCCCATTTGGCCGCCAGGAAATGCCCGAGTTCGTGGGCGAAGATGAGCACGCCCAAAAGGACGGTGACGGAGAGAATGCTGATGCCGATCAAGCGCTTTGCCTTTCGATGATGGATTGGGCCGCTTCCCGGGCCCAGCGGTCCGCCCGGAGGACATCCTCGACGGATCGAACGTCTTCCCGTTCGTGTCGGGAGAGAACCTCTTTAATCGTCACCGCCATGTCTGTAAAGCGAATTTTTCCCTGGAGGAAGGCCTCCACGGCGATCTCGTTGGCCCCGTTGAGGACCGCCGGGGCGGTCCCGCCGGCGCGCCCCACCGCATAGGCCAGATCGAGGCTGGGGAAGCGCTCCCGGTCGGGCTCGAAAAACTCCAGGGCCCCCGCCCGAGTCAGGTCCAGGAGCGAGCCCGGTTGGGGGATCCGCTCCGGCCAGGACAAGGCGTAGGCGATGGGGATCCGCATGTCCGGAACGCCCAGATGGGCCAGGATGGATCCGTCGCGGAACTCCACCATGGAATGGACGATGCTCCGGGGATGGACGACGACGTCGATGCGGTCGTAGTCGGTGTCAAAGAGCCACCGCGCCTCGATGACCTCCAGCCCTTTGTTCATCATGGAGGCCGAGTCGATGGTGATCTTGCGGCCCATGGTCCAGTTCGGGTGCTTCAGGGCCTCGGCAGGCGTCACCGCCTCCAGCTGTTCCGCACTGTGACGGAGAAACGGCCCCCCCGAGGCCGTCAGGACGATGCGCCGCACGGCACCCCGGTCCTGGCCCTCGAGGCACTGGAAGATGGCGCTGTGCTCACTGTCCACGGGGAAGAGGCGCACCCCCTTCGCCCGGACCCGCTCCATGACGAGGGCCCCCGCCGTGACGAGGGTCTCCTTGTTCGCCAGGGCAATGTCCCGGCCCGCCTCGATCGCCGCCAGGGTGGGCAGAAGCCCCGCCGCGCCCACCAGGGCCGAGAGCACCATGTCGGCCCCGTCTACCGCCGCCACTTCCCGGTACCCTTCCGGGCCCGACAGGACGTCCGCCCGGACGGGTCCGGTCCGATCCCGGAGTCGCCGGGCGTGATCCTCGTCGAGGACAGAGACCACCCGGGGATTGAACTCGGCGATCTGCTCCGCCAGCAGGCCCAGGTTGCGGCCCGCCGCGAGGGCGACCACCCCGAAGCGCCCGCGGTTCCGCCGCACGACGTCCAGGGCGCTGGTCCCGATGGAACCGGTGGATCCGAGAATCGACAGTTTCTTCATGAGAGCAGGAAGAGCCGGTAGTAGTAGACGAAGGGCCCGATGAAGATCAGGCAGTCCAGACGGTCCAGGAATCCACCGTGTCCGGGCAGGAGCGTCCCGGAATCTTTCGTTCCCGAGGCCCGCTTCAGGGCCGATTCGCAGAGGTCGCCGAGCTGCCCGGTGACGCTCCCCGCCAGGGCCATGGCCACCGTGTGCCCCACCGGCAGGGCCGGGAAGAAGAAGTGCCGGAAAAGCAGGCAGAACAGCACGCTCCCGGCGAAGAGCCCCACGGTCCCCTCGACGGTCTTCCCCGGGCTGACCAGGGGGAGCAGCTTTTTCCGCCCGAAGGTCCGGCCCACGTAATAGGCCGCCACGTCCCCCGAAAAGGCCATCACAAGGATGAAAAAGATCCAGAGGACCCCGTCGGGACTCTGCCGGACCAGGATGATATGGGACATCATCAGGGGGATGTACAGGACGCCGAAGGCGAGTTTCTGCACCGGAAGGACGTCGAAGCGGTCCTCCCGGATCCGGGGCAGGTAGAGCATAAAGGCGATCAGGACCGAAAAGACCACCGTGGCCAGGAGAAGGCGGGGGTCGCCGGTCCGGGCGGCGAGACAGACCACCGCGGCGTACAGGAGGCCCTGTCCTCGCTCCCAGGGGTGCCCCTCCCCGAAGGACATGCGGGTGTATTCCTCCATGCCCAGCAGGACGACGGCCAGGATCAGGAGGAAGAAAAGGGTTTCCCCGCCATAGAGGATGGTGCCGAACAGGATCGGGACGGCGACGATCGCCGTGAGCCATCGCTGGACATGGGAACTGGCCATGGGATTTTCCTTCCTCTCAAAGCTGCTCGGACGTCAACCCGAACCTTCTCTCTCGCTGCTGGTAGGCGGCGACAGCCCTCCGGAGTTCTTCCCGGTTGAAATCAGGCCAGAGGACGTCGGTGAAATAGAATTCTGTGTAGGCCGTCTGCCAGAGCAGGAAATTGCTGATCCGGAACTCGCCGCTCGTCCGGATGAGCAGGTCCGGATCAGGGATCCCGGCGGTCTGCAGGTGCTCTTCGAACACGTCCTTCGAGATGTCCCCGGGGTCGAGGGCGCCGGAGGAGGATTTCCGGGCCAGGGAGCGGGCCGCCTCCAGGATCTCGTCCCGGCCTCCGTAACTGAGGGCCAGAACGAGGACCATCGCGCGGTTCTCCTTCGTCGCTTCCATGGTCTCCCGGAGAAATTGCCGCACCGCCTCCGGGAGCAGCCCGATGCTGCCAATCGCCTGCAGGCGGATCCCCCGCTCCTGCAATTCCCGGGTTTCCGAGCGGAGATAATCCACCAGGAGTTCCATGAGGGCGGAGACCTCCCGCGTCGGCCGCATCCAGTTCTCCACCGAGAAGGCGTACAGCGTCAGGTACCGGATGC
The DNA here is from genome assembly GCA_041310335.1 of Syntrophaceae bacterium. Taxonomy (GTDB): domain Bacteria; phylum Desulfobacterota; class Syntrophia; order Syntrophales; family PHBD01; genus PHBD01. The sequence goes on along the minus strand of JBFYXW010000133.1, from coordinate 6,565 downwards.
CCATCTCCCGACAGGTCCGCACGGTGGCCCGGACCGCCTCGGCCCCCTTCCGGTGCCCGGCGATCCGCCCCAGGGCGTGCTGTTTCGCCCAGCGGCCGTTGCCGTCCATGATGACAGCGATGTGCCGCGGCAGGTTTTCCGGATCGATCCCGTTGAAATCGCTCATGGATAGACGGTTTTCCTCCGCTTTGGCCCTAACACATCCCCCCTTGGATTGCAATCGGACGCCCTCGGGGGTGTACAACAAAAAAGGGAGCCTGCGCTCCCTTTTTGTAACGGCCCCGCAGGACCGAAAAGCCATGTAACCTGCAACCGCCGGAAACCCTGTCTCGGAGCGCGGCTCGAAACGGTCCGCCCCTCAGATCTCCATGATCTCCTTTTCCTTCGCCGCCAGCAGGGCGTCCACTTTTTCCATGTCCTTGTCCATCCGCTTCTTCACCTCTTCCTGCTGGGTGAACATCTCGTCCTCGGAAATCTTGTTGTCCTTCTTCAGGACCTTGAACCCCTCGTTGGCGTCCCGGCGGGCATTGCGGATTTTCACCTTGCATTCCTCGGTCATCTTCTTGACGACCTTCACCAGGTCCTTCCGTCGCTCTTCCGTGAGGGGGGGAATGGCCAGGCGCACCTGCTTCCCGTCATTGTTGGGCAGGAGCCCCAGGTCGGACTTCTGGATCGCCTTCTCGATGGCCCCGATGGCGCTGCTGTCCCAGGGGGAGATCACGATCATCCGGCTCTCCGGGACGGACAGGTTGGCGACCTGGTTCAGCGGTGTCGGCACCCCGTAGTAGTCGACCTTGATCCCGTCCAGGAGCGCCAGGGAAGCCCGGCCCGTCCGCACCTTGCTGAAGGACTTCTCCAGTGCGCCGATGGACCGGTCCATATCGTCTTTCAGAGTGGCAAATACCTTATCTTTCATGGCTCACGCTCCTACCCGGGTCCCCACAGGCTCTCCGCAGAGCACCCGTTTGATGTTTCCTTCCTTCTGGAGGTTAAAAACGATCACCGGCAGGCCGTTGTCCCGGCAGAGGGAAACAGCCGTGCCGTCCATCACTTTCAGGTCCTTCACCAGGACATCGGCATAGCCGATCCGCTCAAAAAAGACCGCGTCGGGGTGGAGGACCGGGTCCCGGTCATACACGCCGTCCACCTTGGTGGCCTTGAGCAGCACGTCCGCCTTGATCTCGACGGCCCGCAGGGCCGCCGCCGTGTCGGTCGTAAAGAAGGGATTCCCCGTCCCTCCGGCCAGGAGCAGGACGCGGCCTTCTTCCAGGTAGCGGACGGCCCGCCGCTGGATGTAGGGTTCCGCCACCCCCTTCACGTCCAGGGCCGAGAGGACCCGGGCCGGCACGCCCTGCGCCTCCAGGGCAGCCTGGACGGTCAGGCAGTTGATCACCGTGGCCAGCATCCCCGTGTAGTCCGCCGCGGTCCGGTCCATTCCGCGGGCCGCTGCCTGGCCGCCCCGCCAGATGTTGCCGCCGCCGATGACGAGGCCCATCTGGACCCCGAGAGCCGCCACGGCCTTGACTTCCCGGGCGATCCCTTCGATGACGTCGAAGTCGATGCCAAAGCCCTTGCCGCCGGCCAGGGCTTCGCCACTCAATTTCAGAAGGACCCTGTGATAGACCGGCCGTTCCAAGTTATCCCTTCAGCTCTTCTCCCAGCTGAAACCGGGCGAAGCGGCGGATGATGATGTTCTCTCCCGTCTTGGCGATCATCTCCGTCAGGAGCGTCTTCACCGTGATGTCGGGATTCTTGATGAATTTCTGCTCCAGGAGGCACACGTCCTCGTAGTACTTGCGGAGCTTGCCCTCGATGATCTTGTCCCAGATCTTCTCGGGCTTCTTCTCCTGGGCCAGCTGGTCGCGATAGATGGCCTTTTCGCGCTCCAGGTCGGCCGCGGGGATCTCCTCGCTGTTCAGGTACAGGGGGTTCGCCGCCGCCACGTGCATGGCGATGTCCTTGACGAAGCCGGTGAAGTTCTCGGTCTTGGCCACGAAGTCGGTCTCGCAGTTCACCTCCACCAGGACGCCGATCTTGCCTCCCATGTGGATGTAGGACCCCACGGCACCGTCCTTGGCGGCCTTGGAGGAGCGCTTCGTCGCCGCCGACATGCCCTTCTTGCGCAAAAAGTCGATGGCCTTCTCAAAATCGCCGTTCGAGGCCTGCAGGGCTTCCTTGCAATCCATCATGCCGGCGCCCGTTTTCGTTCTCAGTTCCTTTACCATCCCGGATGTAATTTCCAATGTATAAACCTCCATCCTCTTGTTGATCGGTTCATCCGTTTCAGGCGGATGCGCTGTCCACCGCTTCAGGGCCGCTCTTGTGCTCCACGCTCTCCGGAACGTCCGGCTCGGCTTCCTCGACCGGCGCCTCCGCGAGGGCATCCTTATCGCTCTCGGCCTGGAGCTTCTCCTCGTAGCGCTTCTTCCCTTCCAGCACCGCATCGGCGATGCGGGAGGAGAAGAGCTTGATGGCCCGGATGGCATCGTCGTTCCCCGGGATGATGTAGTCGATCAGGTCGGGGTTGCAGTTCGTGTCCACGATGGCCACGATGGGGATGCCGAGCTTCCGGGCTTCCTGGATGGTGATGTCTTCCCGCTTCGGGTCCACGACGAAGAGTCCGCCCGGATGGCCCTTGAGGGTCCGGATGCCGCCGAGTACTTTGATGAGTTTGTCCCGCTCTTTCTGAAGCTTCAGGATTTCCTTTTTTGGAAACGCCCGGACGCTGTCGTCCTGGAACATCTTGTCCAGGCTGTTGAGGCGGTCGATGCTCTTCTTGATGGTGACGAAATTGGTCAGCATGCCGCCAAGCCAGCGCTGGTTCACGTGGGGCATCCCGCACCGCCCCGACTCTTCCCGGATCGACTCCTGCGACTGCTTCTTCGTTCCCACGAACAGCAGGGTCCCTCCGCCCGCAACCATGTTCACCACGAAATCATAGGCCTTGTGGAACATCTCGACGGTCTGCTGCAGGTCGATGATGTAGATACCGTTCCGGGCGCCGAAGATGTAAGGTTTCATCTTCGGGTTCCACTTGTTGGTCTGGTGGCCGAAGTGGACGCCCGCCTCGAGCAGAAGCTTCATGGAAATCAGTGCTGCCATTGTCTTTCTCCTTTTCTCTCCTGGTTTTTTCCTCCACCCCCATCATCCCGGCAGGGAACTTTTCCGGGGAAAAGCACCCCCCTGCCGATCCGGGGATGTGCGAAATCTGGTGGCCATTAGCACAAAGGGGTTCCCTTGGCAAGGGAAAACCCATTCGTTTTCAGGTCGTATAATGGGCGTTGATCTTGACGTAGTCGAAGGTCAGGTCGGAGGCGTGAAGAACGAAGGTTCCCTTTCCCCTGCCCAGCTCGATGCGGACGTGGATCCGGTCGGAGGCCATGATGCGGGCCAGTTCCGGCAGGGCCGCGGGGATGCCCGTCCCGCCGGAGAAGACGGTCACGCCGCCGAAGGAAACCGAGACGCGCCCGGGGTCCAGCGCCACTCCGGCGGACCCGACGGCACCGATGACCCGGCCCCAGTTGGGGTCGCCGCCGAAACAGGCGGTCTTGAAGAGGTTCGAGTTGCCCACGGCATAGGCAATCTTCCGGGCCTCCGCGGCAGTCCGGCCCCCGGTCACCTCCACGGTGACGACCTTCGTTGCCCCCTCCCCGTCGCGGACCATGGCCAGGGCCATCTCCTCCAGGACGGCGATGAGCATCTCTGCGAAGATCCGGCCGTCCCGGCCGCGCCGCCCGAAGGGCCGGTTCCCCGCCCGGCCGTTGGCCAGGAGCAGGACCGTGTCGTTGGTGCTCATGCAACCGTCCACGGAGACGGCGTTGAAGCTCCGGGCCGTCCCCTCCCGGAGCAGGGCGTCCAGGAGTTGCGGTTCCGCCGCCGCATCGGTGAGTACGTATGCCAGCATGGTGGCCATGTTGGGCTGGATCATGCCCGCCCCCTTGGCCATGCCCAGGACCGTCACGGTCCGGCCGCCGACGGCGCCGGTGCGGATGGCCATCTTCGGGAAACGGTCCGTGGTGAGAATCGCCTCCTGGGCATCCTCCATTCCGTCGGGCCGGAGCGCCTTCACGAGCGGGCGGACACCGGAGAGAACCTTCTTCACCGGCAGGCGGCGGCCGATGACCCCCGTGGAGGCCACCAGGACCAGGTCCTCGGGAATCCCCAGCGCCCCGGACACGGCCCGGGTGGACGCCCGGGCGTCCTCGATGCCCTCGGGGCCCGTGGCGGCGTTGGCGTTTCCGCTGTTGGTCAGGATGGCCTGGGCCCGGCCGGAGCGGATGCGCTCCATGTCGAGAACGACCGGGGCGGCCTTGAAGACGTTGCTGGTGAAGAGTCCGGCCGCCGCGGCCGGTCCGTCCGACACGATGAGCGCGAGGTCTTTCCGGCCTTCCTCCTTGATCCCCGCGGCGATCCCGGCGGCCCGGAATCCCGGCACGGTCCAGTGCACGTCCTTCTTCATTCCTTCGCCTGCTCTCCCTTCCTGTCCTGCGGGGACGGATTCGAAACCCCTCCCCCTTGGTTCCCTGACAGCCCTCGCGCCCCGGTGCCCGCTAGTTCGCGCCGCAGCACTTCTTGTACTTCTTCCCGCTCCCGCAGGGACAGGGATCGTTCCGTCCCACCTTCTCGGCGGCCCGTTTCACCGGCGCCGCGGCCGCCCCGTCCCCTCCCCGGCTCATGACGTACTCCTGCTCCTGCCGCCGCTGGATGCGCTCGACCTCTTCCTCCCGCTGGATCCGGACCATGCAGAGCTTCTCCAGGCTGTCCATCTTGATCCGGTGGATCATGTCCATGAACATGTCGTACCCTTCCTTCTGGTACTCCCGGACCGGGTCCTTCTGTCCGTACCCCCGGAGGCCGATTCCCTCCTTGAGGTGATCCATGGCCAGCAGGTGGTCCTTCCACTGGCTGTCGATGGAGTGGAGCATGATGACCCGGAGGAGGTAGTCCATCAGGTCCTTCCCGAACTCCGCCTCCTTGCCCCGGAGCAGTCCGAGGACGGCCGTGCGGATTTCCTCCTGGAGCAGGGAGGGGCGCAGGTCCTCGCGGCTGGTGAGGCCGACCTTGAGGGAGAACTGCTTGAAGAGCATGTCCTCCAGCCCCTTGAGGTCCGCCTCCTCCGGATGGCCTTTCTCGCCGAGGTAGCCGGGGATCAGGTCCTCCAGGACGTCGTCCAGCATCTCCTCCAGGTCCGCCCAGAGAGCCTCTCCGCCGCCCAGGACCTTCCGGCGCTGCTCGTAGATGACCTGCCGCTGGCGGTTCATGACATCGTCGTATTCCAGGAGGTGCTTGCGGATCTCGAAATTCTGCCCCTCCACGCGCTTCTGCGAGTTTTCGATGGCCTTGGAGATCATCCGGTGCTCGATGGGCTGGTTCTCCTCGATGCCGATCCGGTCCATGATCGAGGAGATCCGCTCCCCCCCGAAGATGCGCATCAGGTCGTCCTCGAGGGACAGGTAGAACCTGGAGGAGCCCATGTCTCCCTGGCGTCCCGAGCGGCCCCGGAGCTGGTTGTCGATGCGGCGGCTCTCGTGGCGCTCCGTCCCCAGGATGTGCAGGCCCCCCAGGTCCGCCACCCCGTCTCCCAGCTTGATGTCGGTCCCGCGGCCCGCCATGTTCGTCGAGATGGTCACCATGCCCCGCTGCCCCGCCTGGGCGACGATCTCCGCCTCCCGGTCGTGCTGCTTGGCGTTGAGGACGTGGTGCTTGACCCCCGAGCGGGTGAGGATCTTGCTCAGGTGCTCCGATTTCTCGATGGAGATCGTGCCCACCAGGACGGGCCGCTCGTTCCGGTGCATTTCCTTGATCTCCTCGATGACGGCGTTGAATTTCTCCGTCTCCGTCTTGTAAACCATGTCCGTGTGATCCATCCGGATCATGGGCATGTTCGTCGGGATCACCACCACCTCGAGACCGTAGATCTTCTTGAACTCCTCCGCCTCCGTGTCGGCGGTGCCGGTCATTCCCGCCAGCTTGTCGTACATGCGGAAGTAGTTCTGGAAGGTGATGGAGGCCAGGGTCTGGTTCTCCCGCTCGATCTTGACCTTCTCCTTCGCCTCCAGGGCCTGGTGCAGGCCGTCGCTGTAACGCCGCCCCGGCATGAGCCGGCCGGTGAACTCGTCGACGATGACGACCTGGCCGTCCTTCACCATGTAGTCCACGTCCCGCTTGAAGAGGGTGTGGGCCCGGAGGGCCTGGTTCACGTGGTGGACGATCTCGATGTTCCCGGGTTCATAGAGGTTCTGGACCTTGAGGAGGCTTTCCACCCGGGCGACGCCCTCCTCCGTCAGGACCACCGTCCGGCTCTTCTCCTCCACCGTGTAATCCGTGTCCCGGCGGAGGCGGGGGATGATCTGGTTGATGCGGGCGTACTTGTCCGTCGATTCGTCGGAGGGCCCGGAAATGATGAGCGGCGTCCTGGCCTCGTCGATGAGGATGCTGTCCACCTCGTCGACGATGGCGTAGTTGAGGTGCCGCATGACGAGTTCCTCGGGGGCGATCGCCATGTTGTCGCGCAGGTAGTCGAAGCCGAACTCGTTGTTCGTTCCGTAGACGACGTCGCAGGCGT
>JBFYXW010000132.1:0-3150 GCA_041310335.1 Syntrophaceae bacterium | reverse complement strand
CCTCCCTGCAGCAGGGAATCGAGCAGTACAAGGCCGACAACTACGAGGAGGCCCTGGAAACCTTCAAAAAAGCCAGGGCGGAGAGCCCCTCCTCCTCGGAGGCGGCCTTCTGGCTGGGGCTGACCCATAAGCAGATGAACAACGCGGCGGAGGCCCTGCCGAACCTGGAGGCCGCCGCCACGCTGAAGCCGCCCGTCCAGGAGGCGGTCATCGAGCTCATCGACGTCCTTTACCAGACGGGCAGGATCGAAGAGGCGAAGAAGTGGATCGCCGTGGCGGAGCAGAACAACCTCTACCCCGCCAAGACGGCCTTCCTCAAGGGAATGACCCTGGCGAAGGAAGGGAAGCACGGCGAGGCCGTCGCATCCTTCGAGCAGTCGAAGAAGCTGGACGCCAGCTACACCTCCGCGGCGGATTTTCAGATCGGCGTTTCCCTCATGATGGAGCGGAAATTCGACCGGGCCCGGGACCGTTTCCAGGCCGCCATCACCCAGGACCCGCAGTCGGACCTGGCGGCTTACGCCCGGCGCTATTCGGACATCGTGGAGCAGCGGTCCTTCCTGGAGCGGCCGGTGCGCTTCACCGTGGGCGTCATGGGCCAGTATGACACGAACTTCGTCCAGGAGCCGAGCGATTACACCGGTGTTCCCGTTCCGGCCGCGGGCCAGCTCGACCTGGGCAAGGAAAACGCCTGGAAGCTGGTCTCCTCGGCGCGGGTGGACTGGATCCCGGCCCTCAAGGGCCCCTGGCTCTTCAACGCCGGCGTCGCCGTCACGAGCACGCTCCATGAGCGGTTCATCATCGCCCAGAACGGGAGCGTCCCCTCCACGAACTACGACATGTTCGCCACGAGCCTCTACATGGCCCCTGGCTACGACTTCGGCCGGGCCGCCCTGAACCTCTCCATGAGCTACACGAACACCCTGAAGCGCAACCCAAGCTACGAGCGCTACACCGACACCTACAGCATCGGTCCCCTTCTCCGGGTCGCCGTGACCCAGACGGGCAACCAGCTCCTCGAGTTCTACGGCGGCTACGCCAAGAAGGACTTCACCAACAATTGGAACACGGAAATCTGGCCCTACCAGGACGTCCTCAACCGGGACGAGGAGGACCAGACCTCCGAGGGGTTCTCCGGCTACGTGAGCTGGTTCTGGCTCTTCCGGGGGAGCGGGCTCTTCAACCTGAAGTACACCTACAACAAGGACCACGCCCGGGGCGTCAACTGGGACAACGAAGGGCACCGGTTCACGGCGAACCTGATCTACCCGGTCTGGCGAGCGCTGAAGGCCCAGCTCTCCGGGGACACCTACCTCCAGGACTTCTCCCACCCCAGCACGATCGGCGTCTTCAACGGGGAGACCCGGAAGGACCGGATTTACACGGGCACGGCGGGCCTCACCTGGGAGTTCAACCGGAACGTCAGCGCCCTGGTCCAGTACAGCCACATCCGGGCCCACTCGAACTTCTTCCTGTACGACTACAACCGGGAGATCTACTCGGCAGGGTTTGAACTGCGGTTTTAGACGCAACCTATATGAACCAACCTTCGATGGAGAAAGGAGTCTGACCCATGAAGGCGAAAACGTGGTGGATCCTGGGGTTTTTCCTGATGGCGCTGGTCGTTGCCGGACCGGCCCTGGCGGCCCCCGTCGGGAAAGTGACAACCCTCCAGGGCCAGGCGGACATCACCCCCCCGGCCGGGAAGGTGCGGGCACTGAAGCTCGGGGACCCGATCAACAACGGTGACATCCTGCGGACAAAGGCCAAGGCCAAGGTGGGGATCACCTTCACCGACGGCAACACGCTTTGGCTGGCGGAGAAAACCCGCATGAAGATCAGCCGCTACAGCAACACCGAGGGGTCGAGCAACGTCTTCGACCTCTTCCGCGGGAAATCCCGGTCCGTGGTGACGAAACTGGCCCGCGGCTCCCGGGTGGAAGTGCACACGCCGACGGCGGTCTGCGGCGTCCGCGGCACGACCCAGATCAGCCTGTTCCTGAACGGCCAGAGCTCCTTCTTCCTCCAGGGCGGCGCCGGGTACGGCTACAACCGGAACAATCCCGGAGGCGAGGTGGGGATTCCCGCGGGCTACGGCATGGTGGTGACCGACGGGACCGCCCAGCCCGTGGTGAAGCCCTCCACGGCGGCGGACATCGAACAGCACATGCAGGACACCTCGGCGGGGGACGGGGAAGGCGCACTGGGCCTCTCCGATGCCGGCACGACGCTGGACCCCTCGGCCCCCTGGACCCCGGGGACGGGTGAGGATACGCCCCCCCCGACGATCCCCCAGGAGTCCGCCGTGACCTTCTCCACCCCGGTCCTTTTGGGCGGCTTCTCCGGGACGTTGGGCGGCAGCTATGACCCGCTCCTGGGGACGGGTACGATCACTTTCGGCGGCACCGGGCCGGCGACGGCGGCGGTCACGCCGCTTGACACCCCCCTCACAGGGACCCTCAGCAACGGCGCCACCTTCACGGGTCTCCTGGGGGGCGTCCCCGGTTCCTACAGCGGCTTCTTCAACAGCATCACCAACAACGGCGGCACCCTGGGCCTCCTGGCGGGGAACCTCGACGGGACCTTCGCCGACGGGGCTATCTCCGCCACGGGTCCCCTGACGCTCACCAACCTGGGCTACACGGCGGCGGGGGAGTTCCGGAACTTCCCGAACATCGGCGTGCCGACGTTCACGACGGTGAACCTCCTCGACCTGCCCTACAACGTTCCCGTCGAGTCAGGCCTGGGTTACGGCTACCCCACCTCCTCGGGGGGGCTCCTCGGTATCTGGGGATCCGCCGGCAGCGGCTACTACGGCAACCCCGGCGCCCTCACGAGTTGGCAGGCCTACTACGGATACGACTGGAACAACAACGGCGCTGGCGGCCCCGAGTGGACCTACATGCTGGGCCTCGTCTCCGGGACGGACGACCTGGCGGGGCACACGACCCTCACGGGGAACGACTCGATCCAGTACATGGACCAGAACTACTTCGGCCTCGTGAGCGTCAACTACCGGGGCGACTACATCGGAGAAACCTACGAGACCGCCGGGACGGGGACCTTCAAGCTCGCCCCCCTGGCCTTCAGCGGCCCCTGGGGGATGGGGGAAGGCTTGACACCGGCTTCCGTCCTTTACAACGACGGCGG
>JBFYXW010000129.1:0-7574 GCA_041310335.1 Syntrophaceae bacterium | reverse complement strand
CCAGGAGGGCGTAGGTTTCCGGGTCGTCCAGTAGCAGCTGCTCCATGTCCAGGTCGTCGCCCCGCCCCTCCCGGACGAACTGCAGGGTGTTCTGGATGACCGTCAGCGTCTTGAGTCCCAGGAAATCGAACTTGGTCAGCCCGATGTACTCCAGGTCTTTCATGGCGTACTGGGTGATGACGGCGTCGTCCCCCTTGGGGCTCCGGTAGAGGGGTACCCGTTCCACGAGGGGAACGTCGGAGATGACCACGCCGGCGGCGTGGGTGGAGGCATGGCGGTTGAGCCCCTCCAGGGATCGGGAGAGATTGAGGAGTTTTTGAATCTTCTCGCTCTTTTTCGCCTCGTCCTGGAGGCGGGGCTCGTCCCGGATCGCCTCTTCCAGCGTGATGTTCAGGACGTTCGGAACCAGCTTCGCGATGACGTCCACTTCCCCGTAGGGAATGTTCAGGGCCCGCCCCACGTCGCGGATGACCGCCTTGGCCTTCATCTGGCCGAAGGTGATGATCTGGGCCACCCGGTCATGGCCGTACTTGTCCGTGACGTAGCGGATGATCTCGTCCCGTCCCTCCTGGCAGAAGTCGATGTCGATGTCGGGCATGCTCTTGCGGCTGGGATTGAGAAACCGCTCGAAGAAGAGGCCGTAGCGGATCGGATCGATGGCGGTAATCCCGGTGGCGAAGGCGACCAGGCTCCCGGCTGCGGACCCGCGGCCGGGACCCACGGGAATCTTCTTCTCTTTGGCGTAGCGGACAAAGTCCGCCACGATGAGGAAATAGCCGGCGAATCCCATGGAGCGGATCATCTCCAGCTCTTCCCGGAGCCGCCTCACGTAGGTTTCCTGAAGCTCCGGGGCCCGGCCGCGCAGAAGGGCCGGGAGCTTCTCCGCCAGCCCTTGCTCAGCCTTCCGCTTCAGGAGATCGTCGAGGGATTCCCCGGAATCGGCTTCAAAATGGGGCAGGAAGAATTCGCCGAAGGTGAAGGAGAGGTTGCACCGCTCGGCGATGCGGAGCGTGTTGGCAATCGCTTCGGGGCAGTGCCGGAAGAGGCGGATCATCTCCTCCGGCGGACGGAAATAGAGCTGGTCCGTCTCGAAGCGCATCCGGTCGGCGGAATCCATCGCCTTGCCCGTCTGGATGCACAGGAGAACCTCGTGGGCCTCCACGTCCGAGCGCTGGAGGTAATGGCAGTCGTTGGTGGCCACCAGCGGGAAGGACCTCCGGCGGGCGATGTCCATCAGGCCCTCGTTGACCGTCTTCTGTTCCGGGAGGCCGTTTTCCATCATCTCCAGGAAGAAGTTGCCGTCCCCGAAAATCTCCCGCAGCCCCTCCGCGGCCCGAATGGCCCCCTCGGGATCGTTTTTCAGAATGAAATCGGGAATTTCACCATGGAGGCAGGCGCTCATGGCGATCAGCCCCTCGTGGTGCGTCCGGAGGAGTTCCTTGTCCACCCGGGGCCGGTAGTAGAACCCCTCGGTCCACCCCGCGGAGACAAGCTTCATCAGGTTCCGGTAACCCGTCATGTTTTCCGCGAGCACGACCAGGTGGCGGGCCGTCTCCCCGATGCCCTGGGACTGCTTCTCAAAGCGGCTCCCGGGGGCGACGTAGAGTTCGCAGCCCAGGATGGGCTTCACACCCGCCTTCCCGGCTCGCTGGTAAAAATCGATGGCCCCGAAGAGGTTCCCGTGGTCGGTGATGGCCAGGGCGGGCATGTCGTACTCCCGGGCCTTCTGGAACAGGTCGGACAGGCGGATGGCGCCGTCCAGGAGGCTGTACTGGGTGTGGACATGCAGGTGGACGAAATCGGAGGGCATGCTTCCCCTTGTTCTGCCGTAAAGCCGGACGGGTGTTCAGTCCAGCCAGTAGTTGGGGGCTTCTTTCGTGATGATCACGTCGTGGACATGGCTTTCCCGCAATCCCGCGGCGGTAATCCGCACGAACTGCGCCTTTTCGTGCATTTCGGGGATCGTGCGGCAGCCGAGGTAGCCCATCCCGGAGCGGAGGCCGCCGATCATCTGGTAGATGCTGTCGGAGAGAAACCCGCGGAAGGGAACTCGCCCCTCGATCCCCTCGGGGACCAGCTTCAGCGGGCTTTCCATCTCATCCTGGAAGTAGCGGTCCCGGCTCCCTTCCTTCATGGCCTCCAGGGATCCCATGCCGCGATAGACCTTGTAGCTCCGGCCCTGGAAAAGGACTGTCTCACCCGGGCTCTCGGCGGTGCCCGCGAAGAGGCCGCCGACCATGACGCTGTGGGCCCCCGCCGCCAGGGCCTTCACGATGTCCCCGGAGAACTTGATGCCCCCGTCGGCGATGACGGGAATGCCGTGCCTGGACGCCACCTTGCAGGTGTCGCGGATGGCACTCATCTGGGGAACCCCCACGCCGGCGACGATGCGGGTCGTGCAGATCGAGCCGGGTCCCACCCCGACCTTGACGGCGTCGACACCCGCCTTGATCAGGGCCTCGGCGCCCTCGCCGGTGGCAATGTTTCCGGCGATGAGCTTGCAGTCCGGGAAATTCCGCCTCGTGTCGCGCACCGCATCGACGACCCCTCGGGAATGCCCATGGGAGGTGTCGATGACGATCACGTCCACCCCTGCCGCCAGGAGGGCGTCCACCCGCGCTTCCCGGTCGATCGTCCCGACCGCGGCGCCCACCCGGAGCCGGCCAAGGGAGTCCTTGGACGCGTTCGGATACTTCCGGATCTTCTCGATATCCTTGATGGTGATCAGCCCCTTGAGTTGGTACTGGTCGTCCACCACCAGGAGCTTTTCGATCCGGTGCTTGTGCAGGAGTTCCTTCGACTCCTCCAGCCCGATAGAGGAGGACACCGTGACGAGGTTTTCCCTGGTCATCACGTTGGAGACGGGCTGGTCCAGGTTCGTCTCGAAACGCAGGTCCCGGTTCGTAAGGATTCCCACCAGTTTCCGGTTCTTCGTCACCGGGACGCCGGAGATCTTGTAGCGCTGCATCAATTCCAGGGCCTCGGACACCTTCCGTTCCGGTTCGATCGTGATGGGGTCCACAATCATCCCGCTTTCCGATTTCTTCACCTTGTCCACTTCCAGGGCCTGCCTCTGAATGGACATGTTCCGGTGGATGAATCCGATCCCCCCTTCCTGGGCCATGCAGATGGCCGTGGCCGATTCGGTCACGGTGTCCATCGCGGCGCTCACGATGGGGATGCTCAGGGTGATCTCTCTCGTCAAATGCGTTGTGGTATCGACGTCTTTCGGCATAATGGCCGATTCCGCCGGCACCAGAAGCAGGTCGTCAAACGTCAGGGCCTCTCGTACCTGGTCACCCAACATGCTGGTTCCTCCCATGTTTCATTCAGGATGGCGTCTCCGGGGATTTCCGCTGGAGAAGGTCGAAGGTTTGCCCGTTCAGGGAGAGGTAGAACGTTTCCCTCGGGGCGTCATACTCGATGTGTTCGGCCAGCTGGTAATAAGCCGGCCGGGAAAAGCGGGCGGGGAAGCGTCCCTCGCGGACCGTGCAGTAGGGCACGTTTTCTTCCGTCAGGAAAAGACTTGTCGGATCCAGGGCTTCCACCTTGTCGTCGCACAGGAGGAGGTCGATCCGGTCGCCTTTCCCTTCTTTCTTTCGGTTGCGGTAGACGGCCCGGACGACGAACGGGGTGTCCTCCACCTCGACGACGCAGCAGTCGTGGCCCAGGTCGATCCAGTATCTCCCCTCCTCGTCCAGACGGAGATGCTCGTAGAAGTAATTGACGATTTCCCGGCGGAACATGACGGCGCCCCGGAAGTACCAGACGCCGTCGCGGTCGATCCGAATGTCACAAAGAGGAATGTTATCGATGGTTTGCTCCATGATACGTCAGCGGTCTTTTCGGGTGTCGATCAATATGGTCACGGGACCGTCGTTCACGAGGCGGACTTTCATCATCGCCTGGAATTCGCCTTCCCCGACCTGCGGCAGCCGCTCGCGGCCTCTCCGGACGAAATGGTTGTAGAGGGCGCGAGCCCGGCCCGGCTCCTCCGCCTGCCCGAAAGAGGGCCGCCTTCCTTTCCGGCAGTCCGCCAGAAGGGTGAACTGGGAGATGACCAGCATGGACCCTCCCGTATCCAGCAGGGAAAGGTTCATTTTGCCGTCCGGGTCCTCGAAGATCCTCAGGTTGACAATCTTTTCCAGGAGATAGTCGGCGTCCGCTTCCCCGTCCCCCTGCTCAACTCCGAGGAGAACCAGGAGTCCGGCGCCGATTACGGAAAGGTCTCTGCCTCCGGCGCTCACACCGGCCTCGGAGACGCGCTGGATGACGGCCCGCATTGGCACACCCCGTCTGAATCGCGGCGCATGTTAGCAGCAATCGGGGCGGCCTTCAAGTGCTTTATGGGTGCTTTGTGGTGAAGGCGCTCCGAAACCAGGAGAGGCCCCGTGACGGGGCCTCTCCTGGTCCATCAACCATCTGCGAACGGGTCAGGAGTTCGAGGACGAGTCGACGGAAAGGATCTGCGTGACGGGAAGGGTGGCGATGTCCAGGAATTTCCGATACTTGGGATCGTCGGGTGAAAGCATGTCCATGACCCGGGTGTAAAGGTTTTCAAGCGTGATTTCGCGGTCTTCCTGCTTGCGGGGGATGCCGAAGCGGACCCTCTTCCGCTCCTCCTCGCTCAGCTTGTTGATGAGGTTCTTGGTGGTCCAGATGGATCCGCGGCGGGCGAAGTCGGAGAGTCGCGCCGCATAGTTCACCGAGTCTCCCAGGGCCGTGAACTCCACCGACGGGGCCGTCGGGATCGTTCCGAAGAACTCCTGTCCCTCGTTGATGCCGATGTTCAGGCACAGGTCGTTGTACCAGCCTTTCCGGAGCTTCCACTCGTAACTCAGGCGGGACATCTTTTCCCTCACCTCCACCGAGCAGGCGAGGGCGTTCATCATGTAATTGGAATCCCGGTCCCGGAGGAAGTAATAGACCATGCCGTCCCCTACGTGCTTGCCGTAGGTACCGTAATAACTGCGGAACGAACTTTCCATGGTCTTCCAGATCTCGTTGATCAGGTCGAAGTACTCCTCCGGTGCCAGTTCGGCGCAAATCCGGCTGGAATCCTGGAGGTCCGCCACGAGGACGCAGAAGGACGTCAGGGTGGGCATTCGCTGCTTCAGGAGCTCCCGGACCACCTGGTCCCGGCTGGATAGAAGTTCCGCCACTCCTTTCAGGATCCTCGCCACCTCTCCGTAGACAAAGAGGATTCCCTCCCTGAACACGGTGTAGTAGACGTGGTAGGGCTGCTTCTGCCCGTGAATTGCGGGGGCCTCCAGAAAGACATCCCTCACGGCGTCCTGGGAGGACGCTTCCGCGTGCCCGTAGAGCCCCTGCAGGTATTCCAGTTCCTCCTTCATCATGTCCCCGTACATCTTTGGCAGGAAGGACGGGGTGTGCTTGGCCTTCACGAAGGACATGTGGAGGGCGCACAGGTCGAGGTCCATGCTTCCCAGGGTCCGGCTCGAGGTCCCGCTGCGCAGGAGCAGGCGAAAGACATTGCGGTTTTCCGCCTCGCGGATGGTCCGGACGGAACGGCGGAAGATCTTTTCCTCCGCCAGGGGGTTGATCCAGTCGATCTCGAAATTGTTGTTCAGGAGATAGGCCGGACAGGGGATTTCGTCGATCGTCAGGTGGAGGGGAGAGGCCTTTTGACGGGTCCCTCCGTCCCGGTGCGGCGTGAACGCTTCCTCGTTCCCGTCGAAGAACCCACCCTGGGTGGATCGCACAGCAGGATCGAATTCACCGTCCGCGGCGGGATGTGCCCCGGTTTCCTCTTCGGGATTCCGGATCATCGTTTCCTTGTTTTCCTCCCGGGCCTGGCCGACGGGAAGACGAACGCCCAGCTCTTCGAGAATGTTCTGCATGCTTCTTCCCTCCTCCTTCATTCGTTGTACCGCCTCGACCCGCCCGAGGGCGGAAAGCGGAAAATAGCCGATTCGCCTTGCCTTGAACCCCTGGCCTTCCGGCTTCATCACCCGGGGTTTCGGAATCAGCCCCATCTGGATGTAGTTGTTCAGGGTCGCCCGGGAGATCCCGGTCTTTCGGAGAATATCCAGGCTGCTGATCCAGTCGGCGGCGTCGGCCTTCTCCATGGCAAAGCCTCATTTGACATCTAGGTTATACAGTCCAACAAACAGTTAAAAGGCCTTTTGGTGAAATTCATAAGCCAATCGCGGAGTCTTGTCAAGAAAAAAATTGGACTGTTCAGTTATTTCTTTTTAACTGTCCAACAGTATTGTAAATATTCCTGAAAGCGATCTATTAGACTGTCCATGTGTCGGCCATCCAACTCTGTCGAGCAGGCCCTGCCTTGCCTGTTGTCCTTTCCCGGGACGTTGTGTTATGGTCCGTCCAGCAATAGACGGAGGCCCGCGAACCCATCATGCCCCACTCTTTCCAAAAGAAGAGGATCCTTCTGGTCAACCCGTGGATCCACGACTTTGCCGCCCACGATCATTGGGCCAAGCCGATGGGGCTTCTTTACATTGCGTCGTTGTTACGATCAATAAATTACAATATAGATTATTTGGACTGTTTAAGTTTATGTAATGGTTTTATAAATGAGGACCGGATGCCCCGTCCCCGGCGCAAGGGGGACGGCCGGGGGAGTTACCCGAAAGGGGTGATTCCCAGGCCTGCCGTCTTGGACGGGATCCCGAGGCGATACAGCCGGTACGGCTTCCCCCCTCCCCTGGTGGGCCGGGTCCTGAACAGCCTGGAAAGGCCGGACCTCGTCCTGGTCACCTCCTTCATGACCTACTGGTACCCCGGCGTTGCCGAGACGATCCGCCTCATCCGTTCCCGCTGGGCAACCGTGCCTCTCGTCCTGGGCGGCATTTACGCAACCCTTTGCACCGATCACGCGCTTCGTCACTCCGGGGCGGACGTCGTCGTCGCGGGAGACGGGATCGCCAGCCTGGCGGGCCTGCTCTCGAACCTTTTCGGCGGCCCGGCCGAACTGCCCGTGGCGATCGACCGCCTGGACAGCCTCCCCTACCCCGCCTTCGACCTCCTCCCGTTCCTGGACCAGGTTCCCATCCTGACGTCCCGGGGGTGCCCTTTTCGCTGCACCTACTGCGCAGCCCACCGGCTGGAGCCGGCCTTTCGCCGGCGCGATCCCCTGGCCGTGGCCGACGAGATCACCCACTGGCACGAGCGTTACGGCATCCGCGATTTTTCCTTCTACGACGACGCGCTCCTGGTGCGCCCGGAGGAGATGATCCGGCCGCTTCTTCGCGAACTGCTGCGCCGTCGGCTTCCCTTGCGGTTCCATTGCCCCAACGGCCTGCACCTCCGGGAGGTGGACGACGATCTGGGCCTTCTCCTGTTCCGGGCCGGCTTCAAGACCCTTCGCTTCGGCTTCGAGACGGCGGACGAGGACCGCCAGCGGGAAACGGGAGGCAAGGCCCGGTCCGGGGACCTGGAACGGGCCCTGCGCTCCCTGAGGAAAGCGGGGTACCGGGAGGGGGAGGTGGGCGTCTACCTCCTCTGCGGTCTGCCGGGCCAGTCGGCAGAGGAAATCTCCTCCGGCATTGATTACGTGAGGAAATGCGGCGCCCGGCCCATTCTGGCGGAAT
>JBFYXW010000128.1:0-27747 GCA_041310335.1 Syntrophaceae bacterium | reverse complement strand
AGAGGACATTCTCCAGCTCATTGAGCGTCATGTCCATGATGTTGCCGATGCGGCTCGGGAGGCTCTTGAGAAACCAGATGTGGGCCACCGGCGTCGCCAGGGTGATGTGACCCATCCGCTCCCGGCGGACCTTGGACTGGATGACCTCGACGCCGCACTTTTCGCACACAACGCCGCGGTGCTTCATGCGCTTGTAGCGGCCGCAGAGGCACTCATAGTCCTTCACGGGACCGAAGATCTTGGCGCAGAAAAGGCCGTCCCGCTCCGGTTTGAAGGTCCGGTAATTGATCGTTTCCGGCTTCTTCACCTCTCCCTTGGACCAGGAAAGAATCTTTTCGGGAGAGGCGATCCGCATCCGGATTGCGCTGAACCGGATGGGATCCTTCGGCTTTTCGAAATAACTGAATACATCTTCCACGGATCGATTTTCCTCCGTCTGCCTGTGGGGGGGCTTGCGCTCCCCGTCACTCTTCCTCGATGAGATCCACGTCGAGGCAGAGACTCTGCAACTCTTTCACGAGGACGTTGAACGATTCGGGCAAACCCGGTTCCAGTGTGTGCTCGCCCTTCACAATCGTCTCGTAGATCCGGGTCCGGCCGGCCACGTCGTCGGACTTGACCGTCAGGAACTCCTGGAGCGAATAGGAAGCGCCGTAGGCCTCCATGGCCCATACTTCCATCTCGCCCAGACGCTGGCCGCCGAACTGGGCCTTGCCGCCCAGGGGCTGCTGCGTCACCAGGGAATAGGGCCCGATGGAGCGGGCGTGAATCTTGTTGTCCACCAGGTGGTGAAGCTTCAGCATGTAGATCATGCCGACGGTGATTTCCTGGTCGAAGGGCTCCCCGGTGCGGCCGTCGAAGAGGAGCGTCTGCCCCCGCTCGGGCAGGTTGGCCGACTTGAGCATGTCGCGAATCTGGACTTCCTCCGCCCCGTCGAAAACGGGAGTGGAAACGGGAATTCCCCTGCGGAGCCGGGCGGCAAAGTGCTGAATCTCCTCGTCGGTGGCCCCGTCGACGAAACGATCGAATTCGGGGGTCGAATAGACCGTTTTCATTTCCCGCTTGAGCTGATCCGCCGCGACCCTGCTCTCGTAAAGGTCGTAGATTCTCTGACCGAGGCCCTTGGCCGCCCAGCCCAGGTGGGTCTCCAGGATCTGGCCCACGTTCATGCGGGAGGGGACACCCAGCGGGTTCAGGATGATGTCCACCGGGGTTCCGTCCATGAAGTACGGCATGTCCTCTTCCGGAAGGATGCGCGACAGGACACCCTTGTTGCCGTGCCGGCCCGCCATCTTGTCACCCACGGAGAGCTTCCGCTTGATGGCCACGTATACCTTGACCATCTTGATGACGCCGGGCGGCAGTTCGTCCCCCGCCTTCAGCCTTTCGATCCTTTCCGCGAAATAGGCCTCCACGAGGCCGATCTTCCGGTCCAGGTTCGCCGTGAGGACGCCGATCCTGCGCTCCGTTTCCTCGTCCTCCGGCAGGGTGATCCCCTTCCAGAGGGAAAACGGCGTGCTCTCGAGAAATTCCGCCGTGATGGCATCCCCTTTCTTGAGGACGATCTTTTTCTTCTTGGGATCGACGATTTTCACTCCGGAGATCTTGCCCTCCATCATGGAGGCGATCTTGCCCTTGACGTTGTCCGTGATGATCCGGATCTCGTCGTCCCGATCCTTGAAGATGCCGCGGACGGCCTCCTCCTCGATGAACTGGGACCGGGAATCCCGCTCCGCTCCCTTCCGGGAGAAGATCTTCGCGTCGATGACCGTGCCTTCCACGCCCGGTGGCACGCGCAGCGAGGTGTCGCGGACGTCGCTGGCCTTTTCCCCGAAGATGGCCCGGAGCAGCTTCTCCTCCGGCGACAGCTGGGTCTCCCCCTTGGGGGTGATCTTGCCGACCAGGATGTCGCCCGGCTTCACGGAAACGCCCATCCGCACGATCCCGCTGTCGTCGAGGTTCTTCAGCGCATCTTCCCCAACGTTCGGGATGTCCCGGGTGATCTCCTCTTTGCCCAGTTTCGTGTCCCGGGCCATCGTCTCGAATTCCTCGATGTGGATGGACGTGTAGACGTCCTCCTTGACGATGCGCTCGCTGACCAGGATGGAATCCTCGTAGTTGTAGCCGCCCCAGGACATGAAGGCGACCATCACGTTTCGTCCCAGGGCCAGTTCGCCGTTGTCCGTCGCCGGCCCGTCGGCGATGATGTCGCCCGCCCGGACCTCGTCCCCCGGTTTGACAATGGGCTTCTGGTTGAAGCAGGTATCCTGGTTGGATCGCTGGTACTTGGTCAGATTGTAGATGTCGACGCCCGTGTCCGTCTCATCCTGGTCGTTGACGCTGCAGCGGATCACGATGCGGGAGGCGTCGACGCTCTCGACGGCCCCGTCCCGGCGGGCCTGCACGACGGCGCCGGAATCCCTGGCCACGATCGACTCCATCCCCGTTCCGACAAGGGGCACTTCCGGCTGCATCAGGGGAACCGCCTGGCGCTGCATGTTCGATCCCATCAGGGCCCGGTTGGCATCGTCGTGCTCCAGGAACGGGATCAGGGCGGCGGCCACGCTGACCAGCTGGTTGGGCGAGACATCCATCATCGTGACTTCCGAAGCGGCGACCGTCAGGAAGTCCCCTCCCTTCCGGGCTGAGATCAGGTCGTCCTTGAAGTTGCCGTCCCGGTCCAGGTTGCAGTCGGAGGGAGCGATGATCCTGCTCTCTTCCTCGATGGCCGTCAGGAATTTCACGTCTTCCTGCACCTTGCCCTCGTCCACGAGGAGGTACGGCGTCTCGATGAAGCCGAACTCGTTGACCCGGGCGTAGGTACTCAGCGACACGATCAGACCGATGTTCGGCCCTTCCGGCGTTTCCACCGGGCAGATCCGTCCGTAGTGCGTGGGGTGCACGTCCCGAACCTCGAACCCCGCCCGCTCCCGCGTCAGACCGCCGGGACCGAGGGCCGAAAGGCGGCGCTTGTGGGTGATCTCGGACAGGGGGTTCGTCTGGTCCATGAACTGGGAGAGCTGGCTGCTTCCGAAGAACTCGTTCACCACGGCCGACACGGGCTTGGCGTTCACGAGGTCGTGGGGCATCATGGTCTCGATGTCCTGGAGGCTCATCTTTTCCTTGATGGCCCGCTCCATCCGGACGAGGCCAATGCGGTACTGGTTCTCGATCAGCTCGCCCACGGAGCGGACGCGCCGGTTGCCCAGGTGGTCGATGTCGTCCACACTCCGGTCGGGAACCCCGTTCTTGAGGTCGATCAGGTACTTGACCGCTGCCAGGATGTCCGCGTTCCGGAGGACCGTCACGTCGGTGGGGACATCCAGGCCGAGCTTGTAGTTCATCTTCGCCCGGCCGACATCCGAAAGGTCATACGTTTCGGACTCGAAGAACAGGCTGCGGAAGAACTTCATAGCCGTCTCCGGGGTCGGCGGGTTGCTGGGCCGAAGCCTCCGGTAAATCTCGATGATGGCGTCTTCCGCCGATTCGATGCGGTCCATCATGAGGGTGTCCCGGATGGACGCGGAGGTCGTGTCCTCGTCCAGGTGGATCAGGCGGACTTCCCCGACGCCCTTCTCCCGGAGCGTCTCCAGGCCCTGGGCGGTGAGTTCCTCGTTGCAGCGGAGCAGGACCTCGCCCGACTGGGGGTCGAGAACGCTGGAGGCCAGGACCCGGCCCATCATGTCCGCTTCCTCCACGGGGATCTGCCGGATGCCCGAGTCGGTCATCCTCTTGATGAGCTGCTTGTTGAGCTTTCTTCCCCGTTTGACGAGGACGTCCCCGCTCTTCGGATCCCGGACGTCCTCCAGAACCCTCCCCCCCGTCAGGGATTCGTCCACAGCGACGAACATCCCCTCCGCCTCGAGGTGCACCCGCTCCACCTTGTAGAAGTAATTCAGGATGAATTCCGTCGAATTCCCCATGGCCTTCAAGAGGATGGTGACGGGCATCTTCCGGCGACGGTCGATGCGCACGTAGAGGATGTCCTTGGAGTCGAACTCCAGGTCGAGCCAGGAGCCGCGGATCGGAATGAGCCGCGCGGAATAGATCAGCTTGCCGCTGGCGAGTGTCTTCCCCTTGTCGTGATCGAAGAAGATGCCCGGCGAGCGATGCAGCTGGCTGACGATGACGCGCTCCGTCCCGTTGACGATGAACGTTCCGTTCCTCGTCATGAGGGGGATCTCGCCGAAGTAGATCTCCTGTTCCTTGATGTCCCGGATCGCCTTGTTGTCGCTGCCGCGGTCCACGTCGAACACCCGGAGCTGGACGACGATCTTCAGGGGCGCCGCGAAGGTCATCCCCTTCTGCACGCACTCGTGGACATCGTAGCGGGCTTGCCCGATTTTGTAACTGACGAATTCAAGGGTGCATTTCCCGCTGAAGTCCGAAATGGGAAAGACACTCCGGAACGCGCCCTGAAGGCCGAAGTTCTTCCTCTTGTCCAGTTCGACGTCCCATTGCAGGAATTTCTCATAGGACTTGAGCTGGATGTCGATCAGGTTCGGGATGTCGAGGATCCTCTTGATCCGGCCGAAACTTTTTCTGAATTCTCCCATATTTCCCTTTCAGAAGCCCGTGTTCACGGGTGGCAGGCTGAAAAGCGGGGGCGCAGGAAACAACCCCCGTCGCTCTCCAGCTTTCTGCTACTTCACTTCCACGGTACCGCCGACTTTCTCGATCTTCGCCTTGATATCCGCCGCTTCGTCCTTGGAGACGGCTTCCTTGACCGGCTTGGGCACGCCTTCCACGAGGTCCTTGGCTTCCTTCAAGCCCAGGCCGGTGATGGCGCGGACTTCCTTGATGACCTGGATCTTCTGGTCGCCGAAGCCCGTCAGGATCACGTCAAACTCCGTCTTCTCCTCGGCGGGGGCCGCCGCCTGGGCGGGACCCGCGGCCGCAGCGGCCACGGCGACGGGCGCCGCGGCGGAGACACCCAGCCGGCTCTCCAGTTCCTTGACCATCTCGGAAAGCTCCAGAACGGTCATGTTCTCAATGAATTTGATCACGTCTTCTTTCGTAATGTTCGACATATGCAACCTTCCTTCCTGTATGATGCGAGGTTTGTGTTACGCAGCTTCCTGCTTCTTGTCACGGTACGCGGCGAGAACCTGGACGAACCCGCGGGAGACGCCGCTGAGCGCCGTCACCAGGCCCGTCTGGACACCGATCATGACGGACAGCAGCCTGGCCTGCAGGACCTCCCGGCTGGGGAGCTCCGACAGGGACCCGATCTGCTGGACCGTCAGGACCTTCCCTTCCAGCATGCCCAGCCGGATTTCCAGCTCAGCGTTCTTACGGGCAAATTCGACGAGCACCTTCGTGGACTCGACCACATCGCCGGCGTTCAGGGCCATGACGAGAGGCCCCTTGACCTTCTCTTCCAGAGCGCTGAAAGGGGTCCCCTTCGCTGCGATGCGCCACAAGGTGTTCTTGATCACCCGGACGTCCGTGTCCGTCTTTCGCAGGGCGTTCCTCAACTCCGTCATCTTCGCCACGTTCATTCCGCTGTAGCCGGCGAGGACGGCGAGCTTGGCCCCCTTCAACTGATCATGAAGGGAAGCGACCACCTGCTCCTTGGTTTTCCGATCCAATCTCCAACCTCCTTTCTTCTCAAAGTCACATGCGCCCGGGAAGCCGTTTCGCTTCCCCGGGAAAGCCGGAGACGGGTTTCATCATACAGGAAAAAGCGACCAGCATGGCCTCTCGACCATCCTGCACGGAACACATGAACTTCGTCTCGGCAGGCCGGGCGATGCCCGATTAAACGCTTCCTGTACCTGCTGTCTCCGACTGTTTCTGAACAGACCGTGGTTATGCTGCCTTCACATCCTGGGGGTCCACCTTGATCCCGGGACCCATGGTGGTGGAAAGGGAGATGCTCTTGAGATAGGTCCCCTTGCTTGACGCGGGTTTCAGCTTGATGATCATCTCGATGACAGCCTGAATGTTCTCCATCAGTTTTTCCGGCCCGAAGGAGACCTTTCCCACGGGAGTGTGGACGATCCCCGCCTTCTCCACGCGGAATTCGACCTTCCCCGCCTTCAGTTCCTTGACCGTTCTCGCGACGTCGAAGGTCACCGTACCAACCTTGGGATTCGGCATGAGGCCCCTGGGCCCGAGGATCTTGCCGAGCTTGCCCACGCTTCCCATCATGTCCGGGGTGGCGATCACGCGATCGAAATCCAGCCAGCCCCCCTTGATCTTCTCGACGATGTCGTCGGAGCCGACGAAGTCGGCGCCGGCATCGGTGGCTTCCTTTTCCTTTTCGCCCTTGGCGAATACGAGGACCCGCACGGTCTTTCCCAGGCCGTTCGGCAGCACCACGCTGCCGCGGACCATCTGGTCGGCATGGGCGGGGTTCACGCCGAGGCGGATCGCCGCGTCCACCGTCTCGTCGAACTTGGCCCGGGCGGTGCCGACCATGATCTCCACCGCCTCCTTCAGGGTGTAGCGCGTCCCCGCGACGACCTTCTTCTTCACTTCCTGGTAACTCTTTCCTCTGCTCGGCATGACCGTACCCTCTTGAAGGCTTCTATCCCTTGATGTCGATGCCCATGGACCGGGCCGTTCCCTCGATGATCCGGACGGCGCCCTCCATGTTCACGGCATTCAGGTCGTTGAATTTCAGCTCCGCGATCTCCCGGACCTGCTTCTCGGTCACCGCGCCCACCTTTTCTTTCCGGGGGTTGTTCGACCCCTTGGCAACCTTGGCCGCCTGCTTGAGCAGCACGGAAGCCGGCGGCGTCTTGGTCACGAAGGTGAAGGAGCGGTCGGCGTAAACCGTGATGATCACCGGCACCACCATTCCCTCCTGGTGCTGGGTCATGGCATTGTACGCCTTGCAGAACTCCATGATGTTGACCCCGTGCTGGCCGAGAGCGGGCCCGATGGGCGGCGACGGGGTCGCCTTTCCGGCCTTGATCTGCAGTTTGATGTTTGCGATGACCTTCTTTGCCATGAGGAAACCTCTTCCTGATGAAATACCCGGCGGGCGTCGGGCCCCCGGGACCTTGGGATCAGCTCTGCTCCACCTGGACGAAATCCAGTTCCACGGGCGTGGAGCGTCCGAAAATGCTGACGATGACCCGGAGCTTGCCCTTTTCCGGCTTTACCTCGTCGACGACCCCGTCAAAGTTCGTGAAGGGCCCGTCTATGATCCGGACGTGGTCCCCCTCCTCGAACTTGAACTTCGGCTTGGGCTTCAGGGTGCCCTCGTCGATGCGGGTGCGCAGCATCGCCACGTCGCTGTCGGGGATGGGGGACGGCTTATCCTTGCTGCCGATGAAACCGGTCACCTTGGGCGTTTCCTTGACGATGTGCCAGGTGCTGTCGTTCAGTTCCATCTGAACCAGGATGTACCCGGGGAAGAACTTCCGCTTGGAGGTCCGCTTCTCCCCGGAAATCAGCTCCACGATGTCCTCCTCGGGGATGAGGATGTCCGCGAAGGCTTCCTGCATTCCCGCCGCCAGGATTCTCTCCTGGAGGGAGTGCTTCACCCTGTTTTCGTACCCCGAATAGGTGTGGACCACGTACCAGCGGAACGCCATGGAATCAACCCAGTATGAGACGCAGAATCTTGACCAGGCCGAAATCGACCAGCCCGAGGAACAGGGACATGATGATGACCACCACCATCACGACGGACGTCGACGCCAGCGCCTGCTTCGGCGTGGGCCACGTCACCTTCTTGAATTCCGCCTTGGCCTCCGCGAGGAACACCCTGACCTTCTCGTACGTTTCCTTCACTTTGTCCATGAAAGGCTCCTGCCGGAGCAAGCGTCCGTTCGGCAAGGGAATATATGGCAGGCCAGGAGGGACTCGAACCCCCAGCATCCGGATTTGGAGTCCGGCGCTCTATCCATTAGAGCTACTGGCCTTTCCCGATCCTTGCACGGCGCAAGCCGACTACTTGGTTTCACGATGGACCGTGTGGGTCTGGCAGAACTTGCAGTACTTCTTGAGCTCGAGGCGGTTCTGCATGGTCCGCTTGTTCTTCGTGGTCGTATAATTCCTCTGCTTGCAATCGGTGCAGGCCAACGTGATAATGTTTCTCATAAAGGTTCCGGCTTTCTGAAATATGGAGCCCACGACCAGGATTGAACTGGTGACCTCATCCTTACCAAGGATGTGCTCTACCGACTGAGCTACGTGGGCGATCATCATCCGGCAGCGCCGGATCCCTTTTGCCGTCCCCGGGGGACGTCCGATCCGCGGCCGCCTTCCTGTCTTTCCTGGAGCGGGAAACGGGATTCGAACCCGCGACCCTCAGCTTGGAAGGCTGACGCTCTAGCCACTGAGCTACTCCCGCTTTGGAACGAATGGTGGTGGGGGGAGGATTCGAACCTCCGTAGGCTCCGCCGGCAGATTTACAGTCTGCTCCCTTTGGCCGCTCGGGAACCCCACCGATATCCCGTATCTATGGAGCTGGCGATGGGATTTGAACCCGCAACCGGCTGATTACAAATCAGCTGCTCTACCATTGAGCTACGCCAGCATGCATAAATAATCGATTTTCAAAGAGAAATCAAAAAATCCCCGCCATCCGGGGAAATACACGGCATTCGCCTGTCAAACGCGAATTACGGAGATTATTCCCGGATATCATTTTTGTCAAGAAGTTTTTGCTTATCCTGGCGGGCCTCCCGCAGGACCATTTCATACAGGTCCCTTCCCTCGGCATCGTTGACCACGATCAGGGGCAGGTCCACGACATCCAGCCGCAGGACCGCCTCGGGCCCCAGGTCCTCGTAGGCCAGGAGGGACACCCTCCGGACGCACCGCGAAAGCACCGCCGCAACACCGCCGGTGGCCGCGAAATAGACGGCCCGGCGGTTCCGGATCGCCTCCACGACCTCGGGAGAACGCCTCCCCTTGCCGATCATCCCCCGCAGGCCCGCCTCCAGCAGGAGCGGCGTGTGGGGATCCATTCGCCCGCTCGTCGTGGGACCGATGGAGCCGATGATCCGGCCGGGAGGCGTCGGCGTCGGGGCGGCGTAAAAGATCGTCTCCCCCTCCAGCGGCACGGGCAGCGGTTCCCCCTTTCGCAGGGCCTCGGCGAAACGGCGATGGGCCGCATCCCTCGCGGTCAGTACCGATCCGGAGAGGAGGATCCGGTCCCCGACGGACAACCGGCGGCAGGTCTCCTCCGTCAGGGGGGTTTGAATGGTCTGCACGGCCGGTGCCTGCTCCATCAGAGAACGACCTCCCGGTGCCGGATCGCGTGGCACTGGATCTGGAAGGCCACGGGCAGGGAAGCGATATGGCAGGGAGCCATTTCGACGTGCACCGCCAGGGCCGTGGTTTTCCCGCCGAGTCCCTGGGGACCGATCCCCAGGGCGTTGATGTCCGCCAGGAGATCCCGCTCCAGTTCCCGGAGGCGCTCGTCCGAACCGTTGGGTTCCCCCACCGGCCGGAGCAGGGCCCTGCGGGCAAGACCCACCGCCGTTTCCATCGCCCCCCCGATGCCGACCCCGACCAGGACCGGGGCGCAGGCATTGGCCGCACCCTGGGCCACCTTCTCCAGAACGTGCCGCCGGATCCCTTCCCGGCCCGCCGCCGGCAGGAGCAGGGTGACGCCGCTCATGTTCTCGCTGCCGCCCCCCTTGGGCATGGCGACGATGCGGATCCGGCTCCCCGGCACGATCCCCACGTGGAGGATCGCCGGCGTGTTGTCGCCGGTGTTCGCCCGGGAAAGGGGATCGCAGACGGATTTCCTCAGGAAGCCGTCCCGATAGGCCCGCCGGACCCCTTCCTGGACCGCCGCGGAAAAGTCGCCCTCCACGACGCGGACGTCCTGGCCCATTTCCACGAAAACGAGGGCCAGGCCCGTGTCCTGGCAAAGGGGAAGGCGCTCGCTTCGCGCCGTCCGGGCATTGTCCAGGATCTGGTCGAGAATCGAACAGGCCGAGGCCGAAACCTCCTCCCGCCGGGCCTTCCGGACCGCCTCGAGGGCGTCCGGGGGCAGATCCGTGCTGGCTTCCAGGAACAGGCGGCGGACCGCTTCGGTGATCTCTCGGCAGGGAATCTCGCGGACCGGCTCCATCACTCTCCTTACATGCCCCGGCGATATTCCAGGGCTTTCCCCAGGGTCATCCGGTCCGTGTACTTCAACTCTCCGCCTACGGGCACCCCCTGGGCGATCCGGGTCACCGCCACCCCGGTCTGGCGAAGCAGCTTCGTGATCAGGAGGGCCGTGGATTCCCCCTGGACATTCGGGTTGGTGGCCAGGATGACCTCCCGGACGCCCCCTTGCAGGATGCGGTCCAGCAGTTCCTGGAGCCGGAGCTGCTCGGGCCCCACGCCGTCCAGCGGCGCCAGGGCGCCGTGCAGAACGTGGTACGTCCCCCGGTAGCTCTGGCTCTCCTCGATGGCCACGAGGGCGTCGGGCTCCTCCACGACGCAGACCAAGCCCCGGTCGCGGGAGGAGTCGGCGCAGATGTGGCAGACATCACCCTCGGCAAGGTGAAAGCAGACGGGGCACAGGTGGATCTTCCTCTTGACGTCGACGATGCTCTCGGCCAGGCGCTGGGCATCCTCGCCGGACCCGCGGATGATGAAGGTCGCCAGGCGCGTGGCGGTCTTCTCCCCGATCCCCGGAAAGCGCGACAGCTCCTCGATCAGGCGGCGGATGGGAGGGGCGTATCCGTTCATCGATTCCCCTGCTTACGCCATTCCCGGGATGCTGAACCCGCCCGTGATCTTGGACATTTCCGTCGTCACCAGTTCCTGGGCCTTCCGCATGCCTTCGTTGACGGCGGCCAGGACCAGGTCCTGCAGCATCTCCACGTCCTCGGGATTGACGACGTCCCGCTCGATCCGGATGGACAGGAGTTCGTTGCGGCCGTTGACCACGACGCTCACCATACCCCCCCCGGCGCTCGCTTCCACGGTTTTCAGGGCGAGTTCCTCCTGGAGCTGGGCCATCCTCTCCTGGATCTTTTTCGCCTGCTTCATGATGTTTCCGATATTTTGAGACATGCAAGCTCCTCCTCCGCCCGCAGCGGCTGGTCACTTGGATCGGATTTCGCGCACCTCGGCGCCTTCGAACAGGTCCAGAACCTTCTGCAGCGCCGGGGAGTTCAGGGCTTCCTGCCGCTGCCGGTTCTTCTGGCCGTTCTCCTGCCGCTCCCGTGTTCCGTTTTCGGCGGTCGCCTCCGGGGCCGTCGTTTCCAGTTGCAGGGTCAGCGGTCCCCCGAAATAGGATACCGCCAGTTCCTGCAGGCGGCTCTTCTGGAGATGCAGGTCTTCCAGGAAGACGTAATCCGTCGGGAAATCGATGACGATGCGCTGTTCCTCCAGGGACTTGACCCGGCCGGACTCGATTTTCGACCAGAGCGGGTAACTCTGGTTCTTGATGTACTGCTTCAGCCCCTCCCAGACCTGTTCGGGATCCCCTCCCGGGAGCGGAGCACCGGGCCCCGCGCCGGCCGCTTCGGCTGCACCGCGGCCCGGATCCCGCGCGGGAACCCCGTTTGCGGACACCTTCTCGACGGGCTTCCGCGCGGTCCTGCCGGACTCCGCCCCGGCCTCCGATCTCGCGGCGGGGTTTCCTCCCCCGTGATTCCGGTTTTGGCCGGACAGGCGTTCTTCCAGCCGCTCCAGCCGTCCCAGAACCTGGTCGACGGGGAGCAGGGGCTCCAGGTAGGCCATTCTCACCAGGATCGTCTCCAGGGTGAGGCGGGGGTTTCCGCTTCTCCGGACGCTTTCCTCCTCCGCCAGCAGGATGTCGATGTAACGCTGGAGATCCTCCCGCCCGACGTCTTTCACCTGCTCCAGGAGAACGGCTCGCTCCTCCGGACCCAGGTCCAGGACCTCCGTGTCCGCTCCCAGGACCTTCACCAGCAGCAGGCTCCGGAAATGGTCCAGGAGGGCGCCGAAGAACTTGGCCATGTCCATCCCGGCGTAATAGCCCTCGTGGAGCATCCGGAGACACGCGCCGGCCTCCCCGCGGAACACGGCCGCGGAGAGCAGGGGCAGGAACCTCCGCTCCGTCAGGCCGAGCAGTTCCTCCACCTGGCCGTCCTCGATGGTCAGGCCGGCGTAGGCGATCACCTGGTCGAAGAGGCTCTGGCCGTCCCGGATGCTGCCGTCGGCCGCCTCGGCGAGCCAGCGCAGGGCCCGGTCGCTCAGGACCACCCCCTCCGCGGAGGCGATGGCCCGCAGGTTGTCGGCGATGCGGCCGACGGGGACGCGGCGGAAGTCGTGGCACTGGCACCGGGAGAGGATGGTGGCGGGGATCTTGGTCGTTTCGGTGGTGGCAAAGACGAACAGCGTGTGACCGGGGGGCTCTTCCAGGGTTTTCAGGAGGGCGTTGAAGGCCTCCCGGGTCAGCATGTGCACTTCGTCGATGATGTAAACCTTGTAGCGGCAGGAGGCGGGCGCGAACTTGATGTTTTCCCGCAGCTCCCGCACCTCGTCGATGCCGCGGTTCGAGGCGCCGTCGATCTCGCGGACGTCCAGCGAAATCCCGTCGCGTATTTCGCGGCAGTGAACGCACTCGTTGCAGGGCGTCTCCGTGGGCCCCTGCTCGCAATTCACCGCTTTCGCCAGGATGCGGGCGACGGTCGTCTTTCCGACCCCCCGGGGGCCGCTGAACAGGAACGCGTGGGCCAGGCGGTTGTGGCGAATGGCGTTCCGGAGCGTCTGCACGACCGGCTCCTGCCCGATGACGTCTTCGAAACGCTGGGGGCGCCATTTTC
Source organism: Syntrophaceae bacterium (assembly GCA_041310335.1). Classification (GTDB taxonomy): domain Bacteria; phylum Desulfobacterota; class Syntrophia; order Syntrophales; family PHBD01; genus PHBD01. The sequence continues at coordinate 15,049 of JBFYXW010000128.1, read as the reverse complement.
TGGCCAGGACGAGGTAGTCCACGGGTGTCTTACCAAAAATAAAAGGATAGCCAGGTTGATCCGCAACACACGCCGGTTCCTGTTACCGCTGCTTCCTTCCGGACCTCACGGGGTTCACAGTCCGTCGTTGCACGGGACCCGGCTATCCGTTCCGAATGCTGAAGAATGCCTGTTCCCTCTCGGAAGGAACAACCGACCGCTCATCGTCAGAGCAGTGAATTATACGGCAGGTGTCGCGGGATTGTCAAGCGCTTCATCGGCCCCGATTCGCCCTCCCCGGTGGCCGACACACCCCGCTCCCCGCAACGACCGGCCCCCCTGACAGAGCCCCCGCAAAACCGGCCGGCCGCCCTCTTCCCGCACGGAACCGCCTTGGCTCAGCCGCCGGTTGAGGCGCCGCCGCGGCATTTGCTTTGACACGGTGCCTGAACTGTGAGAAAAAAATTGCTTGCAGGGTTCACATAACGCCGCAAAACGGGAGGGACCATGGACATCACGAGCGTCGTTGAACGGGGCGTCACCGTCGTCTTGCCGAAGGGGAGAATCGACGCGGTAACCGCCGCGGACTTCGAGAAAGAGCTGAACCGCCTGGCCGAAGAGGGAAACCGCCTTTTTCTCCTGGACCTGCAGGCCCTGGAGTACATCTCCAGCGCCGGACTCCGGAGTATCCTCGCCTTCGCCAAGGGACTGAAGGAAAAGGAGGGCCGCCTCATGTTCGCCTCCCCACAGGGGCCCGTTCGGGACGTGTTTCGCATCTCCGGCTTCGGCTCCATCTTCAAGATCTGCGAGAACCGCGAGGAGGCGCTCCGGGAATTCTAGCGACACCCGCCCGCCGTCCCGGCGGTGCGGGCCATCCGCCCCGCGATCGGAAGGGGAAGCCATGAAGGCTTGGTTGCGATGCAAGGCCTGCGGGTATGTCCTGGAGGAAAGGGAACTCGGGGACGTCTGCCCGGCCTGCGGCGTACCCCGGAGCATGTTCCAGCCCTACCAGCACCCGGTCTCCGAGAAGCGACGGCGGATCCTAGACCTTCACCTCCACCCCGTCGCCGTCCATGCGCCCCAGGCCCTGGTCTTTTTCCTGCTCCTCCTGACGGCGCTTCTCCCGATCCCCGGGGTACCGTTCCAGGCCGACCTGGCGGCCACCGTCCGCATTCTTTCCCTCCTGCTGCCCGCCACGGTCGCCGCGGCCGTCGCCACGGGCGTCGTCGATGCCCGGATCCGCTTTCGCCGGGTCAGCACACCGATCCTCAAGAGGAAAATCGCCCTGGGTGCCCTCTTCGGCACCGTCTCCCTGGCGCTTCCGGGAATCCTTTATTTCCTGCCCTTCGGCTCACCCCTGGTTCTGACGACCCTGCTGTTCCTGGAAGGGACTCTCCTTGCGTGCAGCGCCATGCTGGGGATCCTCGGCTCCCGGCTCCTGGACGCCCGCTTTCCCGGCTAAGCCACCGGGCCGACCCCGTCCTTCCCGCGATGATCCCGTCCCCCCCGAGGCGTGCGCCGGCGGGAAGGCCCCCCGAAAACCCTTGCTCGCCCCTGGAATCCTCAACCCCCGCCATCCGGCGGGGGCCCGTCTGCCGGAGCGGATGGCTCCGCCCGGCGGACGGCCAGGAGCGTGATGTCGTCCGACTGCGGCTCCGTGCCGGCGAAGTTTCGCACGGAGTCGGCGATGCCCCCGACCAGGTCCGACGGATCCCTTCCGGCGATGGCGTCCACCGCTTCCAGCAGCCGCTCCTCCGTGTAGAAGCTCTTCTGCGGGTTCATGGCCTCCGTCACGCCGTCCGTGTAGAGCAGGATGGCTTCCCCCGGCTCCAGGACCATCTGCTCGGTCCGGTAGGCGGCGTCCTCGACGACCCCCAGGAGAACCCCCTCGGGCACATCGAGCCACCGGGCCTTGCCGCCCCGCGGGACAAGGACCGGGGGGTTGTGGCCCGCGTTGGAGTACCGCAGTTCCCCCGTCCGGACGTTCAGGATCCCGCAGAAGACGGTGACGAACATGAGCGAATCGTTCCCCCGGCAGAGCTCCCGGTTGATGAGCCCCAGGATCTCGGAGGGGTCCCTGCCTTCCCGGGCCACCCCCTTCATCAGGGTGATCGTGACGGCCATGAACAGGGCCGCCGGGATCCCCTTGCCCGAAACATCGCCGACGGCGAAGAAGAAGTGCTCCCCGTCGACGGGGAAGAAGCTGTACAGGTCCCCCCCCACCTCCCGGGCCGGCTCGAGGAGCCCCTGGACGGCGAGCCCGGAGGTCCCCGGAAGGGGCTGAAAAGGCCTGGGAACGAAGCTCATCTGGATGTTCCGGGCGATCTTCAGTTCGCTCTCCAGCCGCTCCTTGGCGGCCGTCGTCTCCCGGAGGTTCCGGATGTATTCCTGCAGGGCCAGGCGCATCTCCTCGAAGGAGGCCGTCAGTTCCCCCACCTCGTCCCGCGTTTTCGCCGGCGGGAGGGGTGTGTCCAGGTTCCCCCGGGCAATGTCGGCGGCCCGCTCCGCCAAGTCCCCGATGGGCCGCGTGATGCTCCGGGAGACGCCGACCACCAGGAGGAGCAGGGCGCACAGGCCGAGGCCGGTGATGGCCAGGACGGCAAGGCTGAGGCGATGGACGCCGGCCATGAGTTCCCTCTCCGGGATAACCACCCCGATGGACCACCCGTTGGAGGGCAGCGGGGCATAGTAGATCCAGGAGCTCTCCCGGGCGAAGTGCCGGGGGGCGCGCAGGAACCCCGTCCCGCCCCGGACCATGCTGCGGCCGAGTTCCCGGAGGGCCGGCTCGCCGTACTCCTCGGCAACGCTGAAGATGCTCTCCCGCATGATCAGGTTGCGCTCCGGGTGGCTGACGAAGACGCCGTTGCGGGAGAGGAGAAAGGCATACCCGGAGGGGGAAACGCCGACGCGGGAGACGATCTCCACCAGCCAGCCCAGGGAGATGTCCGCCGTGACGACCCCCCGGAACACCCGGCGGTCTCCGACGGTCCGGAAGAAGGGGACGGAATAGGTCGACATGATGATGCCGGCGCCGCCCTCGTCGTAATAGGGCTCGCTCCAGCCGTCCTCCCGCATCTCCCGGGGGATCTGGTACCAGTCCCACAGCTCGTAGCGGTAGGTCTCGTCCCCCAGGTCGCGCCGCTTCAGAAAGCGGCCCTCCCGGTAGAAGAAGGGGGCGTAGTGTTTCCGGGAGGCCTCGAAGGCGTATGGCTCGAAGGCCACGGTGGACCCGTAGATGTCCCCGTTCCTCTCCAGCAGCCAGCGGATCTGGCTCTCCAGGTCGGCCCGGCCCATGGCCTTCCGTTCCAGCATGGCCGCCAGGAAGGCCGGGTCCTTCTCGACCCCTTTCAGGACCAGTTCGATCCGGTTGACGACCGACCGGGTCAGGTGCCGGGCGTTCTCCTCCACGTACTGGAGCGCCAGTTGCCGCGAATAATCATAGCTGTACCCGAAGGCGAGGAGGAAGATGGCGGCCGTTCCCGACAGGATCAGGAGAGAGAGCCGGAAGGCGAGCCCCCGTCGCCTATTCTTCGCCGAGGTCCCGGACATGGATGTCTCCGTAACGGGGGATATCCCGGATGATTCCCGCGGCGACGAGTTCTCGTCCCACCCGCTCGTAGTCCCCCCGGTCGAGAGAGCCCGGAGCCCGCTCGAGGCCGGCGGGCAGGACAAGGTCTCTCATGCGGGCGAGCATCCAGCGCTGGTGGCCTCTCGAGGTGCTGATGTTTGCCTCCTCCACGTATTTCATGACGATGTCCAGGGCCTCCCCGGGGTGCGCGAAGGCGTATTGCCAGCCTTCCAGGGACGCCGCCGCAAAGTCCCGGACGACATCCGGGTGCCGGCGAAGGAGCGCCCCCCGGCACCAGATCCCGTCCTCGGGAACGTTGACGCCGTGATCGGCGAGGGGAAAGACCGCCAGTTCCTCGTCGTCGAGTCCCGCGTTGAGGAGGACGTGATACTCGTTGTAGACCATGGCGGACGCGGCGTCGACGCCTCCCCGCAGGAAGAGGTTCGGGGTGGCGTTCTGCTGCACCACCTCCGGCTCCACGCCGTGCTTCCGGAAGAAGGCCATCGGCTGGACCCGGGAATGGGACCACAGGCTGACCCTCCTGCCCTGGAAGTCCGACGGCTTCCGGATCCCGCCGGATTTCCGGGCCACCAGGAGGAACCCGGATCGCTGCACCACCTGGGCGACGTGGACCAGGTCCGCCCCCCCGGCCCGGAGCCGGATCCCTTCGGCCAGGAAAAGCGTGGCGAAGTCCGCCCGGCCGCGGCGCAGCGCCTCTTCCGGAGACAGCAGGGGCCCGCCGCGGAGCACCACGAGATCGATGCCGCGCTTCCGGTAGAAGCCCTTCTCCTTGGCCACGTAATACCCGGCAAACTGGGCCTGGGGATGCCACTGGGGCAGGAAGGAGACCTTCCGGAGCGGCTCCTCCGCGGCGAGAGCCAGGGCTGCCGCCCAGAGGAAGGCCAGGGCCGCGGCCGCCGCGGCCGCCCCTTTCGGGAAGCGGAAGGGGGACCGGAATGGACGGGGGCGAAGAGGGGTCATGCCGTCCTTGCTTTCGAGGGAAGAACCTCTGCGGGAGGCGGGAACGGGCGAGGCCGCCCCCGGGAGGAAAGAAAATGGCGGAGAGAGGGGGATTCGAACCCCCGGTACACCTTTTTGGGGCATACACACGATTTCCAGTCGTGCCCTTTCGGCCACTCAGGCATCTCTCCGCTGAAAGATCGGAACCGGTTCTGTCCGCGGAACGGGGACTTGCTCGTGGCGAGGCCTTCTCACGGATACGGGATGAAGGAAATGGCGGAGAGAGGGGGATTCGAACCCCCGTGGGAGCTTTTGGCCCCCAAATCGATTTCGAGTCGATCCCGTTACGACCGCTTCGGTATCTCTCCGCTCAATCTTCTTTCGGCATTTCCGAAATCTCGGCGTTTTTTACCCTTTTCCCGCGGAAAAATCCACGCAAAATTTCTCCGCACCGCCCCTGCAGCACGCCGCCCGTCACGTCGGGCCGGTGATTGAACGCCCCCGCATCGAAAAGACGCAGCCGGGAAACGACGGCCCCCGCCTTCGGGTCGGCGGCGCCGAAGACGAGGCGGTGGATCCGGGCGTGGACAACGGCCCCCACGCACATGGCGCAGGGCTCCAGGGTGACGTACAGGGTCGCCTCCGGGAGGCGGTAGTTCCCCAGGATGCCGCAGGCCTCGCGGATGGCCAGGATCTCCGCGTGGGCCGTCGGGTCCCGCAGCCCCAGCGGGCGGTTGTGCGCCCGGGCGACCACGGCGCCCCCGCAGGTCACCACCGCGCCGACGGGGACCTCCCCTTCCGCCTCCGCCCGGAGGGCCTCCTCCAGGGCCAGGGCCATGAAGGCCTCGTCGCCGGGCCATGCGATTCCTTCCACGGGACACCCTCCGCCAGGTTGCCCCTCACCGCCCGGGGAGGGCGGCCCCCAGGGCACGGTTCAGTTCCGCCAGACGGTCCCGCAGGTCCGCCTGCTCCCCCCAGTTCGCAGCCTCCAGGGCAGACCTGCTCTCCCGGAGACGCACCACCGTCGCCTCCAGGTCCGCCATCATCCGCTCCCAGTCCACCTTCGGCACCGCCGCCTCCGGGTGTACCCGGGCCGCCACCGCCTCGCCGGGAACGAGGGTCACCTCGTCCAGGTAATCGGGGATGTGCGCCCGGATGCCGAAGCGCTCGCGGATCTTCTCCGCCAGGACCTGCTGGGCCCCGTATTCGCCGTGGACGAGAAAGACCTCCAGCCCCCGGGGCTCGAAATGGGCCAGCCAGTCCAGGAGCTGGGACTGGCCGGCGTGGGCCGAGAAGCCGTTGATCGTGAAGACCTTGGCCCGGACGGCCACGTCCTCCCCGAAGAGGCGGACCTTCGGGGCCCCGTCGACGATGCGGCGGCCCGTCGTTCCCTGGGCCTGGAACCCCACGAAGACGACGCTCGCCCCCTCCCGCCAGAGGTTGTGCCGGAGGTGGTGCTTGATCCGTCCGGCATCGGCCATCCCGCTGGCGGAGATGACGATGGCCGGCCCCTCCCGGGTGTTGATGGCCATCGACTCTTCCGTGGTCTCCGTCAGCTTCAGGTTCGGCACGGCCAGGGGGTTTTCCCCCCGCTTGAGCATCGCCCGGGCCTCCTCGTCGAAATAGGCGGTGTTCCGGTTGAAGATCTCCGTCGCCCGGATCGCCAGCGGGCTGTCCACATACACCGGGAGCCCCCGGGGAAGGCGGCCGCCCTTCGCCAGCTGGTGCAGGCAGTAGAGGATCTCCTGGGTCCGCCCCACGGCGAAGGCGGGAATGATCACCTTTTCCCCGTTGCCGCAACTGTGGGCGATTGCCTCCTCCAACTCGTCGAGGCTCTCCTTTTCGTCCTTGTGGTCCCGGTTGCCGTAGGTCGATTCCAGGAAGAGGAAGTCCGCCCGGGTGATCACGGTGGGGTCCCTCATGATCAGCTGGGCGGGCCGCCCGATGTCGCCGGAGAACAGGAGCTTCGCCCGCTTCCCCCCCTCTTCGACATCCAGTTCGATCATGGCCGCGCCCAGGATGTGGCCCGCGTCCCGGAAGGTCACCCGGAGGCCCGGGAAGGGCTCGAAGGGCCGGTCGTAGGAAACGGCCTCGAACCGGGGAAAGGTGTCCTCCGCGTCCTTCTGCGTGTAGAGGGGCGTGACCCGCTTCTCCCCGTGGCGGAGCCGCTTCCGGTTCTGCCAGAGGGCCTCCATCTCCTGGATGTGGGCGCTGTCCAGGAGCATGATCTGGAGGAGCTCCTCCGTCGGCGGGGTCGTGTAGATCCGGCCCCGGAAGCCCGCCTGGACCATCCGGGGCAGGAGGCCCGAGTGGTCCATGTGGGCGTGGGTGACCAGGAAGAACTCGATCTTCCGAGGATCGTAGACCTCCGTGTTCCAGTTGCGCCCCTCGATGTCGCGGTTTCCCTGGTGAAGGCCGCAGTCCACGGCGAAACGATGGCCCATGGCCTCGACGAGATAACAGGAGCCCGTCACGGTACGGGCGGCTCCCAGAAACTGGATGTTCATGCGCCGGTATCCTCCCTCTTTGAGCGATCCGGGATCGCGGGAAATGCATCGCCCGGGGCGGCGCGGCCGCTCCCGGACGCCGTCATTGGATCAGTGCCGGCCAGAGTGCCAGAACGACGACCGGGACGGTCTCCGCCAGTTCGCAGGAGGCCCCCAGCGTGTCCCCCGTGTAGCCGCCGATCCGCCGGCGGCAGACGGCGTGCCATCCCGACAGGATCACCGGAACGGCCGTCGCCGCGGCCAGGCCCGCCCAGCCCGCCGTCGCGAATCCGCAGGCCAGCAGGAACAGGAGCGCCCAGGCGGCATGGAGCCCGGGGCTCTTCGTCCGGAACGCCGTGGCCAGCCCTCCTTCCGGACGGGCATACGGCAGCCGGGCCATGGACCAGACCAGGGCGAAGCGGCCCGCGACGGGCATCAGCAGAACCGCCGGGCTTCGCATGGACAGGGGTACGGCGTCCAGAAAGGCCACCTTCAGCAGGATCGCCGCCACGACGGCCACGACGCCCATGGTGCCGATCCGGCTGTCCCGCATGATCTCCAGGACCCTCTCCCGCGGCCGGGCGCTTCCGAACCCGTCGGCCGCGTCCGCCAGGCCGTCCATGTGGAGTCCTCCGGACACGGCGATGAGCAGGAGGACGGTGCAGACCGCCGCCGGCAGGGAGGGAAGGAGGATGCGGGCCGCCCCGTCCGCGGCCATGGCCGCCGCCCCGATGCAGAGGCCCACCACGGGAAAGAAAAGGATGCTGCCGGCGAGGTCCCCGGGCCCGTCGGACCGGCGCCCGAGGGGCAGGATCGTCAGGAAGCGGAAGGCCGCCAGGAGGGGCTTCATGCGGGAGACCGGGAGACAGCCGCCTCCTCGAAGGTGGCCATCTCCGTGAGAATGCGGACGGAGGCCTCCACCAGGTTCATGGCCAGCGCCGCCCCGGTCCCTTCCCCGAGCCGCAGGTCCAGGTCCAGGAGGGGCCTCTTTCCCAGGGCCTGCAGGGCGATCCGGTGTCCCTGCTCCATGCTCCGGTGGGAGGCGATCATGTACTGGGCGGCCGCGGGGGCCAGCCGGGACGCCACGAGGGCCCCGGCGGTGGAAATGAACCCGTCCACCAGGACGGGCTTTTTCAGGGACGCCGCGCCGAGGATGAGCCCCGCGATGCCCCCGATCTCGAAGCCGCCGACGGCGGCGAGGACCCCCACCGGGTCGGCGGGATCGGGCCGGTTCACCTCGAGGGCCTGCCGGACCACCGCCACCTTCCGGGCGCGCTGGGCGTCGTCGATCCCCGTCCCCCGGCCGGTCGCCTCGTCGGCGTCGGCGCCGCTGAAGACGGCCACGAGGGCGCTCGAGGGCGTGGTGTTGCCGATGCCCATGTCGCCGGTGGCGAAGACGTCCGTCTCCTCCGCCAGGTCCCGGGCCGTCCGGATGCCCTCCTCGAGGGCGCGGACCGCCTCGTCCCGGTTCATGGCGGCCCCCCGGGAAATGTCCATGGTGCCGGGGCCCACCCGACGCGAGAGGATCCGCCCCTCCCGGGCCAGGTCCCCGAGGTCGCCCAGGACGCCCATGTCGACCACCACGACCCGGGCTCCCGCCAGGCGGGCCAGGACGTTGATGGCCGCCCCTCCCCCGACGAAGTTGCGGACCATCTGGGCCGTCACCTCCCGCGGGTACAGGCTCACGCCGGAGGCGGCGACGCCGTGGTCCGCCGCCAGCACCACCACGGTTTTCCTCGCCGTCGGGGGCGGCACGAGACCGGTCATGCCCGCCAAGTCCTCCGCCAGGTCCATCAGGCGGCCCAGGGCCCAGTGCGGCATCGTCAGCTGTTCCAGGCGCCGGCGGGCCTTTTCCCTGGCCCCCGCGTCGGCAGGGGCGATGCGGCGGATCGTCTCGTCGAGGATCGTCATGGGCTCGCTATAAAGTCATCGGGGAAAACCGTCAAGGGAAACCCTCGGTAGGTCCGCCAGGATCGGCACCAACGTTCGGGACCGGGGTCTCCCGAAACGATATCGCCGTCGCCCGCGACCCAAAGCACCGTGCGGGGGAGAGAACGTCACCGCCGTCCGCCGGAGCGGCCGGCCGCCGCCGGACCGTCGCCGCCCTTGAGGGTCAAGGCGATCCCGCTCACCATGAAGACCACGCGGTCCGCCCCGCCGGCCATGACCTGGTTGCAGCGCCCCGCCAGGTCCCGGAAACGGCGGGAGAGGGCGTTGTCGGGCACGATGCCCATGCCCACCTCGTTGGTCACGAAAATGACGACCCCCGGGAGGCCCTCGCAGGCCCGGAGCACGTCGCGGCACCGCGCCTCCATGCCGTCCTCCGTCAGCGCGGCGTCGGCTCCCCGGCCATCCGGCGCGGGCGCTTCCGGCGGGACATCCGCCCCGTCCGCTCTCCCGGAGTGGCGCTCCGCTTCCTCGAAAAGGAGGTTGTTCACCCAGAGGGTCAGGCAGTCCACGACGACGACATCGCTGTCCGCGGCCCGGCGAAGCGAACCGGGCAGATCGACCGTTTCCTCGAAGGTGACCCAGCCGGGCCCCCGGGCCCGGCGGTGCCGCTCGATGCGCTCGGCCATCTCCGCGTCGAGGACGGGGCAGGTGGCGACGAAGGTGCGCCTCCCCGCCACGGACTCGGCCAGTTCCTGGGCGTGGCGGCTCTTGCCGCTCCGGCTCCCCCCGGTGATCAGGACGATTTCGGCCATTCGAGCCGATCCTCCAGGGCCCGGAGGGACGTCCGCAGGTCCTCGGCGGAAAAGACCTCCAGGGAGAGACCTCCCCGGTAACCCGCCAGGAAGGGCCGGAGGGTCCCCCAGGTTTCATCCGGGACGGACGCGGCGCTCCGGTGGTCCCGGCCGTCCATCAGGCCGTGCAGGTGGATCATGTTCACCCCTCCCCCCATGACGGCGAGGGCCTCCCCGAGATCCTCCCCGCGGGCCAGGAGGTGTCCCACGTCCAGGCACCAGGAGAGGCCCGACTCCTCCACCACCGGGCGGATCCATTCCAGGGGATAGCCCAGGTTCTCCACCCCCGTCCGGGACCCGTCCAGACCGCCGGCCTGGAGGTCCCGGAGGGACGCGCGCAGGCGGTCCCTCCAGCCTTCGAGGGACCCGGGGCCGTCGAGGCCGCCCTCCTCCAGGTGGAGGACCCAGGCGGCGGGCCGAAGCGGCCGGGTCCGATCGCAAAAGCGCAGGATCGTCTCGCAGTCCCGGCGCTTTTCCGCCTTGCTCCCGGACCCCAGGGACAGGCCCGTGGGGAGGTGGATGTTGTACGTCAGCTCCAGGTCCTCCCCCAGTGCGCCCATCTCGGCGACCTCGGCGGGGCCGGGCAGGTTGTGCTCCCGGCCGCTCTCGAAGAGGACGATCTCCACCTCGTCCACCAGGGGGCCCAGGAAGCGGATGTTCGGCAGGATGGGGGCCGGCACGATGTAGGAGGTCGTGCCGAGGCGGAAGGGATAGCGCCCTTTCAGGGCGGGCCAGGGTTGTGAGGATGGATCCATTCGCGTTCCCGTCTCCGTCGCCGTGAAGAAGAACATCCTTGCAGGATCTCGTGGCGGATGCTAAACACGGTCCGTCGCCCCATGTCAAGTGCCTCCGCCATCCAGAACGGAAATCCCGGCCCGCTGCGGGCATGGACAGCCCTCCTCCAGGCGGCCCGCCTCGCCCTCCTGGCCCTGTGCCTCCTGGCCCTGCCCCCCACCGCCGCCGCATCGCCGCCCCAGCGGATCGTCTCCCTAGCCCCGAACCTCACGGAGATCCTCTTCGACCTGGGACTCGGCGGCCGCGTGGCCGGCGTGACCCGGTTCTGCGACTGGCCGGCGGCGGCGAAGACGAAGCCCCAGGTGGGGGGCTACACGAATCCCTCCCTGGAAGCGATCATCGCCCTCCGGCCCGACCTCGTGGTCATGACCGACGAGGGGACCCCCCGGGAGATCCACGACCGGCTGGTCCGTCTCGGCATCGCCACCCACGTCTTCCGGGCGAAGCGCCTTTCCGAACTGCCCCGGGCCCTGCGGGAGATCGGGCCGGCCCTGGGGGCGGAAAAGGAGGCGGCCGAGCGTGCCGCCGTCCTCGAGAGCGCCCTGCGCCGCTTTTCGTCCCGGGGCGGGATGCGGAGGACGGGCATCCGGACGGGGCTGTTCGTCATCCAGCCGGAGCCCCTGATGGTCGCCGGACCGGGAACGGTCATCGACGACGCCATGACGCTCCTGGGGGTGCGGAACATCGCGGACCGGACGGGCATGCCCTACCCGAAGCTCGGCGTCGAGGAGGTGTTCCGGCAATCTCCCGACATCATCTTCATCGGCCGGGGATCCATGACCGACGCGGGCGGATCGAGTCTGCCCGCCCGGTGGAAGGAATTGCCGGCGGTCCGGAAGGGACGGGTCCACGTCGTGGGGGAGGCCCTCTACCGACTCTCCCCGAGGGTCCTGGAGGGAATGGAGGAAATGTCCCGCATCCTGGACGGACCGGCGGGCAGGAAATAGCGCCATGGACTGGACGACCGCACTCATCCTGGGAATCGTGGAGGGAATCTCCGAGTTCCTGCCCATCTCCTCGACGGGCCACCTGATCCTCGCCTCCCAGCTGATGGGCCTGTGCCACACGGATTTCCTCAAGAGCTTCGAGATCGCCATCCAGGTGGGCGCCATCCTCTCCGTGGTGGCCCTCTACTGGCGGCGTCTCCTCGTGGACGTCGGGGTCATGAAGAAGCTCGTCGTAGCCTTCCTCCCCACGGGGATCCTGGGCCTGACCCTCTACCGGGTGGTCAAGACCCACCTCCTCGGCTCGCCGAACGTGGTCCTCTGGTCCCTGTTTCTGGGGGGGGCCTTCATCATCGCCTTCGAATACCTGCACCGGGAGCGGGAGGACGCGGTGGAGGACGTGTCGGGCATCACGTACCGCCAGGCCCTCCTGATCGGCCTCTTCCAGTCCGTCGCCATGGTCCCGGGGGTCTCCCGCTCCGCCGCCACGATCCTCGGCGGGCTGGCCCTGGGCCTCCGGCGGAAAACCATCGTCGAGTTCTCCTTCCTCCTGGCGGTCCCCACCATGCTGGCCGCCACCGCCTACGACCTCCTCAAGAGCGGCGCCGCCTTCACCGCGGACCAGATGGGTTTCCTGGCCGTCGGCTTCGTGTCCTCCTTCGTCGTGGCGCTCCTGAGCATCAAGTTCCTCCTCTCCTTCATCCAGACCCACACCTTCATCCCCTTCGGCATCTACCGGATCGCCTTCGTAGCCCTCTGGGTGCTGCTCCTGTAGGCGGGAACCCCCGTGACAGCCCCCGCGCCGAGGACCAACCGACATCCGCGGGGGCGCGGCCGAGAGACATTCCCCTTTACCCGCCGCCGGATTTTTCCTATATTCCCCGGGAACGTCGCCCGAAACCGGGGCGACAGCCACCCGGGAGGACACCATGAACCGGCAGGAAGACGCCTTCGAGATCCGCCTGATGCAGCCGGAAGACGCGCCCGGCACGGTTTCCCTCTACCGGGTCACCTACGGGGAGGCCTACCCGATCCGGGAGATGTACGACCCGGAGGCCCTGGTCCGCCAGCAGGAGACGGGGCAGATGTACCACGTGGTCTGCCGGGCCTCCGACGGCCTCGTGGCGGGACACTGGGGCCTGTACCGGACGTCGGCGCCCTTCCAGGGCCTCTACGAGGTGGGGCACGGCATGGTCCTGCCGGAATTCCGGAACCGCCGGATCAACGACCGGATCGCCCTGTATATCCACGAAACGCTGATCGGCCAACTGGGCCTGGAGGGATTGTGGGGGGAGGCGGTGGCCAACCATGTCTTCATGCAGAAGACCTGCGTGGCCTTCCGCTACAGCGAAACGGGGATCGAGCTGGACCTGATGCCCGCTGCGTCCTACGAGAAGGAGGGGAGCGCCTCCGGAAGGGTCGGGGCGGTCCTGGCGTTTCGGATCTACCAGCCGAAAGGGCAGACGATCCGCCTGCCCGCCCCCTACGCGGGGCTCCTTCATGAACTCCACCGGGACGCCCACGCGGCCTCCCACACGTACGCGGAAGCCTCCCCGGAGCCGCCCGGCACAGGGCGGTCGAGGATCGATTCCCTCGGTTTCCCCGGGGCGAACCTGGCCCGTCTGACGGTCCTTGAAATCGGCGGGGATCTCGGGGAACGCATCGCGAAGGCGGAAGAGGCGCCGACGAGAGAAGGAGTGTCGGTATTCCAGGCGTACCTTCGACTGACGGACCCGGCAGTCGGGTTCGCCGTGGGGGCCCTGCGCCGGAAGGGGTATTTCTTCGGAGGCCTCCTGCCCCGCTGGTTCGACGACGACGGCCTCCTGATGCAGAAGATGCTCTACGAACCGAACGTCCCGGGGCTGCAGCTCTACACCGACAAGACGAAAAGGCTCCTGGGGTTCATCCTCCGGGACCGGGACGAGGTGACGGCCCGATGAGGCCGAACCTCCGGCGGAGGCGCTCCCCATGAAAACCCTTTTCCATTCCATCCGCGATTTCCTGGAGGGCGGAACCGATTGCGCCGTGGCCCAGATCATCTCCGCCCGGGGCTCGGCGCCGCGTTCCCCGGGGACGCGCATGATCGTCCCCGCCGGAGGCAACAGCCTCGGGACGATCGGCGGCGGCGCGCTGGAGGCGAGGGTCCAGGAAATCGCCACCGGCGTGCTCTGCACGGGAGAGGCCGTGGTGGAGTCCTTCGTCCTCACGGCCCGGGACGCGGCCGACCTGGGGATGCTCTGCGGGGGAAGCGTGGAGGTGCTGACCTGTCGCCTGGAGGCGGGGGATCCGCAGGCAGGGGACCTCTTCCGGGAGGCCGCCGCCGTCCTGGACGGCCGCGGCGGGGCCCGGCTCGTCACCCGGATTCCCGGGGGCTCCGACCCGTTTGGCCAGTGGCTGGTCCGGGATGACGGGACCGTCGTCGGCCCGCCAGAGCCGGGGGGCGGCCTGTCCGCCCTGTCCTTACCGGACAGGATAGCGGGCCCGCCGCGGATCGTGACGGTCGCGGGGAGCCGGTTCCTCGTGGAATCCCTGCGGGGCGTGGTCACGGTCTGCCTCTGCGGGGCCGGCCACGTCGCCCGGGCCCTGGCGGCGATCCTGGACACGACGGGTTTTCGAACGACGGTCCTCGACGACCGGGCGGATTTCGCCAATCCGGGGCGGTTTCCCGGGGCGGACCGGGTCGTCCTCCTCGACGCCTGGGACCGGGCCCTGGAGGGACTGGACGTCGGGCCGGGTCACTTCCTGGTCATCGTCACGAGGGGGCACGCCTTCGACCGGGAGGTCCTCCGCCAGGCCCTCAAGACCGACGCGGGGTACATCGGCATGATCAGCAGCCGGCGGAAGCGGGACGCCATCTTCGCGTCCCTGCGGGAGGAGGGCTTCACGGGAGAGGACCTGAAGCGCGTCCACGCCCCCATCGGACTCCCCATCGGCGCCGAGACGCCGGAGGAGATCGCCGTCAGCATCGCCGCGGAGCTGATCCGCCACCGGGCGGACCGGACACCGTGAAGACCCCCGGCACCATCGCCGCCCTGATCCCCGCGGCGGGGGAGTCGTCGCGGATGGGCCTGCCCAAGCCCCTCCTTCCCCTGGGACATTCGACGCTCCTCGGCGAGGCGATCCGGGGGCTCCGGGAGGGGGGAATCGAGGACATCCTGGTCGTCTTGAGCCCGTCGTCCGCGGCATGTTTGCCCGTCCTGGAGGAGCTGGGGGCGCGTCCCGTCATCAATCCCCGTCCCGAGGAGGGAATGCTCTCCTCCATCCTGACCGGGATCGGCGGCCTGCCCGCCGGGACGGAGGCCTTCTTTCTCCTCCCCGCCGACATTCCCCTCGTCCGGCCCGCCACGATCCGCCTCCTCCGGGAGGAATACCTGGCCCGCCGCTGCGGGGTCGTCTACCCCGTCCACGGGGGACGGCGGGGCCACCCCCCGCTGATCCCGCTCCGGTACTTCCGCGGGGCCTTGCCGCCGGAAACCCCGGGAGGTCTCCGCACGATCCTGAGGCGCCTCGAAGGGGTAGCGGTGCTGGTTGACGTGGACGACCCGGGCGTGCGGATGGACTGCGACTCCCCGGAGG
>JBFYXW010000127.1:0-3546 GCA_041310335.1 Syntrophaceae bacterium | reverse complement strand
GTCAGGAAGACGGGTCGATGGTCGAGACCAGCCTGAGCTCGGACTTCATCTCGAAGGATGACGCGCAGGCCGTCAAGGACGCCTTCAGGCACGCCGACAACCGGGTCAAGGCCCTGGGCGGCGAGAAGGAGGGGTTCTACAAGGAGATGCGCGTCGGGTGCGTCAAGGTGTACCACAGGTTCGTCGGCCCGATAGACCCGGCCGGGAACGTGACATCCCAGAACGGCTTCCCGATCTTCGAGTGGAAGTACGACTGGCCGTCGACCCGCGAGCAGGCCATCGAGTCGTTCTCCAAGCCCCACAGACTTTAACAGGAGGAATACCATGCCTTTCAACAGAGACCGTGAAGTGACCTTCGAGAGCCTTCAGATACTGTCGACGAACACCGTGCGCGGCGGCACCGTCAAGCTCCAGCTCGTGCGCTGGAACAACGGCCGCCCGACCGTCGAGAAGCGCGAGTGGTACCAGGACGACGACGGGAATGAGAAGTGCGGCAAGGCCAAGGGCCTGAACCTCGACGACCTCGAGGTCATCATAGCACAGGCCGGCTCCCTGCGCGCCCAAATGGGCACGGGCACACCGAACCGTCCCTCCGTGGCCGACATCACAGGCATGCCACGCAGACTGGTGGCCGAAGTGCAGCCGACGGCCGTACCGGAACCCGCACCTGAAGCACAGGCACCGATGCCGCTTCCCCGGCCCGCCGCGCCCGTCCGGCCGAAGGCGACGTTCGTATGAGCCCCGCCCCGACATTCCGGAGCCGCTACATAGTGCAGCGGCTCCAGGCCCGCAAGGGGAACATCGACCTCGTGCTGAAGGACGTGGAGCGGGAGCAGGACATCTGCCGGCGTGAGACCCGACGACTGATTGTCGAGTTCAAGAACTGGCAACCGAAAGGAATCACGAATGAACATACCCCTTGTGCTCAAGCTCCAAGAGGAGCATAACATAGAGCTCACGCGGACCACGGGTCCCGACATCGTGGCCGTGACCGCGAAGGAGCTCAGCCCCACCGTGAAGCAGATGCTCCGGGATGCCCTCCGGGATGCCGTGCCCCAGCCCGTCCAGTTCGTGGTCGGGATCAAGCTGGCGACCCGCGAGAAGATACACGCCCTATTGAGCAGGCTCGAACCGGGGTTGCCCTTCCAGATGAAGCAGAAGGAGGGCACCGTCGAGGTGGACATCAACGCGGACGTCTCCGAAGTCTGGCAGGACATCTGCGAGGCGCTGGAGAAGGACGGGTTCCCCAAGAGTTGGAAGGTCGGGGACCGCGTCTACGACAAGAAGATAGTGGCGGAGGCCAACCTCCGGCCGAAACGGGACAGGGCCATAGGTCAGGAAGACCTGACGGACCTGACCATCATGCTCGGCGCGGCCAAGACCGTCGACGAGTTCCTGAAGATGCTCTAAACGCAGAAGGAGGCAACGATGCCCAACATAACGATCGAGTTCTCGCAGAAGGCCCTGCTCGAAGGTACCTTCAAGTACCTCCGGGAGCACGCCTTCGACTCACAGCGGTTCCGCCCGGTCATCGCGGACTTCGTCAACCAGTACCTGGTGGCGGAGATCCAGCGCCTGGACGGACACGACGGCGCCTACCCCTGCACCCTGGAGATAACGGATGCCGACGTCCGGGCCCTCCTCGGACAGGCCCCGGCTCCCGTCCCCTGCCAGGGCATGGCCCAGCCAGCCCCCGTGGCACCGGTGACGCAGCGCGCGCCCCATCCTGAAGTGCAGCGTCCGGCCGTCCTACCTGACGTCCCACCTGCTCCGGTGTTGACGCGCAGGTCCCGGCAGACACGCGCCCTTCTCGAGGCGGCGGCAGCGGCGGACGTCCCCCAGCGGGCATCCCGCACCGTGACCCGCAACGGGAACGGGCACGAGTCCCAGAAGCGCCGGCCCCTCTCCGAGCGGGAGAAGGACTGGCTCCGCGCCAAGTTCGTGGCCCAGGACGGGATCGTCACCGACGACGACTGCGTGGCCTGGACACGGTACTTGAATGGGCACCGCGGATCGGCCGAGCCCCTGTCGGCCTTCCAGGTTCCGGGCTTCGTGGCCAACCCCCTGCACCGCGAGGTGGCGAGGGGTGACTGGACGCCCCACAACCGCAGGGCCTACGACGCGCACCTGAACGGGCACCGCGGCCGGTATCCCCGGCGCTACCCCAACCTGGTGCACGCCAAGGTGACCAACGACCACAAGGGAGTATGAGCCCCGCCCTGGGGCTCCCACCCCTCTCCTCACGACAACCCTAACCCAAGCTGGAGGTTCCCTATGCCTATCACAGCCTCAACGAACGTCGCCCCCCGGGCCAGAGTCCTCACCCCGTACGAGACCGCCCTCATCCGCCGCAAGGGCATCCTGAAGGCCGCCATCGCGCGCCTGGACAAGCTGGAGAAGCGGATCAACGTACGGCTCTACCCGAAGATCGATGCCGAGCTCCGGGCCCAGCGCGAGACCATGAAGGCCACCGTGGCGGTCAACACCGTCGTGGTCGAGGTCAAGAAGGTCGACGCCTCCAAAGCCAAGTGGCAGGAGATCGCCAAGGATGCCCTGGACGCGGTGTCCCTCACCGAGTACCTCGGCAACCCGGCCTTCCAGTCCCAGTCGGCGACCTACTACGCCAAGCTCATCGGGCGGAACACGACGTTCGACCAGCTCATCGCCGGATGACAACACCGGTCTGGGGAGGGCCTCCTCCCCGGGCCGCTTCCCTCTGGGAGGATACGATGGTCCCTGCACCAGCCAACATCCCAGTCCTGCTGTCGGTGACCGAGGGCAAGCTGCACGACGCCCTGGAGACCTGCCTGCGCCGCGACGACCTGGAGGAGAACCTCCTGGGAGTCGGCCGGCTCGTGCCGGTCCGGGTCTGGTTCACGGAGCCCGTGGACATCCAGACCGCCGGGCGAGGCTGGGGCCCCTGGGAGATCGACGCAGCGGGGCGCAAATCCCGGACGTACCGGAACGGCATCAAGTCCGTGACGGAGTACGTGTTCCCCAGGCTCTTCCGGAACGAAGGCACGTTCCTCTGCTACCTCCCGTCCCGCGGCCACCGGCACGGCTACCCCTTCCCGCTGTCGAGGGTGGCGCGCTGGGAGCCCTTCATCCACAACCGCCGCGACGAGTTCAAGTCCTACGAGCAGTTCAAGTCCCGCTTCGACCCGCACTGGGTTGCGGAGGAGGCTGTCCAGAAGTTCTGGGCGGAGACCTCGCCCCAGACCGGGCACAAGTACAGGCCCAGCGACTTCAGGCAGCTCGGCCCGGAGGGCCGCGGGCTGGTCGAGAGGTTCAAGCGTGGCTTCTGCGGCCTGGAGAACTTCCCCCGGGTGCTCAGCTCGACCGGATGCTACGTCGGCGGAGGCGGCGGGGACAAGGATTACACGGAGCGGTACGAGTCAATGTCCCGGAACCAGCACTTCGGCAGGGACATCAAGATCAACCACAGGCTGGGCAACGGGTTCGTCTGGTACTCCAGCGAGTTCCCGGGCTGCGGCAACGGCTCCTACGGAATCATCGCCACTGACAAGACGTGGCTTCACACGGAGA
>JBFYXW010000126.1:0-31279 GCA_041310335.1 Syntrophaceae bacterium | reverse complement strand
TCCCGGCGGTGCTCCTGGCGGCTGGCCTGGAGACGGCGGTGGTGATGCTGCTCCTGGGCCTGTCGGAGCCCTTCGCCTGGGTGATCGCGGTGGAGCAGCTTCCCCTCAAGGCCGTCGATTTCCTGGCGGAGTGGAGCGCCTCGCCGGTGGTCTTCCTGCTGTTGGTGAACCTGTTCCTCATCCTCGTGGGGATCCCCATGGAAACGGCTCCGGCCCTCACGATCGTCACGCCCGTCCTGGCGCCCATGGCCGAGCAGATGGGCATCGACCCCGTCCACTTCGGCGTCATCATCTGCTTCAACCTTGTCCTGGGCCTCATCACGCCCCCCGTGGGGGGCGTCCTGTTCTCCATCTGCAGCATCTCGGGCCTCTCCCTGGAGCGCCTGAGCCGGGCCATCTGGATCCCCTTCGTCATTGCCGTGGCGGTGCTCCTCGTGGTCACCTTCGTCCCCGCCCTCTCCACCTTCATCCCGGGGCACTTCCTCGCCGGGAGGCCCTAGCGCGGGCCCCGTAGATCCGGAGCGGGATGATGACGGCGAAGTAGGGGATCAGGTACAGGGCCGCCACGGTGGGCTCCAGGGGGCCGAAGAACCGGGAGGCGAAGACGATGACGAGGACGTTGTTGATGTTGCAGGCGGCGACAGCCCCGGCGAGCCGGTCCGCGACGGGACCCCTCCGGAAAAGGAGGCACCCGGGCAGGGCGAACAGGGCGGCGAGGAGCATCGCCACCCCCGCCGCCTCGGCCAGGAGCGCCGGTTCCCGGCGGAAGAAATCGGCATAGCGGGAGAAGACGCCCAGGTTGATGAGGACGAACAGGACCAGGGAGATCGGGTAGTTCCATTTCAGAAGCGGCGGCAGGGTCTGGGGCGCCCACCGACGGAGAATCTCCACGGCGGCGATGGGGACGAAGATCACCGTGGCCAGCATGCGGATCATGCCGGAGAAGGGAAGCTCCACCGTTTGCCCCAGGAACAGCTCCACCAGGAGCGGGAGCGTCAGGGGAACCAGGGGGGAGGTCACGACGACCAGGACCATGACGAGGGCGCTGTTCCCCCCCACTACGTTGGAGATGAAGGGGGCCGTCACGCCCGTGGAGACCGCCGCCAGGAGCAGCGCCGAGGGGGCGTAGGCCGGGGCGAGGAAGAGGAACAGGAAATAGACGGCCCCGGGCAGGAGGACCAGTTTGAAGAGGGTGAACCCGGCGATCGCCCCGGGGGAGCGCTTGAGGAGCGTCCCGATTTCGTCGAGCCGGACGGTGAGGAAGCTCAGGAAGAACAGGACCATCAGGAAGTGCTGCGGGTAGGGCTGAAACACCGACCCGAGGCCGGGAAAAAGGACCGCCGCCAGGATGGAGGCGTAGACGACCAGCAAGAGAAAATAATCCTTCGCGCGCAGCATGGTTCTCCCGGGGCCGGCCCTTCGGTTTCGCTTTACGGCAGGGGGCCGGCGGGGCGAAACTGTACCCGAATCCGTCCCCGTTGTCAGGCGGATATTTCGGCGCGGAGGGCCGTACCCGGACGGACCGGGACGGGGGACCTCTCCCGGCGTTGCCGGAAACTTTTTTACCGCCGTGCGGCGCGGGCGGGGACGGAACATAAATCCCGTTGCCCAGCCGGCCCCGAATGATGTAATATCGCGGCCCTGCCATCCTGCCCGGAGGAGGGGACCATGAAGAGCGCCGTCATCCGTGCCACCGGCAGCCACCTGCCGGCGCGGGCCGTTGCCAACGAGGATCTGGAGCAGTTCTCCCCGGAGGCGCGGGAGATGATTTTCCAGAAGACGGGGGTCCGCTCACGGCGGCAGGCCGCCCCGGAGGAGTGCACCTCCGACCTGGCCCTCCTGGCGGCCCGGACCTGCCTGGACAAGGCGGGCTTCCCGGCGGTGGAGCTGGACGGCGTCGTGGTGGCCACCTCCTCCCCGGACCGGATGCAGCCCGCCACGGCGACCCGGGTCCAGCACAATCTGGGGGCCCGCAGGGCCTTCGCCTTTGACATCAACTCCGTCTGCTCCGGGAGCACCTTTGGCATCGCCCTGGCGGATGCCTTCCTGCGGGCGGGCCAGGCGGAGAACCTGCTGCTCGTCGGCTCGGAGGTCTACTCGAAGATCACCAACCCGAAGGATTTCGCGTCCTACCCCTTCTTCGGGGACGGCGCCGGGGCGGTCCTGTTCGCGGCGGAGAGCGGCACCGACCGGGGGGTGCTCCGATCCTGCATGCAGAGCGACGGCGGCCTCTCCGAGATGATCTGCGTGCCCGGCGGCGGGACCATGCTCCCCTTCGAGCGGATGGATTCCCCCCGGCAGGCCTATTTCCGGATGAAGGGCGTCGATGTCTTCGGATTCGCCGTGGAAAAGGGACCGGAGATCATCCGGCGCCTTCTCGCGGAGGCGGGCGTGGCACCCCGGGATGTTGCCGGATACCTGTGCCACCAGGCCAACATCAACATCATCCGGAAGATCGCCGCGAGCCTGGATGTTCCGGAGGAGCGGTTTTTCGTCAACATCCACGAATACGGCAACACCGCGGGGGCCTCTGTCCTCATCGCCCTGGACGAGGCCCGGACGACGGGAGCCGTCGGCCCCGGAGACCTGGTGGTCACGGTGTCCTTTGGAGGCGGGCTGTCTTGGGGGGCCAACCTGATCCGCCTGTAAGGCTGTTGAAAAAGGGCCGCCTGCGGCGTTGCCCTCGGAAGGCAATTGAGCGAGGAGATACCCATGGAAGACATTCTCCGGAAGATCCGGGCGGGCATCCTGGAAAACTTCCCCGATGCGGCAGCCGTTGCGATCACCCCCGAGACAAAATTGGGCGAAATCCCCGAGTGGGACTCCATCGCCGCGGTGAACCTGCAGACCTACCTCCAGGAGACCTTCCCGGTCCGCATTCCCCTGGACCTCTTGACCGACGAGACGGCCGTCGGGGAACTGGCCACCTTCATCAAGAAGCGAACCGCGTAATCACCGGGCGCCCGTCGGGCAAAAAAGCGGATGTCCCGGTCCGGTCCCGCAGGAGGGCGGCATGGATCCCTTCGGCATCACCGAGGCCTTTCAGAGGGTGGAGGAGTCGTGGCGGGGGAGCGCCGATGAGCTGAATCGGCGGTTCCTGGACCTGCTGGCGGACGTGCAGCGGACGTCCATGGAGGAGGCGGCCCGGGCCTTGGGTGCCTTCCCGGGAGGTCCGCCCGCGGGGGGAAACCCCGGGGAGTGCCTGCTGGAGGCGGTCCGGCAGAGCGCCGAAGCCTCCCGGAAAGTCTACGGACAGTACACCGCCTGGCTCCGGAACATGATCGACCGGGGGCCCGGTCTCGGGGCCCGGGAACGGGAACGGGCCGCCTTCTGGACCCGCCAGGCCTTCCATGCCCTGTCCCCGGCCAACTTCTTCTGGACCAATCCCGCCGCCGTCCTGCGCTGCCTGAACACCGAGGGCGACAGCCTGCGCCGGGGGATTTTCCGCTGGATCGAGGACCAGGGACGGGGCGAGTTCCTGCCCCCCATGGTGGACCGGGCCGCTTTCCGGCCGGGAGAAAACATCGGCACCGCGGAGGGGGCCGTGGTCCACCGGAACGAGCTGATGGAACTGATCCAGTACCGCCCGGTGACCGATCGCGTCCATCCCGTTCCGGTGGTCTTCATCCAGCCCTGGATCAACCGGTTTTACATCTTCGACTTGGCCGAGGAGTCCAGCTTTGTCCGGTACCTCGCCCGCCGGGGCTTCACGGTCTTCATCACGAGCTGGCGGAACCCCGGGCCGGAGATGCGGGGCGTGACCCTCGACGACTATATGCTCCGGGGGGCCCTCGAGGCGGTCCGGGTCGCCCGGTCGATCTGCCGGGTTCCCGCGGTCCACGCCGCAGGGTACTGCATCGGCGGGACCATCCTGGCGGCCCTGATGTCCTGGCTGGCGGCGGGTCGCCGCCGCGGGGGAGGCCCGATCGCGGACGGGACCCTCTTCTCCACCCTCGTGGACTTCGCCGAACCGGGGGAACTGGGCTTTCTCGTGACCCACCGGTCCGTGGCCTTCGCGGAAGAGATGATGAAGCGGGACGGGGTCCTCGACGGCCGCCTGATCGATGCCACCTTCCGGCTCCTCCGGGCGGACAGCCTGGTCTGGCGGAACTTCGTGAACAACTACCTCTACGGCGGCGAGCCGCCGAAGTCGGACATCCTCTACTGGAACAGCGACGCGACGAACCTGCCCGAGGCCATGGCATCCCGCTTCCTGCGGGAACTCTACCTGGAAAACCGGTTTGCCGAGCCGGGGGGCCTGAAACTCGGCGGCCGGGCCCTCGACCTGGGGCGGATCGAGCGGCCTCTCTACGTCGTGGGGGCTCTCCTGGACCACATCAGCCCCTGGCGGGGGACCTTTCGGACCTGCGGCCTCGCCGGCGGTCCCGCCCGCTATGTCCTGGCGGGAGACGGCCACATCACCGGGATCGTGAACCCGCCGTCGGAGTTCGGGAAGAAGCGCTTCTGGGCGGGCGAGGACGGCCTGGACGGCGAGCCCGACGCCTGGCTCGAGGGGAGGGCGGAGCGCCCGGGCTCCTGGTGGGAGGACTGGGCGGAGTGGCTGGCCCGGCGGAGCGGGCCTCCCGGCCCGCCGCCGCCCCTGGGCAGCCGCCGTTACCCGGCCCGGGAGAGGGCCCCCGGGACGTACGTGTTCGGGTGAGGCCGGCCCCGGGGTGATCCCGCCCGCCGCCGGCCCGCCGCCACCCCGCTTGTGACGAGGTTCGGGCGAAGCAGGCACGCAGTGAGGCCCGGTTCGGGGCGATCCCGGCAACGTCCGACCGTTTCGGAATGCCGGGGCGCCGGGTCCCTGCGGTCAGGCCTGTCCCGTCAAGCCCCGGTACACCTTCTCGTTCAAGGGAGTCGAGACGCCCAGTTCCCTCCCCGCCCGGACGACGTACCCGTTGAACAGCTCGATCTCCGTCTTGTTGCCCTTTTCGAAGTCGAGCTGCAGGGACGTCTTCGTAGCCGGCGGAAACCCGGCCACCTTGGCAAGGGACGCCTCCACGATGTCCGCCGGCAGGGCCACGCCCTTCGCCCGGGCCACGGCCTCCACCTCCTCCATCAGGCCTTTGAGAAGCGTGCGGCTCTCCGGGTCCTCCATGATGCCCCCGAAGGTCTTCTTCGTGAGGGCGGTCAGGCCCGCGGAGGGGCAGATGAAGAGGTACTTCGTCCAGAGGGGGATCAGCGGCTGGTCCGTGAGGGTCGCGTTGACACCCGCCTGCTTCAGGAGCGCCTCGGTGGGCCGGTAGAGTTCGACGTTGCCATCCCGGGGCCCGAAGACGATCTGGTGGGCCGGGCTCACCTGTTTGATCTTTCCCGGGCCCTCGACGAAGGCGGAGACGTAGACGAGGCCTTCCAGGACGTCGGCCCCCGGCAGGATCGCCTTCAGGCGGTCCGCGATGTCCACGCCGTTGAGGAGCGGGATGACGGCCGCTTTCTCCCGCAGGCTGCCCTTGAGCTGGGCGGCCGCCTCGTCCAGGGAGTAGCCCTTGACGCAGAAGAGAACCAGGTCCAGTTTTCCCGCCTCTTCCGGCCGGTCCGTCGCCTGGTCCGGCCGGGCCGTGATGGTCCCGTCCGCCGCCGCGAGGGTCAGGCCCTCCCGCCGGATCGCTTCCAGGTGGGCCCCCCGGGCGAAGAAGACAACCGCGTGCTCCCCCTTGCCGGCATAGGCATTGGCCAGCTTCGCGCCGAAGACGCCCCCGACGCCCCCCAGTCCCATCACCGCGATTCTCATGATCGATGTCCTCCCTGAATGCCTGGCGCTTGCCAGATTTTCTTATGCGTTTATCACAAGGCGTCATCGGATGGCACCCGAAATTCAAATGTCTTTCCGGTTGCAAACAGCCGCGTCATCCGCAATATTGATGGCGACCCGGGCTACCGCTTGCCGGCCGCGCGGGCTCGATCGGCGGAGGCCCCCGTGGCAGCCCCGCGCCCCGATGGCACCGCACATACCCGAGATGCAGACCTTGTGGTGCCAAGAAACCATCCCGTGCGGAATCGGACAGGGAGTGCATTCAAAAGCGAAGGGCAAGGAGGAGGGAATGAAAAGGAATGGAATCCGGATCGCAATGGGGGCCCTGCTGCTGGCGTTTTTCTGGGGTGCAGCCCTCGCGGAGACGGGCCGGCCGGCGGTGACGGCGGGGAAGGCGGTTCCCTACGTCTGCGAAAACGGGGACCGCGTCATCGCCACGTACTACGATCTCTCCGACGGCAGCCTCGCCTTCGTGAAGGTCCGCCTCCCCGACGGCAAAACGATCACGCTGCCCCGGGCGCTCTCCGCCTCGGGGTCGCGGTATACCGACGATGTCGCACTGGTGTGGTGGATCAAGGGGGACGGGGCCTTCGCGGAAGTGCGGGGCGCTTCCGGCGACTGGCAGCCGCTGTACCGGAACTGCCGGGTCGCGGAGGACGGCCGGGGGTCCCTGGATGCCGCCCTCCGGCCCTACCTGTCGAAGTTCGACCTGCCGGCCCTCGCCGCCGCGGTGGTGAAGGACGGGAAGGTTGTCGCCTTCGGAGCCGTCGGCACCCGGCGGGCCGGGGCGGACATGCCCGTGACGCCCGACGACCGGTTCCACATCGGCTCCGACACGAAGGCCTTCACGGCCCTCCTGGCGGCGATGCTGGTCGAGGAGGGCCGGCTCAAGTGGACCTCGACGCCCGCGGAGGTCTTCCCGGAAATGGCGGCGCAGATGCACCCGGACTTCCGGCGGATCACCCTGGAGCAGCTTCTGGCCCACACCTCGGGCCTCTCCCCGGACAACGAGGATGTCATGAATCTCTACCGGGACGCCATGTTCCAGGAGGGAAACCTGGACGAGATGCGGTCCTTCCTCCTCCGCCAAGCGGGCAGAAAGGCCCTTGCGTCGAAGCCCGGGACGGTGTTTGCCTACTCCAACCTGGGCTACACGATCGCCGGCGCCCTGATCGAGCGCGCTGCCGGAAAGACCTGGGATGAATGCGTGGTGGAGCGCATTTTCCAGCCCCTGGGACTGGCGACGGCGGGCCTCGGGCCCCAGTCCTCCCAGGGCAGGACCGACGCGCCCCTGGGCCACCTCGTCGCGGACGGAAAGGCGAAGGCCATGCTGGCGGGACCCAACGGCGACGCCCCGGGCCTGATCGGACCCGCGGGAATCGGGCACATGTCGGTCCTCGACTTTGCCCGCTGGGCCGGGTGGAACGCCGGGGAGGGAAAGCGGGCACCGGCCCTCGTGAAGCCCGCGACGCTCCGGAAGCTCCACACCCCGGTGGCCTCCATGCCGGAAAAAAAGGACGCCGCCCCGGGGACGCCGTCCAAGGGGCGCTACGCCCTCGGCTGGGGGGAAATGCCCATGGAATGGGCCCCGGAGCCGCTCATCTACCACGGCGGGTCCAACACCATGAACCTGGCCCACATCTGGATCGATCCCCGGCGGGACTTCGCCATGGTGACCATGACCAACATCGGGGGACCCAAGGCCAACGACGCCCTGTTCTCTCTCGCCCGGGAACTGTACGGGCGGTTTGCCGGACCCGGGGGGAAATGAAGCCCCGGCGGCGGGGCAGCGGAAGGTCCGCGGGGGAGGGAAGGCGGGTCCGGGTGAGGTGAGGAAATCCTTGACTTCCCGGCCCCGTTCCCGTAGGATTCCCGAAAAATCAAGGAGAAACGAGACGTTCCATGTATTCTAGAAAGGTCGTCATCCGCTACACGGCGGACAATGTCGAACAGCCCATCATCTGCCAGCTCGTCAAGCAGTACGACCTGGAGTTCAATATCTTGAAGGCCCGCATTTTCCCCCGCCGGGACGGCATGATCGTTCTGGAACTGGGCGGGGTGAAGGAGAATTTCGATGCGGGGATCCAGTTCCTCAGGGAGCGGGGCCTGCGGGTGGAGCCCCTCTCCAAGAGCGTCAACCAGAACCGGGACCGGTGCGTCCACTGCGGGGCCTGCACGTCCTTCTGCCCCACCGGCGCCCTGGCCTTCGAGGCGGGATCGGCGAAGGTCGTCTTCGACGCGGAAAAGTGCAACGGCTGCGAGCTCTGCGTGTCCGCCTGCCCTGTTCGGGCCATGGAGGTGGATCTGCTTTAGCCGTCCGGAGGCCGCGATCCGGATCCGGGCGGAGCGGTGTGCCCCGGCCTCACTTTCCCTTCGCCGGCTTCTCCTGCCGCTCCCCCGTCTTCCCCTCGTCGCCGTTCAGGACGCGCCCCACGCCTTCCGTCACGTCCTTGCCCTTCTGGTAGATGTCCTTGCCCTTTTCGTACACTTTCCTGCTGGTGTCGATGACCTCCGCCGTCTGTTCCTTCGTCTTCTGGATCACGTCCTTGAGGTCCTTCGTCCCCTGGAAGTAGAAATACCCCGCCATGGCCAGGAGAACCAGGGCCACGACCAAGGCCAGCTTCAGGAACTGCTTGAAGAGGAAGTAGAGGAGAATCAGGCAGACGAAGATCAGGGCCATCAGGGCGATGGGGTGGGCGGCCAGGTAGTGGGTGATGCCTTCCATGACAGATCCTCCGTGCGAAATGGCGGCATTCTAATGCAGTTCCGCTGAAATTTCCAGGGGTCCTTTGACCTTGACAAACCGGGGCGGTCGCCGTAACAGGGGGCGACCCCCGAGGCGGCTCCGCCGCTGCCGCCACAAGGGATTGCCGGGGACCCCTCGGGCTTGCCCGGCGACAGCCGGCCCGGTGCCCGGGACGAATCGGGGACGTGGGCGGTGGACGACCGGGGCGGGGAGACGGAACAAGGGCAGGACGCAATGACAGGTGGGAAGAAAAAGACGGTGGCGTTGGCCACCCTGGGCTGCAAGGTGAACCAGTGCGAAACCGCTGCCGTGGCCGAGGCGCTGCGGGATGCCGGCCTCGCGGTCGTCCCGTTTCCGGGCCCGGCGGACGCCTTCGTCATCAACACCTGCACGGTCACCGCCCGGACGGACTTCCAGTCCCGGCAACTGATCCGGAGGGCGCACCGGAGCAACCCGGACGCCGCCATTGTGGTCACCGGCTGCTACGCCCAGTGCCGCCCCGGGGAACTCGTCCGGATTCCCGGCATACGGCGGATCGTGGGGAATGACGGGAAAGACCGGCTTCCGGAGGTCCTCCGGGAGATCCTGCATGGAAACGGCGGCGGGGCCGCGGGTCCCCTCGTCGACGTGGGAGACGTGCAAAACTGCCGGGAGCCGGGCCGCCTGTGGGCCGGGGCTTTTCCCGACCACACCCGGGCGTTTCTGAAGATCCAGGACGGCTGCGAGGCGAACTGCAGTTACTGCGTCATCCCCCGGGCCCGGGGTCCCGTCCGGAGCGTCCCGCCGGAAGAGGTCCTCCGGCGGCTCCGCCGCCTTGCGGAGGCAGGGTACCGGGAAGTGGTCCTGACGGGGATCCACCTGGGGGCCTACGGCAGGGACCTCCGGGAGGCGGGGGACCTGACGGACCTTCTCGAGCGGATCGAGAACGGGGATGTCGTGGACCGCCTGCGGCTGAGTTCCGTCGAGCCCGGGGAAATTCCCGACCGGATGCTTCGGCTCCTTCACCGGGGCAGGCACCTGTGCCGCCACCTCCACGTCCCCCTCCAGAGCGGCGACGACGGGGTCCTCACGGCCATGAACCGGACCTACGGGCGGGAGTTCTACCGGGCTCTGGTGGAGCGGATCGCCGCGGAGGTTCCCGGCTGCGCCATCGGGGCGGACGTCATGGCGGGCTTTCCCGGGGAGGACGACGGGTCCTTCGCGAGCACGGTCCGCCTGATCGAGGACCTGCCGCTGGCCTACCTGCACGTGTTCCCCTATTCGCGACGCCCCGGGACGCCGGCGGCGGACCTGCCGGACCAGGTGGACGACAGGGTGAAGAAGGAGCGGGCGTCGGTGCTCAGGGACCTGGGACGCCGGAAGCGGGAGGCCTTCGCGGCCCGCTTCGTGGGAAGGGAAGTCACGGTCCTCCTGGAGGACCGGCGGGACCGGGAGACGGGTTTCCGGAAGGGTTTTTCCGGGGAATACGTGCCCGTCATGGTGACCAATGGAGAGGAAAGGCATGTTAACCGGATGGTTCCGGTGGTTCCGCTGGAAGCGCGGGAGGGAACGCTGGTGGGGGCGATCGGCGCCCCTGACCCGGCCGCGGCGGGCCGCCCTGAGGGTCCTTGAGGACAGGCTGGGCCACGCCTTCGGGAACGTGGAAATCCTGAACGTGGCGCTCACGCACCGGTCCTACGCCAACGAGCACGCCGCCCAGGGGTGCGCCGACAACGAGCGCCTCGAGTTCCTGGGCGACGCGGTCCTCCAGCTCTGTACGAGCCACCTCCTGATGCGCCTGTTCCCCGGCGACGCGGAGGGCCAGCTCTCGAAGCGCCGCACCTCCATCGTCAACGAGCGCCCCCTGGCGGAGCTGGCCCGGCAACTGGACCTGGGGTCCTTTCTGCTCCTGGCGAAAGGGGAGGACCAGTCCGGCGGGCGCGAGAAATCGTCCCTGCTTTCGGATGCCTTCGAGGCGGTGATCGCGGCGATCTACCTGGACGGCGGCTACCGGGGAGCGAACCGGTTCATCGAGCGGTTCTTCACGCCCCTGATCCGGGAGGAGGGAGAGGTTCCGATCTACCGCGACTACAAGTCGGACCTCCAGGAACTGGCCCAGGGCCGTTACCACTTCATCCCCCGCTACGAACTGGTGGGCGAGTCCGGACCGGACCACGACAAGACCTTCGAGATGGAGGTGAGGGTGGCCCACGTCGTCTCCATCCGGGCCCGGGGGAAGAACAAGAAGGAGGCCGAGCAGGAGGCGGCCCGGCTGGCCCTGGACCTGCTGTCTTTCCAGGGGGGCGGGAGCTTGCCGTGATCATCCCGTTTTTCCTTCCCAACCGGGGGTGTCCCCAGCGCTGCCTTTTCTGCAACCAGGCCGTGTCTTCCGGCGAGGAGGCGGGGGAGTGGACGCAGGGGCTGTTTCGCCGGCGGGTGGAGGAGGCCCTGTCCCGGCGTGCCGCATCCGGCGGGAAACCGGGGCGAGTCCAGATCGCCTTCTACGGCGGGAACTTCACGGGGCTGCCGCGGAGCCGGCGGGCGGAGCTTCTCCGCTGGGCCGGCGCCTATCTCGGTCCGCGGGGCGTCGATTCCCTCCGGGTCTCCACCCGCCCGGACCATCTGGGCGGGGACGTCCTCGACGAACTCGGGGCCGGCGGCGTTGCGACCGTGGAGGTGGGGCTCCAGTCCCTGAACGACGGAGTCCTCGCACGATGCGGGCGGGGCCACACCGCCGCGGAGGGCGAGGGGGCCGTGGCCCTCCTGAAGGAGCGCGGGTTCGAGACGTCGGTGCACCTGATGCCGGGACTTCCCGGGGACAGCCCGGCCGTCTTTGCCGAAACGGTCCGCCGGACCGTCGCCCTCCGGCCCGGCGGGGTCCGGATTCATCCGACCATTGTGCTCCGGGGGACCGCCCTGGAGGAGGACTTCCGGGCCGGGTGCTACCGGCCGCTGGAACTGGGCGAGGCCGTGGAGTGGTGCGCCCGGGCGGTCATCCGCTTTACGAAGGCCGGAATCCCCGTCATCCGCCTGGGCCTTCAGCCGACGCCGGGTATGACCGGGGGCCGCGATGTCGTGGCCGGGCCCTTCCACCCCGCCTTCGGATCGCTGGTCCGGGAATTCCTTTTTCTTCGGGCCGCCGCCACCCTGCTGGACGGGTCCGCCGCCGGACGCCGGGAGGCGCACTTCCGGGTGGCCCCGGGTGATGTTTCCGTTCTGCGGGGCCGGCGGAACGTCAACCTGTCGCTCCTGCGGGAGCGCTTCGGCCTGGAGGCCGTGACGGTCGCCAGCGACCCCTCCCAGGCCCGGGGGACCCTGGTCCTGGATTCGGGTCGGGACCGCGTCCCCATCGACTGCTTCGGCCGTACCTGAAGGCTTTCCAGGCGCTCCGGGTGCACCGCACCCTCTCCGGACACCCCCATTCCCACCGTCGATCAACTCCTTCTCCTTTCGGCATGTTTATTGCTCGATCATGCGGGCTGATTCCAAGGACCCGTCCGGTCCGCGGCAAAATAGGGCAGAAAAGCCCCCGGAACGGTGCTGATCGCCTTCCGTCCGCGACACGGCGTTGACTACAGAGTCAACGAATTGACATGACTCCGGGTCTTCCGTGTCTCACGGCGGCCCCCGTTTCCATGTTCGCAGTGGGGTGGGAGACCGGTCCCGAAGGGAAGCGCAGGCTCCGGACCGGGTGGAAGCCCACTCCGGGAGAATCCGGGCACCGGTGTGTCCGGAACCGGCGGGGAATGCGGGACGATGCCCCGGGCAGACGGAGATCCGCAGCCGGATACGGCATATGTGAAATACCCAATTCGAGTTGAGGAGGATGTTATGGTTCACGTTCTGGAAGGATTGCGGTTGTTGGGGATGATTGTCGTCATCACGGTGCTCGTGCTGGGAGGGCTGCGCCTGATCTATGGCAAGCACCGGCCGACCAAGATGTACGCGGCGATCATTCCCCCGATCCTGATCACGTGCCTGCTGTTTTACCTGTTTGGCCGGCTGGCCGTTGCCGACGACCTCATGAGCGCGGCGATCACGATCGCGATTGCCGCCACGTTCCTCCTGTTGTCGTTCGTCATGATCGCCCGCAGGAAGGCGATCCCGATCCTGGGCTCGTTCTACGGAATCGTTACGGGAGTCGACGAGATCGTCGTGGGCACGGACCAGATGACCTCCACCAGTTCCTCGCTGGCGGAAGGTGCGAGCGAACAGGCCGCGGCCATCGAGCAGACGTCGGCGTCCCTGGAGGAGATGACGTCCATGACCGCCCGGAACGCCGAGAACGCCAGCGAGGCGAACCGGCTGATGACCCAGGACGCCCGGGACAGCTTCCTGTCCGTGGAGAGCAAGATGGGCGCGATGCACGAGGTCGTCCTTTCCAGTGTCCAGGCCGGCGAGGAGACGGCCAAGATCATCAAGACCATCAACGAAATCGCCTTTCAGACGAACCTCCTGGCCCTGAATGCCGCCGTGGAAGCCGCCCGGGCCGGCGAGGCGGGAGCCGGGTTCGCGGTGGTGGCCGAAGAGGTGCGGAACCTCGCCCTCCGCTCGGCGTCGGCGGCCAGGAACACGGAGGACCTGATCGCCGAGTCGATGAAAAAGACGCGTCAGGCCTCGTCGCTGTTCGACGAGATCCAGTTGGAGCTTTCCCGGAACCGGGACATTGCCATGAGGGTGACGGGGCTGATCGGACAGGTGACCGCGGCATCCCGTGAACAGGCCCAGGGGATCGAACAGATCAACCGCGCCGTGGTGGAGATGGACAAGGTGGTCCAGCAGAACGCCGCCAGCGCCGAGGAGTTTTCGGCGGTCACGGAAAAGATCAGGGACCAGGTCGAGGGCATCCGCGGCTTTGTCGACGCCGTGAAACCCATCCTCGGCGAGGAGATCATCATGGCCATGGGGAAGAAAGGCGGATGCGGGGCTCACGAACCGGCGGCCCTTTCCCCTTTCGGGGAACGCCGTGCCTGTGCTATGAGCACGCCATGGAACACGATCCCTTCCGGTCCGGATTCATCGGCATCATCGGCCGCCCCAATGTGGGCAAGTCAACCCTCCTGAATGCCATCCTGGGGGAGCGCCTCGCCATCGCCACGCCGAAGCCCCAGACGACGCGGAACCGGATCCTGGGGGTCCGGACGGCGGAGCGGGCCCAGTTCATCTTCCTCGACACGCCGGGGATCCACCGGGGTGACTCGCCCCTCAACCGCTCCATGGTTTCCGCCGCCCGGGAGACCTTCCGCACGGCGGACATCCTCCTGCTGCTCCTGGAGGCGCCCCGGATCGAGCGGGACGACCGGGAGATCATCGCCTCCCTGGCAGAGGTCTCCCGGCCGGTGATCCTGGGGATCAACAAGATCGACAGGGTCCGGAAACCGCTCCTCCTGCCGCTCATCGACCTGGCCCGGGACCTCCATCCCTTCCGGGAGATCATTCCCCTGTCGGCCCTGAGCGGCGACGGGATCCCGGTCCTCCTGGAAGCGATTCGGGGACTCCTGCCGGAAGGCCCGCCCCTTTTTCCCGAAGACACCCTGACGGATCGGCCGGAGCGGTTCATCGCCGCCGAGATCATCCGGGAGAAGATCATCTTGGCCACCCGCCAGGAGATTCCCTACGCCTCCGCCGTGACGGTGGACGCCTTCAAGGAGGACGAGGGGCGTCGGCTGATCCGGATCCACGCCACCGTTCACGTGGAGAAGGAGTCCCAGAAGGCCATCCTGATCGGCCGCCGGGGGGCGATGCTCAAGGAGATCGGGACCCGGGCCCGCCAGGAGCTGGAGCGCTTCTTCGACACCCGGGTCTTCCTGGAGCTGTTCGTCCGAGTGCAGAAGGACTGGACCCGGGACCCCCGGGCCCTCCGGGAGTTCGGCTACTCCGGGGAGGAGGGATAGCGGGGCCTGAAGGAGCGGATGCTCCAGCGTGATCGGTCGCCGGGTGAGGGGACGGCGGCGAGAAGGATTGACATTCCCCCGCTATCCTGCTATGAGACCGACGCTTCTTACATGGTTGTTTTCAGAAGGAATGTCCGTTTAATCCCATCCCAGAGGAGGAAATCATGAAACGCATTGCGCTGTTCGCGGTCGGGTTGCTGCTGGTGGCGTCCACGGCCATGGCCGCCGGTCCCGTGAAGATCGGTCTGATGGCTCCCCTCACCGGTCCCTGGGCCAGCGAAGGGCAGGAGATGAAGCAGGTCCTGGAACTCCTCAATGCGGACCTGAACGCCAAGGGCGGGCTCCTGGGCCAGAAGGTGGAGGTCATCGCCGAGGACGACGGCGGGGACCCGAAGACGGCATCCCTGGCGGCCCAGCGCCTCACCACGAAGGGCGTGGCCGCGGTGATCGGGACCTATGGGTCCTCCATCACGGAGGCCTCCCAGAACATCTACAACGAGTCGAAGATCATCCAGATCGCCAACGGGTCCACGGCCGTCCGGCTCACGGAGAAGGGCCTGAAGTACTTCTTCCGCACCTGCCCCCGGGACGACGAGCAGGGGAGGGTGGCCGCCCAGACCATCCAGAAGATGAAGGCGAAGAACGTGGCGATCCTCCACGACAACACCACCTACGCCAAGGGCCTGGCCCAAGAGGCGAAGGCGCTCCTGAAGGGCGTCCAGATCGTTTTCTTCGACGCCCTGACCCCCGGCGAGCGGGACTACACGGCGATCCTGACGAAGCTGAAGGCCGCCAAGCCCGACGTCGTCTTTTTCACGGGCTACTACCCCGAGGCAGGGCTCCTGCTCCGCCAGAAGATGCAGATGAAGTGGAACGTCCCCTTCATCGGCGGGGACGCCCAGAACAACCCGGACCTGATCAAGATCGCAGGCAAGGAGGCCGCCAGCGGGTTCTACTTCCTCAGCACGCCCCTTCCCAAAGACCTGCCGACGAAAGAGTCGAAGGCCTTCGTGGACGCCTTCAAGAAGAAGTACGGCAGCGCCCCCAGTTCCATCTACGCGCTCTTG
Organism: Syntrophaceae bacterium; assembly: GCA_041310335.1. Taxonomy (GTDB): domain Bacteria; phylum Desulfobacterota; class Syntrophia; order Syntrophales; family PHBD01; genus PHBD01. The sequence goes on along the minus strand of JBFYXW010000126.1, from coordinate 15,838 downwards.
GCGGGGGACGGCTTCCGGGTCATCACGGCGGCCATCAAGGCGAAGAACTCGGCGGACCCGGAGGTGCTGGCGGCGTACCTGAAGAAGGGCTTCAAGGACGACCGCGGCCTCACCGGCCGGATCGCCTTTAACGCCAAGGGCGACCGGGTGGGCGAGTTGTACCGGGTCTACAAGGTGGACGCGAAGGGCAACTTCATCCTGCAGAAATGACGGTGTGGCCCGAATCCAGCCGGGCCGCCCGTGCCGGGGCCTGCGGATTGAGGCCGGGGGCGGAGAGGGAACGGTTTCTTTTCCGCAACGGTTTTTCATAACGAGGGAGGGGTTCGGAGGGGCTCGTGAACCGGCCGCGACGAACCCCTTTTGTACGTTTGCCACGGGACCCCGGGACGGGGGGAGAATGCCGCCGCCCCCGGTGCCGGGAGGTTTCCGCCGGCGGGCCTCGGAACGAGGGCCACCGGGGGGCTGTCCGGGCGGAAAGCCATCGACCATGGAAGAATTCTTTCAGCAGTTCGCCAACGGGCTCGCCGTGGGAGGGATCTACGCCCTGATCGCCCTGGGATACACCATGGTGTACGGGGTGCTCAAACTCATCAACTTCGCCCACGGGGACCTCTTCACCATCGGCGCCTACCTGGGGATGACGGTGCTGGCCGCCATGGGCCTCACGGAGTTCTACGGCGCCGTTGCCGGCGTCCTGCTGGTGGCGGTCCTGATCATGGGGATGCTGGCGATGATCGGTGCCGTCCTGGACCGGGCGGCGTACCGACCCTTGCGGGAATCGCCCCGCCTGTCGGCGGTGGTCTCCGCCCTGGGGGCGTCCATCTTCCTCCAGAACCTGGTGATGCTCGTGTACGGGGCCCGCTTCCAAGTCTATCCGCAAGACATCCTGCCGTCCACGGCGATTTCGCTGTTCCAGGTGGACATCCCGGTGGTGAAGGTCATCGTCCTGGCGGCGTCGGTCCTGCTGATGGCGGTCCTGTACCTCTTCGTCCAGCGGACCCGGGTCGGGACGGCCATCCGGGCCGCCGCCATCGACCAGGGAGCGGCCCGGCTCATGGGGATCGACGTGAACCGGGTGATCCTGATCGTGTTCCTGATCGGCCCCGCCCTGGGGGGTGTCGCAGGCCTGATGGTGGGCCTTCTCTATGGCCAGATCAACTTCACCATGGGCTGGGTCTACGGGCTCAAGGCCTTCACCGCGGCAATCCTCGGGGGGATTGGCAACATCCCGGGGGCCATGGTGGGCGGGCTTCTGCTGGGGGTCATCGAGGCCCTCGGAGCCGCCTACATCTCCATCGCCTGGAAGGACGCCATCGCCTTCTGCGTCCTCATCGCGATCCTCATCGTCCGCCCCACGGGACTCCTGGGGGAGCGGGTGGCGGAGAAGATCTGACGGGGGCTGGCGCATGAAGAAGCGGGACATCGTCCTTTTCACCCTCTCCGCGGCCGCCCTGGCGGCGCTGCCCCCGTACCTGAACGCCTACTGGGTGGACGTCCTGAACACCATCGGGATCTATGCCATCCTGGGGCTTAGCCTCAACCTGATCGTGGGCCACGCGGGTCTCTTCAACCTGGGCCACGCGGCCTTCTTCGCCATCGGCGCCTATACGGCGGCGATCCTCAACACGACCTTCGGCATCCCCATCCTGTGGCTCCTGCCGGTCTCCGCCCTGGCGGCGGGCCTCTTTGCCGCCGTCATCGCCCGGCCCATCGTCCACCTCCGGGGCGATTACCTGTGCATCGTGACGATCGGTGTGGGCGAGATCGTCCGCATCGCCCTCGTCAACGACGTTTTCGGCATCACCGGCGGGTCCAACGGGATTTTCGGCATTGCCCGTCCGATCGTTTTCGGGGCGGCCATCCGGACCCCTCACGAGTTCTTCTACCTCATCGGCACCTTTCTCGGGGTCACCATGGTCCTGTTCCACTTCCTGGAGAATTCCCGCTTCGGCCGCGCCCTCAACTACCTCCGGGAGGACGAGGTGGCGGCCGAGGGCAGCGGTGTCCCCACAGCGCGCTACAAGCTCTCCGTCTTTGCCCTGGGGGCCGCCTGGGCGGGGATGGCGGGCCTGATCTTCGCCTCCAAGATGACCATCATCGCCCCTGAGTCCTTCAGCTTCTGGGAGTCGGTCCTGATGTTCACCCTCATCATCCTGGGGGGGGCGGGGAGCATCCCCGGCGTCCTCCTCGGGGCCGTCCTGATCGTCGGGATCCCGGAGGTCTTCCGGGATCTGGCCAACGCCCGGATGCTCGTCTTCGGCGCCGCCATGGTGGTGATGATGATTTTCCGCACCCAGGGGATCATCCCCCAGCGGCCGCGGGTTTACCGGCTGGAGGGCGTCGGCGGGGGGGAGCGGACATGACGGAGCCCCTGCTTTCCCTCCAGGACCTCACCAAGAACTTCGGCGGACTCACGGCGGTGAACCGCGTCTCCTTCGACGTGGTTCCGGGGAGTGTCGTGGGGCTCATCGGGCCCAACGGCGCCGGCAAGACGACCGTCTTCAACCTGATCACGGGCAACTACAAGCCCGACGGCGGCCGGATCCTATTCGAGGGAAGGGTCATCAACGGCCTGCTTACCTCCAGGATCGTGGCCCTGGGCATCGCCCGGACCTTCCAGACGATCCGCCTGTTCCAGAGCATGTCGGTCCTGGAGAACGTCCTGGCGGGTTGCCACTGCCGCATGAAGTCGGGGTTCCTGGGGGCGATGCTCCGGATGCCCTCGCAGCGGAGGGAGGAGCGGCAGGCCCTGGTGAAGGCCATGGATGAACTGGCCTTCGTGGGCCTCTACGGGCAGGTGAACCAGTTGTCCCGAAACCTTTCCTACGGAAACCAGCGGCTCCTGGAGATCGCCCGGGCCCTGGCGACAGAACCCCGCTTCCTGATCCTCGACGAGCCGGCGGGGGGCATGAACGAGCAGGAGACGGCCCTCCTCGTGGGGCTCATCGGCCGGATCCGGGACCGGGGGATCACGGTCCTCCTCATCGAGCACGACATGTCCCTGGTGATGAAGGCCTGCGAGAAGGTCGTGGTGCTGGAAAACGGAGAGAAGATCGCCGAGGGGACGCCGGAAGAGGTCAAGGAGGACCCCAAGGTCATCGAGGCTTACCTTGGGGTGGCAGAGGAGTGACGGGCCCGCACGGCAAGAGAGCGGGTTCCGGCAGGACGGGAGGCAGTTTTCCCCTCGCGGCGGTCCGCCGGGAAGCGGCCCTTGCCTCTGCCCGCCAGCGGCTGATACCCGGCCCTCAGCGATTCACCAGGAGAAGGTTGGTATCCCGGTTGCTTTCCTGGAGCAGGTGCCGGAGAACCGCCTTGTGGGCGGCGAAATCGTAACCCAGGAAGGCGTCCCGGACTTCCTCCGTCTCCGCGAAGTAGCGGACCGCGACGTTGTAGCCCTCAGGCTGCTCGAGCGAGCGGACCACCTCCCCGTACAGTGTGAGCAGGACGTGGGGCCGGCCGTAGAGGAGCAGTTTTAACTCCAGGCATTGCCCGGGTTCGAACGCCTCGGGGGAGGAGAAGCGCATGCCGTTGGCGCTCAGGTTCAGGACCCGGAACGAAAGGGCCGAGAACCCCTTCCGCCCGGGGGTCAGGATGCTGAGAATGGCGGACAGCTTGGCGTCCAGCCGAGAGAGGACCTCGGACAGGCTCGTGCTGTCCAGCTGGGGGGGCGTGGTGAAGTCCACGATGATGGCGTCCCGTTCCACCCGGGACACCAGTTGGTCGTCCGGGTCTGCCACGATGCGGAACGCCGCCATGGGCAGGTACGTGTTGACCCGGGAATAGCGGCGCAGGTTCTGATCCTTCTTCGCGGTTTTCTTCTTCAAGAGATCGTACCCCCGTCCTGTCGTTCGCATGGTTCGCCGGTGCGGAGCGGGCTTGCCGGCGGAGAACCGTCATCGCTTTTCGAATTCCTTGATCAGTTCCTCGATGGAGGCTTCCTCGTCGATGCTCAGGAGGTTTTCGAGGCTCCCCGCGTCGTGGCCTCTCCGCGGAGGGGCGGCGGGACTTCGCATGGATTCGTAGGCGTCCTGGGCAAGCGACGCCTCGGGAATGCGCAGGATGTCCGCCAAGCCTCCCGCAGCGGCCCCCTTGCTCAGAAGGGCCGAGCGATACATCGGCTCCTGGGCCGCCTCTTCCGAGGGCCGGAAGCTTTCCGCCGGAGAAACGAAGCCCCGGCGTGTTTCCAGGAACTCTTCCAGGTAGCGGTCCGCGGAAAACATCCCGCTGCCCTTGCCTGTCTGGAGGAACCCCTCGATCTGGTGGAGCTTGTTGTCGCGGATCACGTTCCTGACCGGCGAGGTTCCCCGGAGGATGGACAACAGCGGTACGCGAAAATCGATCCCCTTGAGGGTCACGAGCTGCTGGACGACAAGCCAGGACATGACGGTGGCGAGCTGGACCCGGATGGCGTCCTGGGCGTCCGGCGGGAAGGAGTTCAGGAGCCGGTACAGGGCTTCCTCCACGCTGGAGGCGTGAAGGGTGCTGATGACCAGGTGCCCCGACTCCGCGGCGTTGAGGGTCAGCCGCATGGTTTCGGGGTCCCGGAGCTCGCCGACGACGATCACATCGGGGTCTTCCCGCAGGATGTCGATGAGACCCTGGTCGTAGGACGGGATGTCCACGCCGAGTTCCCGCTGCTGGATGACGCACTTCTTGGACCGGAAGCGGTACTCGATGGGGTGCTCCAGGGTGATGATGTGCCCCAGCCGGTTGGCGTTGATCTCGTCGATGATGGAGGCGATGGTGGCCGTCTTCCCGACACCCGTGGCCCCGCAGATCAGGACCAGGCCCTGGTCGATCTGGCAGATCTCGTGGAGGCACGGGTGGAGGTTCAGCTTGTCGATGGTGGGGGGGTTGCCCGGGAGGACCCGGATGGCCATGCTCATCCCCCGGCTGGTGCTGAAGGCGTTGATGCGCAGGCGGGCGCGCTGGATGCTGACGGCGAAGTCCACGGAAAAGCGCTCCTGGAGCGTCTGGAACTGCTCCGGCGAAATGAGCTTCCGGACCAGGGCGTCCGTTTCCCGGGCGCTCCAGGGGTTGGCGCCGTGGAAATAGATGCGGCCGTGCTTCCGGAAGGCCACCCGATGGCCGGGAATGATGTGGACGTCGGAGGTCCGCTCCTGGATGGCCTGCTGGATCGTTTCTTCGAAACGCTTCATGAATTCCTCCCAACGGATGTGTCAGCGTCGCATCCAGCCCCTGACGGACAAGGTGTCGCCGGGCCGGACGGCGCCTGCCATGTTTCCCGGGGGATGCAGCCGCGCATCTGAAGACAGTCAAAATACCAGCGAAACAATTGCAAAACCTTCAGAGAATTGCAAGGGAAATATGCTGCGGAAGGCGGCGCCGGGGCAGGAAAACAGAGAATCTCCCCCTGAAGGGCCCGCGGACTTTTTCGTTGACATTGCCGGACTGAAATCCTATGGATGCTGCCGTGCCGTGGCCGCCCTGCGGCATGGGTGATGAAATGACCGAACTGCTTGAAATCCGAAACCTTCATGTCCATTACGGGAATGTGGAGGTGCTCCACGGGATCGATCTCTCCGTGAAGGAGGGGGAGATCGTGTCCCTCCTGGGCGCGAACGGGGCGGGAAAGTCGACGACGCTTCTCGCCTTGAGCGGCCTTGTCCGGTCGTCGGAGGGAACGATTTCCCTGGACAGCCGGGAGATCCAGCGCCTTCCCGCCCATGAAGTGGTCAAGCGCGGGATCACCCAGGCCCCGGAGGGGCGGCGGATCTTCGGAACGCTGACGGTGGACGAGAATCTGACCCTGGGCGGCTTCGTACGAAGCGATGCGAAAGGGATCGAAGAGACCCGCGCCTGGGTCTACCAGCTCTTTCCGGTCCTGGGCCAGCGGAGGGATCAACTTGGAGGGACACTGTCCGGCGGAGAACAACAGATGCTCACCATCGGCCGCGCCCTGATGGCGAGGCCCCGGGTCCTGCTCCTGGACGAGCCGTCGCTCGGACTGGCGCCGCTTCTCGTCCAGACCATCTTCCAGACCATCCGGGAAATCAACCGGGCCGGGCTGACGGTGCTCCTGGTGGAGCAGAACGCCCGGGCGGCCCTGAAACTGGCCCATCGGGGATACGTGATGGAACTGGGCCGGATCGTCCTGGAGGATTCGGCGTCGAACCTCCTGGCCGACCCGGACGTCCAGAAGGCCTACCTCGGGGGAAGCCACTCCTGACAGGCAGGCCGCGGGTCCGGTGACGGGCGGACCCGCCGCTCCCGCCGGGTCCGCCGTTCCGGTCGAGGACTCTTGTTCGAGGGGGGAAACCGCCCGGGGACTTCGGGCGGTGGGGGGACGCCATGGACGACATCCGCTCGGAACTGAAAATCGCCCTCTACCGGAGAGGGGCGGCTCTCCTTGGTTTTGCCGACCTTCGGGACCTTCCGCCGGACAATCGGGCCTTCCTGCCCATCGGCCTTTCCATCGCCGTTGCCCTGAATCCGAAGATCGTGGCCGGCATTGAGGAAGGGCCGACGCCGTCCTACTTCGAGGAATACACGAGGGTGAACCGCCTTCTGGGGGATCTCGGCCGGGCCGCCGTGGAAATCCTGACCGGCCACGGGTGGGATGCCGTCGCCGCGGATGCCACCCGGGAGTCCTTTTCCTCCGATTTCCGGACGCCCCTTCCCCACAAAACGGTTGCCCTCCGGGCGGGACTGGGCTGGATCGGCCGGAATGCCCTGCTGGTGACGGAGTCTTACGGGTCGGCGGTACGCCTGATCACGGTCCTGACCGATGCCCCCTTCGACACGGCCGTGCCGATCGGGACATCCCGCTGCGGGACCTGCCGGGCCTGTGTCGATCTGTGCCCAGGCCGGGCGCCGCGGGGAGAGGACTGGCGGGCCGGGATGGACCGGGACGACATCCTGGACGTGCACGCCTGCTATGCCGCCGCCCGGGGTCTATGCGGGCGGGCGGGCATCGACGCCACCACGATCTGCGGCGTCTGCATCGCCTGTTGCCCCTGGACGAAACGCTACCTGAAGCAGAGTCTCCGCACCCTGCCTCCCCGATAGGGGCGTCCTTCTACGGACCGGTCGACCGTCAGGGATGGGCGTTGGCATGCCAGACGAAGCGGCCGTCCCGGATCGTCATGATGACGGCGCTCTTCACCGGGTCTCCCGAACCTTCCCGGAACTCCATGTTCCCCGTGACGCCCTCGTATGCAGGGATCCTGGCCAGTGCGTCCCGGACGGCCTGCCGGTCCAGTTTGCCCGCAGCCTGGATGGCGTGCCGGAGGAGCCCGAAGGAATCGTAGGTCAGGGCGGCCACGTCGTCGGGTTCGCTCCCGTATTGTTTCCTGTAGGCCTCGATGAAGCGTTTCGCCGCCGGCGTGGCCACGTCCGCGGCGAAGTGGGTGCTGAAGAAAGCGCCCTCGCAGTCCTTCCCGCACGAAGTCAGCAGTTCCGCGGTGCCCCAGGAATCGCTGCCCAGAAAGATGGCCTTGATCCCGAGTTCCCTGGCCTGCCGGATCTGGCGGGGTATCTCGGTGTAGTCGTTGGGCAGAAACAGCACGTCCGGCCCGGCATTCCGGATCCGGGTCAGCTGGGCGGCAAAGTCCTTGTCTCCCGAGGCATAGGGTTCAAACGCCACGATTTTCCCGCCCTGTTTGACGAACACGTCCCGGAAGACCGCCGCGATTCCCCTGTTGTAGTCCGACGTCTCGTCGTAGAGCACGGCGGCCCTTTCCGCACTCCGATCGCCCAGGGCGAATTTCGCCAGCACCTGTCCCTGGTACGGGTCGATGAAGCAGGCCCGGAAGACGTATCTCTTGGGTCCCCCCGTCACGGCGTCCAGAGTGGTGCGAGGGGTCGTGGAGACGGGCGTCACGAGGACGGTCCGGGCTTTTTCGGCCTCATCCGAGGCGGGAATCGCGAACCGGCTCAGGTTGGGGCCCACGATGGCCAGGACCCTGTCCCGGGAGATCAGTTTCCGCGCGGCTTCGGCGGCCGATTCCGCCTTGCCGGCGCTGTCCACGACCAGCAGTTCCATCTTGTACGTCCGGTCCCCGATGGTCAGTCCCCCGGCGGCATTGATTTGCTGCACGGCCATCTGGGCGGCGTTCCTGCAGGACAAACCCACGGCGGACGATTCGCCCGTCAACTCCGCGATGAGACCGATCTTCAGATCCGTGATTCCGTCGTCTCCGCCGCATCCGACCAGGACCGCCAGCAGTGCGGCGAGCAGGACGGAAAGAAGGGTCTTCTTCATGAATGGGATCCTCCCTGCCTCTGGATGAGGGGTCCTTTTTGATAAAGGAATGTCCCGTGCGAAGCAAGGAGAATTCCCGCCGGCCGCAGGCGGGGTCGGCCGCGGCGGCAGGGTGGGCCGCGGTTTGAGAGGATTCCCTTGTGCCCTCCGGGGGGCGATGATATGAAAGGGGTGGTCTCGCGCCGGCCTTTTTTCGCGCCGGCGGTTTTCCCCCTCCCAATGGCCTTGCGAGGACGATGAGCGAGCAACGGAAGGCGTACGGTTATGCCCTGCTGACGGTGCTCCTGTGGTCCACGGTGGCCTCGGCCTTCAAACTCACCCTGCGCCACCTGTCCGTCCTGGAGATGCTGTTCGTCGCCTCCCTCACGTCGACGGCGGCGGTCTTCGGGATTCTGCTCGCCCAGGGAAAGATCGGGCTCCTTCGGGGCATGTCTCGCCGGGACTGGCTCCACTCGGCCGTGCTGGGATTTCTCAACCCCTTCGCCTACTACCTGATCCTGTTCAAGGCCTACGACCTTCTCCCCGCCCAGGAGGCCCAGTCCCTGAATTACACCTGGCCCGTCATGCTGGTCCTCCTGTCGACGGTCATCCTGCGCCAGCGGATCCGGGTCGGAAGCCTGGCGGCCATCCTGGTCAGTTTCGCCGGTGTCCTGATCGTGTCCACCCGGGGAGACCTGCAGGACCTGCGGTTCACCCATCCCGCGGGAGCGGCCCTGGCCCTCGGGAGCTCCGTCATCTGGGCCCTGTTCTGGCTTTTCAACGTGAAGGACACGCGGGACGAGGTGCTCAAGTTGCTTCTCTCCTTCGCCTTCGGCACGGCCTACACGTTCACGGCCGTCCTGCTGACCGCTTCCTTCCGTACCCTGCCGCTGCCGGGGGTCCTGGGCGGAATCTACGTCGGCCTGTTCGAGATGGGCATCACCTTCGTCTTCTGGCTGAAGGCCCTGACCCTCTCCCGCACCACCGCCCAGGTGAGCAACCTGGTCTACCTCTCCCCCTTCCTGTCGCTGATCTTCATCGCCGTCATCGTCGGGGAACCCATCCTGCCCTCCACCGTCCTCGGCCTGACGCTGATCGTGGCGGGCGTGGTGCTCCAGCGGCGCCTGTCGAACCTGGAAGGCCCGTCCTGCTGACCTGAAACAACCCGGTCCGGTCTTGACAATTCCTTGACAAACGACCCGATTCAAGATAGCAAGAGTACGCTTTACCAGTGCCCGCTCACCAAGGGGGAGGTCTTCCGGACCGGACCCTCAGGCTCTCGGCAAAAGCGCACGTCTCGGTCCATTTCCGGTCCGGAGGGGGGATTTCAAACAAGACATCCAGGAACACGACCATCGGGTCGGACGGTATGATTGTACAATCCCTTCATATCGCACCATCCAGTTGCATCCATCATCCTGTTTCCCCGGTACTGTTTGCATTTCCCGCTGCGCAGGGCGGGATTTTTTCCTTTCCGTTTCAACCGCACAACGATCATGCTGAACCATTCTGTGAAGCCGGCGCCGGGACTCCCGTCCGCGGCGCTGAACGTTTGTAGCGAATACTTTGGAAAGGAGGGGGTAACGTGTATTTCGCAATGGAAGTGTTGACACAGTCGAGTGAGCTCCGAAAGAAGTGGGAGGACGAGGTCAAGAGGGTGGTTGCCAAGAACGCCGATCAGAAGCCCGAGGCGCTCTGGTCCACCGTCTCGGACCTTCCCATCCGGCGGCTCTACGGGCCCGATGACATCAAGGACATGGATTTCGTCAGGGACATCGGCTATCCCGGCCAGTTCCCGTTCCTCAGGGGCAACCAGGTGACGGGGTACCGGGGGAAGTACTGGACGTTCCGGATGTTTTCCGGCATGGGAGACGCCAAGACGACGAACCAGCGGTGGCACCTGCTGCTCAAGGAGGGGCAGACGGGGCTCTCCACCGCCTTCGACTTCCCGACCCTGATGGGGTATGACACCGACTCGCCGAAGGCGCGCGGCGAGTGCGGGAAGTGCGGGGTGGCCATCGACACCCTGGAGGACTTCATGCAGCTCGTCGACGGGATCCCCATGGACAAGGTGACCACGTCCATGACGATCAACCCGCCGGCGACGGCCCTCTGGGCCATGTACTGCGCCACCGCGGAGATCCGGGGGATTCCCCTGAGCAAGATCGGCGGGACGATCCAGAACGACATGCTCAAGGAGTTCATCGCCCAGAAGACCCTGATGTGCCCGCCCGAACCGTCGGTCAAGCTGATCAGCGACACCGTTGAGTTCGGCACCAAGCACGTGCCCCGGTGGAACACCATCTCCATCAGCGGCTACCACATCCGTGAAGCCGGCGCCACGGCCGTGCAGGAACTGGCATTCACGCTCCGGGACGGCATGGAGTACGTGGAGGACGTCCTCCGCCGCAAGGGCCTCGACGTCGACTCCTTCGCGCCGCGGCTGTCCTTCTTCTTCAACTCCCACAGCGATTTCTTCGAGGAGATCGCCAAGCTCAGGGCCGCCCGGAGGATCTGGGCCAAGGCCATGCGGGACCGCTACAAGGCCAAGGACGAGCGCTCCTGGTGGATGCGGTTCCACACCCAGACGGCGGGCTGCTCCCTGACGGCCCAGCAGCCTTACAACAACGTCGTCCGCACGGCCACCCAGGCCCTGGCGGCCGTCCTGGGCGGGACCCAGTCGCTCCACACGAACTCCCTGGACGAGGTGCTCTGCCTGCCCTCGGACCATGCGGTCCAGATCGCTCTCCGGACCCAGCAGATCATCGCCGAGGAGACGGGCGCGGCCAACACCATCGACCCGCTGGCGGGCTCCTACTTCGTCGAGGCCCTCACCAACGAGGTGGAGGAGAAGGCCTGGGAGTACATCCACAAGATCGATGAGATGGGCGGCATGGTGGCCGCCATCGAGAAGGGCTTCCCCCAGCTGGAGATCGCCGACTCGGCCTACAAGTACCAGCGCCAGATCGACGCGGGGGAGAAGATCATGGTCGGGATCAACAAGTACCAGACTGCCGAGGAAGCACCCATCCCGTTCCTGGAGATCGACGACAGCGTCGAGAAGGAGCAGATCGAACGCCTCGCCGCTGTCCGCCGGAAGCGCGACAACAAGAGCGTGAAGCGCTGCCTGGACGACCTCAAGGGCGCCTGCAAGAAGGGGGAGAACGTCATGCCCTACTGCATCGAGGCCGTGAAGAACCTGGCCAGCGTGCAGGAAATCTGCGACGTCTACCGCGAGGTTTTCGGTGAATACCGCGATCCGGGACTCTACTAACGAGGGGGGAGGGACGACTCAATGGCAGACAAGAAACTGCGAATCATGGTTGCGAAACCGGGACTGGACGGTCATGACCGGGGAGCCCGGGTACTGGCCCGCTGTTTCCGCGACGCGGGCTTCGAGGTCATCTATACGGGTTGCCATCAGACGCCGGAGCAGATCGCTGCGGCGGCCATCCAGGAAGACGTCGACATCGTCGGACTGAGCTGCCTGTCGGGGGCCCATCGCTATCTGTTCCCGGCGGTGGTGACGCTGCTGAAGGACAAGGGGGCCGACGACATCACCGTCATCGGCGGGGGCATCATCCCCGACCAGGATTTCAAACTCATGTATGATGCCGGCCTGAAGGCCATCTTCACGCCGGGGACAACCCTGGACAGCATCGTTGAATGGATCAACACGAATGTTCAACCAAGGGCGTGACATCATGGAGAAAGTCAAGAAAATCAGGGCGGGGGACGTAAGGACCGCTTCCCGCCTCATCCGTCACCTGGAAGACGGCATGAGCGAGGCCCGCTCCACCATCAAGCACATCTTTCCCCTCACCGGAAAGGCCCACGTGATCGGAATCACCGGGTCCCCCGGGGCGGGGAAGAGCACCCTGGTGGACGGGCTCGTCGAATGCTTCCGGAAACGGGAAAAGACGGTGGGCGTCCTGGCCGTGGACCCCACCAGCCCCTTTACCGGGGGAGCCATCTTGGGGGACCGCATCCGCATGCAGCGCCATGCGGAGGACCCCGGCGTCTTTGTCCGCAGCCTGGCCACCCGGGGTGCCCTGGGCGGCCTGGCCAAGGCGGTAGGTGATGCCATCCACGTCATGGACGTCATGGGGATGGACATGGTCATCGTGGAAACCGTCGGCACGGGCCAGCAGGAAGTGGACATCATCAATCACTCCCATACGGTCCTCGTGGTTCTGATTCCCGGCATGGGTGACGAGATCCAGGCCATCAAGGCGGGCATCATGGAGATCGCCGACCTCTTCGTCATCAACAAGGCGGACCGGGAGGGCTCATCGAAGCTGCGGCGGGAACTCATGGCCATGCTCGACATGGCCCCTCCCACCGCGTTTCCGGGCGGCTGGCGCCCGCCAATCATCCGGGTGGAAAACGCCTTCGAGCCGGAGGGTTTCGGCAAGAGCCTGGAGGAATTGACGGTCACCATTGAAGAGCACTATCAGCATTTGGTGAAGAATGACCTCCTGGGATCCCGCGTCCGCCGCAAGGCGGTGGTGGAGCTCAATGAGGCCATCCGGACGTGTGTTCTCGAGCCGGTCCTGAGCCGCCTCGTGGCGTCCGGGGAAATGGCGGGGATGGTGGAGAAACTGCTGAAGAAGGAGTCCGATCCATACACCCTGGCGGAGGACATTGCCGGACGGTTCTTGAAGAACTGCGACTGAGCGGTTCCGTCCGGATGGAGACGATGGAGAACCCGGGGTCTTGCCCGCGGAGGGAGCACCTCCCGGAGGGATCCCGGGTTTTTTCTTCCGGTAAGGCATGGCGCCCCCGGTGTTCAAGGGCGGGGGCGGGGAGATGAGCCAGTGGGCAACGACCGAATCGCGGAAACCCTGTCCCGGTATAGCCGGGGCCTCGTGATGGTCCTGACGGGGAACGGGAAGGGGAAGACCACCGCCGCCATGGGACAGGCCCTGCGTGCGGTGGGACACGGAAAGAAGGTCCTCGTCATCCAGTTCATGAAGGGCCGGAAATACGGGGAAGTCCTGGCCGCGGAGAAGTATCTCCCGGGGATCACGATGGTCCAGAGCGGGCTCGACAGCTTCGTCATGCGGGACAACCCGGCGGCGGTGGATGTGGAACTGGCGAAACAGGGGCTGGAGATGGCCCGTGAGGCTTTCGCGTCCGGTGCCCACGACATGGTGATCCTCGACGAGATCAACGTGGCCGTCGACTTCAACCTGGTTTCCCTGCCGGACCTCCTGGATCTGATCCGCAGCAAGCCGCCGGCAATGGACCTGATTCTCACGGGGCGTTACGCTCCCCCGGAAGTGGTCGAGATGGCCGACACGGTCAGCGAGATCCAGGAGATCCGGCACCATTACACGAAGGGAACAAAAGAGAGGGCCGGAATCGAGTACTGAGCGGATCCTTGAGGATCCCCTCTCCGGCCCGACAAATTCCAGGCTGTGCGTCCGGGGCGCGGGGGCTGTCACGGGGGTTCCCGCCGTCGCGGAAGCGTTTCCAGGTGTTGCCGTCGGCGAGCCGCACCCCCGTGACGGAAACGCTTCCCAATTGCTCCTCTGGAAACCCCCGGCCGCGCCCCCGCGAACGTTGGCTGGTCCGGGGCGCGGGGGCTGTCACGGGGGTTCCCGCCGTCGCGGAAGCGTTTCCAGGTGTTGCCGTCGGTGAGTCGCACCCCCGTGACGGAAACGCTTCCCAATTGCTCCTCTGGAAACCTCCGGCCGCCCCCCCGCGAACATCGGCCGGGTCCGGGGCGCGAGGTGATTCAGGGGTGCCGCCAGTCGCGGGCAATCGTTCGCGGGCTTAAGGAACGGGATCGCGGAGAGGAATTCCATGACGCGAGGCGTACCGAAGGGTAACCCGCCCTGGTTCCGGCGGATGAGGGCGACCCTCAGGAAGGGCGGGGCGACGGAGGTCCGCCCGATCCCCGTGGCGGACATCGTCGTGGACGAGCGGGTCCGGCTCAAGTGCCAGGTGCCGCTCTGCGACAGTTACGGGCGGAATTTCACCTGCCCGCCGTTTCTTCCCTCCGTGCCGGAGTTCCGGGAGATGCTGTCCCGCTATGGGGAGGCCGTTCTCGTCCAGGTTTCCGCCGAGGGGCCCTTCGATCCGCGGGAGGAGGTCTTCGCGCATGCCCGGACGCTGCACGGACTGATGAATCGGGCGGAAGGGATCGCCTTTGCGGAAGGCTTTCGCTTTGCCGCCGCGCTCATCGGCGGCTGCTGCCGGCTCTGCGATGAGTGCGCCGTGGTCCGGCCCGGGGAACCCTGCCGCCACCCGTTCCAGGCGCGGCCCTCCATGGAGGCCATGGGGATCGACGTGCTGGCCACGCTGGAGAAGGCCGGATTGCCGGCGCAGTTCCCCGTCCGCGACCGGGTGGACTGGACGGGGCTGCTTTTGATCTGAACGGGGGCGGATTTGAGCCCCCGACACAAGGAGAATCGTGATGGCAATCCTGAAGGAAGCGGGAGTCCCCATCGGACGGATGCTATTCATTCCGCGGGAGGGGGGCCTGAAGAGGGAGGATCTGAAGATCGAGGCGAACGGCCAGTACTCGCTCATCGAGCGGCCCGACTGCTTCGTCGTCAAGAACACCGAGTGCTGCCGCAGCATCCTCGTGAAGGTGTTCCGTAAAGAATAGTGGCCGGAACCCCGCCTTGGTGCTGGTGCCGGGAAACAAGAAGCCCCGGACCGGCCGGGGCTTCTTGTTTCTGCCTTTCGGCAGGGTCATGCAGAGCAGTCCGCTCCGCCGGCGGTGCCTCAAGTGACCTTTGCCGTCTGGTCGGCGGCGGGGTCCCGCAAGTTTTCGACGTTGTAGCCGAAGGGCAGCGAAGCTGCCTCGTCCCGTTCAGTAAAGATCAACTCGGCGGCGATGCCGGCTGCTTCGGTGATGATTTCCCGGCAATGGATTGCGTGGTCTCGGCACAGCCAGGACTCCTGCCACTTCGAGGTGAGGTCGCGGCAGCAGGTGCAACCGTACTTGTCTTTGAAACGGTTGGGAATCTGGTTGAATAGGCGGTAGAGACCCGGTTTCCCGTAAAGTTCCTGGGTCGCCTTCTTCACCGCGTCCTTCGGGTCTTCACCGGTGGGAAGGCCGCTGCGGCCGTGGACGCATCCGACGGCGATGATTGCCCCCGCGATGGCTCCGCAGGTGTCCCCGTAGAGGCCCACCCCGCCGCCGAACCCGGTGGCCACTTTCTTGGTTTCCGGAGGAAGGCCCGTGTCCACCAGGGTCAGGACCGCCTCCGTGACGCATTCCGCGCAGTTGTAGCCCAGCGTGAAGTTCTTCCGGGCCCGCTGCCGGACGGCCTCCATTTTCTCCTCTCTTGACATGTATCCTCCCTATCCCGGTCACGAGGCCGGGAAAGCCCTTCTTACAGCGGGCCGCTCAGGATGTGCCGGGGTGACGGGGAACCGTCGGACCGGCCCTGGTTCCTCTCCTGATTGAGGCGACCCGCATCATTCCTGATCATTTGAACTGCCAGTTGGGCGGCCTCTTTTCGTTGAAGGCCTTGATTCCTTCGACGGCGTCCTTCAGAGAGCAGAGGAGCGCGAACTGGTTGTTGACGAGTTCCATGGCCTTGCCGAACTCGAGGTCCGACATGTCGTAGAAGGACTTCTTGGCGCTCCAGAGGGCCAGGGGGCTCTTTGAGGCGAGTT
>JBFYXW010000125.1:0-2510 GCA_041310335.1 Syntrophaceae bacterium | reverse complement strand
AGAGGGCCACCAGGACCGTGTAGAGGGCGAAGGCGCCCACGGCCTCGTTGGTGTACATCTTCTCGAACTTGTGCTTCAGGGAGATGATCGTCATCCCCCCCACGATCAGGCAGCCCAGCTGGAAGTAGGGGAAGCTCCCCACGCCCGCCGCGGCGTATTCCGCGAAGCTGAAGGTTGCCGTCAGAAGAACCACAATCCCCGCCACCATCATCGTTCCCAGTGTCTTTTTCATGATCTGTCTCCTCTCCGAGGTTTTTTGTTCTGTTTGATGATCTCTATTGCGAAAGACGTGCCAAGACGAAAAGCGAAAGGGATCATGTTTGCAACTATATGATATAAAGCTGGATATGTCTTATCGCATGATTGTTTGAGTGGCCGCGGGGAACTCGGAACAACCTCGACCGTTGAACGGTTCTTTCAAGCGGTTGAACGGAACGAGGGACCGGCCCGTCCTTTTGCTTGACCGTCCGGATGGGTCCCTTTACAATGGCACCCACCGTCCAAGGGAGGGAATATCATGAAAAAGCTTGCCATTTTTGCCTTTCAGGACGACCCGATGTGCTTCATCCACGTGCTCCTGAACATGCTGGACCTGAAGGAGCGGGGGTTCGACGCGAGGTTGATCCTCGAGGGAAAAGCAACGGCGCTGGTTCCGCAACTGGCGGCGGAGGACCACCCCCTGAATCGTCTCTGGAGCAGGGTGAAGGAGGCCGGTCTCGTGGACGGCGTCTGCAAGGCCTGCTCGTCCAAGATGGGGACGCTCCCGGCGGCCGGGGCCCAGGGGCTTCGTGTGCTGGACGAGATGATGGGACATCCGTCCATGGGGCGCTACCGGGAGGAGGGGTTCCAGATCGTGACCTTGTAATGTTCCGGGCAGTTTTTGCCGCTGCATCGGGACCTGCCGGGGGGGGGAGGGTCTCGAATGGGAAAGACGGTCTGCAGTCTCTGTGGAAAGCTGGAAGGGGTCGTGGCAAAGGCGCTGGGCGTCTGCCTCGACTGTATCCGCACCAATCCCGACGCGGCCTTGCCCGTCGCCTTGAAGGCCCACCGGGCGAGCCGCATCCTCTTCGGCCTGCCGCAGTGGCCCCCGGATGACCCCGCGGGCGTTTCCTGCGGCCTGTGCATCCATTCCTGCAGGATTCCCGAGGGGAGCCGCGGGTTCTGCGGCCTGCGGCTGAACCGCAAGGGCGTGCTGGAGGGCGCGTTTCCCCTCATGGGGAAATTTTCCTGGTATCACGATCCCCTGCCCACGAACTGCGTGGCCGACTGGGTCTGCGCCGGGGGGAGCGGGGCCGGCCATCCCGCGTACGCCCACCGGACGGGGCCGGAGCGGGGCTGGCTGAACCTGGCCGTCTTCTACCATTCATGCACCTTCAACTGCCTGTACTGCCAGAACTCGCAGTTTCGACAGGAGTCGGTGGCGGGTCGATACCGGCCGATGGCGGACTTCCTGGCCGGCGTGAACGAGCAGATTTCCTGCATCTGCCATTTCGGGGGCGATCCCGCCAGCCAGATGTCCTTTGCCATCCGGACCTCGGAGGAGGCCCTGGCAAGGAACCCGGGACGAATCCTCCGGGTCTGCTGGGAAACCAACGGGTCCATGGAGGAGAGGCTGGCGGAGCGCATGATGGACCTCTCCCTGGCCTCGGGCGGCTGTGTCAAGGTGGACCTGAAGGCCTTCTCGGAGCCCCTCCACAAAGTCCTCACGGGGGTTTCCAACCGCCGGACCCTGGAAAACTTCGCCCGCCTGTCCAAGCGGATCCGGGAACGGCCCGTTCCACCGCCCCTCGTCGCCAGCACGACCGTTGTCCCCGGATACATCGACGCGGAAGAAATATCCCGGATCGCCGGCTTCATGGCTGCCCTCGACCCGTCGATCCCGTACGCCCTGCTGGCTTTCCAACCCCAGTTCGTTCTGTCCGACCTGCCGCCCTCGACCCGGGAACTCTTGGATGCCTGCCTCGAAGCGGCCCGCGGCCGGGGTCTGACGAACATCCGAATCGGCAATGCGAACCTGATTCAATAGGAGCGCGGCGGGGGAAAGGCAAGCGACCCCCTCAGTGGGGATGGCTTTGCCGGACCAGGTTGTCCAGGATGAGGCCGAAGAAGCCCTCTGCCCCCGAGTCGTACTGCCACCCCAGGTGAAGCCCGCAGCGCCCGCAGGAGCAGAAGCGCCAGCGGAAGCCGGGAAACCAGGTGTGCGCATGGGTGGGGACGCCGTGGAGGATGCAGTTCCAGGCGGCGGAGAAGCAGCCGAGGCGGAAGGTGAATCCCGCCGGGTTCGTGAAGGTGTGCTCGAAGCGGCCGTGGCGTCGGATTCCCCGCTCGGCCTCCGTGATCTCGTTTCCGCAGGCTCTGCAAAGCAGGGGATTTCCCGGTCCCCCCTCCTCCGTTTCCTCCTTCGCGAGCAGGAGCGCATTCGCCTCATCGGTCGCCCCGTTTTTCAGGAACCGGAGCATCCGTGGGCCTCCCTGTTCCGGGAGGCCGGTCCGCATTTCTTTCATGGGGTC
>JBFYXW010000123.1:0-4382 GCA_041310335.1 Syntrophaceae bacterium | reverse complement strand
ATTCGACCGGATCTTTGCGGACCCGCCCTATGCGGGGCGGATGACCATGGAAATCCTGAGGGAAATGGCCGATTGGCCCCTCCTGGGCCCGGACGGGTTGCTGGTGATCCAGCATTCGACGCGGGAAGAGGGGGCGGGCACGGCGACGGAACATTGGCGTTGTATGGACAGCAGGCGATTCGGGGACACGGTGCTGTCCTTCTATGAAACCCTGTCGCGCGGAGAAAGCAACCCATGAAAAAGATTGCTGTTTACCCAGGTTCCTTTGATCCCATCACGAACGGCCACATCGACATCATCGAGCGGGGACTCCGCATTTTTGACGAACTGGTGGTCCTGGTGGCGTACAACCCCAACAAGGCGTCCCTCTTCACCGTCCAGGAGCGGATGGACCTGATCCACGAGGTCCTCAAGGAGTCCGTCCACGACTGGGAGCGGGTCCGGGTGGACTGTTTCGCGGGCCTCCTGGTGGATTACGCGCGCGACAACGGCGCCGCCGTGATCCTCCGGGGGCTCCGGGCCGTGTCGGATTTCGAGTACGAGTTCCAGATGGCCCTCATCAACCGGCGCCTCAATCGGGACGTGGAGACGGTCTTCCTCATGACGGGGTACAAGTGGTTCTACACCAGCTCCAACCTCATCAAGGAGGCCGCGAGCCTCGGCGGGTCCGTACGGGGCCTGGTGCCGGACCTCATCCACAGGAAACTGCAGGAAAAATTTGCCAAGAAATAGGAACCGGAAACCATGAAACTGTCACCCCGAGCAACCCTCATCAAACCTTCCCCCACACTGGCCGTCACGGCCAAGGCGGCGGCCCTCAAGGCGGCGGGCCGGGACATCGTCGGCTTCGGAGCCGGGGAGCCCGACTTCGACACGCCGGAGGCCATCAAGCAGGCCGCCGTGGAGGCCATCCGGGCGGGCTTCACGAAGTACACCCCCGTGGGGGGGATCGACGACCTGAAGGACGCCGTGATCGCCAAGCTCAAGCGCGACAACGGCCTGACCTACACCCGTCCCGAGATCCTTGTCTCCTGCGGTGCAAAGCACAGCCTCTACAACCTGGCGCAGGTCCTCTTCGGGGAGGGGGACGAGGTGATCGTCCCGGCGCCCTACTGGGTTTCCTATCCCGATCTCGTCGTCCTGGCGGGGGGGACACCGGTGATCCTTCCGACGGAGGAGCGGGACGGCTTCAAGGTGCGCCCGGAGGCGCTCCGCAAGGCCGTCACGGCAAAGACGAAGGCCCTGATTCTGAACAGTCCCTCGAATCCCACGGGGGCGGCCTATTCGGAGGAGGAGCTGAAGGCCCTGGCGGAGGTCGTCCTGGAGACGGGAATCCTGGTGATCTCCGACGACATCTACGAGAAGATCCTCTACAACGGGAAGAAGTTCTCCAACATCGCCAGCGTCGATGCCCGCCTGAAGGACCGCGTCATCGTCGTGAACGGCGTGTCGAAGGCCTACGCCATGACGGGCTGGCGGATCGGTTACGCAGCCGGTCCCCGGGAGGTCATCGCGGCGGCGACGGACCTCCAGAGCCAGAACACCTCCAATCCGACGTCCATTGCCCAGAAGGCCTCCGTGGCGGCACTGAACGGGGACCCGGCCGTCGTGGACGCCATGGTGGCGGAGTTCCAGAAGCGGCGCGACGTCATCACGGCGGGGCTCAACGCCGTCCCGGGGATCTCCTGCCTCCTCCCGGAGGGTGCCTTCTACGTGTTTCCGAACGTGGCGGGGCTCTTCGGCCGCACATGGCGCGGGAAGGCCCTCGAAAGTTCCACCGACGTGACGGAGTTCCTGCTGGAGGAGGCGAACGTGGCGGTGGTCCCCGGCGGCGCCTTCGGCGACGACCGGTTCATCCGCCTCTCCTACGCCACGTCCATGAAGAACATCGAGGAGGGGCTGCGCCGGATCGCCAAAGCCGTCGCAAGCTTGGGCTGAACCAGAAACCGCATCGAGAACGGAACAGCGAAAAGGGGGACAGATTTCGAATCTGTCCCCCCTTCCTTATGTGGTCACCCAATCAGCCGCGGGGGCGCGGCCGGGGGTTTCCAGAGGAAGCATTAGGAAGCTTTTCCACGGGGATGGCGCGCCTGTCTTGCCGTGCGCTCCGCGGAAAAGCTTCCGCGACGGCGGAAACCCCCGAGACAGCCCCCGCGCCCTGGCGGAAACGGTCTGCCTCTGGGAAGCGGCCGCACAGAAAAAAAGGGGGACAGATTTGAAATCTGTCCCCCAAACCGTGACCGGGGCGGATTGGGAATCCGTCCCCCCGTCTTTGCGGATTTGCCTTTTTTGCCGTTTAGAGGCCCGCCTCTTTCCGCACCTTTTTCGCCAGGTCCGTCCTTTCCCAGCGGTAGTTGTCCATGAAGAGGGTCACGGGAATCTTCCGGTAGATGTCCCCGTTCAGGAGGTCGAACCGCTCGATCATGCCCGCGGGGGTGAGGTCGAAGTTCGCTTCCACGATCTTTTCCAGCTTCCGGTCCGGCACCTTACTCGTCCCGAAGGTGTTCACGAAGATGGAGAAGGGCTTGGCGATGCCGATGGCGTAGGCCAGCTGGACGGAGCACTTCGAGGCCAGCCCGGCGGCGACGATGTTCTTGGCCACGTATCGGGCGCCGAAGGCGGCGGAGCAGTCCACCTTCTCCGGCGACTTGTTCACCAGGGAGCCGCCTCCCAGCTGGGCCCCCGGGTACCCGCCGTAGCACTGGACCACGAGCTTGCGACCCGTTACGCCGGAATCGGCGGCGCTGCAGGAGTTGACCGCCTGCCATTCCCCGGTGGGGTTGAAGAGGAAGTCCGTCTTCTTGTCCACCCAGTCGGCGAGGCACTCGAAGGCGATCTTCTTGGCCCGGGCCTCCACGGCGGACCTCTTGCCCTTCACGAACCGGTAGTCGATGGCGTTGGACATGAGGACCTTGGCGAGCCGCTTCGGCTTTCCCGTCTTGTCGTCGTATTCGACGGAGACCTGACCCTTTCCGTCGGGGGCAAAGATGGGGTCGTTCAGCTTCTCGAAGGTCCGCATCAGCCTGCTGACCAGGACGTAGGGAAGGGGGAGCAGTTCCGGCGTCTCGTCGCAGGCGAAGCCGTACATGATGCCCTGGTCCCCGGCGCCGATCTCCTTGTGCTTGCCCAGGTCTCCCCGGGTGCCGATGTTGATGTCCGGCGACTGGGGGATGATGGCGTTGAGGATCCCCATGGAGTTGCCGTTCAGGCCCACGGCGGCGTCGTTGTATCCGAGGCCCAGAACCGTCTTGCGGACCACCTTGTCGATGTCGATGTAAACGCGGGTGCTCACCTCGCCCCCCACGACGCAGAGGCCCTTGCCGAGAAACACCTCGATGCCGCAGTGGGGCATGGTGTTGATGTCCATCTTCTTCCGTTCCTTCTCGGCGTCGAGAATTTCCGCAATGATGTGGGCGGCGATCATGTCCGCCACGATGTCCGGGTGTCCGATCTTGATGCTTTCCGATGAAATCTGCATGCTCTTCTCCCTTTCTTCTGTCCGGTTTCGGGGTTCCCAAACCAATGAGCCCGAAGGCTGTTGTCCGGCGATAAAAAAACCCGCGCCGAAGCGCGGGTTCAAACGGACGAATCGGTTCGGCGCTTTAGCACATTTGTATAGCGGAGCAATTTACCTGTTAAATTCCCGCTGTCGCCGCCTCGTATCGCACCCCGGGGGCGGTGTCAAGGGAAAAGTGCCGGTTGATCGGCGCATCCCTTCGTGTTATAAGCAAAATCTCCATCATCCAGGCAGTTTCATTCCGGAGTCCGTCCTTGGAGAGACCCGTCAGAAGAAGGAAAACCCGTCCCGTCACCATTGGCGGTCTGCAGATCGGCGGAGGTGCGCCGGTGGTCGTGCAGTCCATGACCTGCACGGACACGAGGGACGTGGAGGCCACGGTCCGCCAGATCCGGGCGCTCCAGGAGGCGGGGTGCGAACTCGTCCGGGTGGCCGTGCCGGACGGTGAGGCCGCCCTGGCCCTGAAAGACATCCGGACCCGCATCGAGCTGCCCCTGGTGGCGGACATTCATTTCGATCACCGTCTGGCCCTGGTATCCATCGAAAACGGGGCCGACGCCATCCGGATCAACCCGGGCAACATGAAGCGGTCGAAACTTCCCGAGGTGGTCCGGGCAGCTTCGGAGCGGGGGATCTCCATCCGTGTCGGGATCAACGCCGGATCGCTGGAGAAGGACCTGCTGGAACGTTTCGGCGGTCCCCGTGCGGAAGCCCTGGTGGAAAGCGCTCTTCGGAACGTCCGGCTCCTGGAGGACCTGGGCTTCGAGGCCATCAAGGTGTCCCTCAAGTCCTCCGACGTGCCGACCATGATCGAGGCCTACCGGGAGATTTCCCGTCGCACCGACTGGCCGCTCCACCTGGGCGT
>JBFYXW010000122.1:0-11875 GCA_041310335.1 Syntrophaceae bacterium | reverse complement strand
CCGCACTGCTGGTACACGAGGCGACTGATCTTCTCGTACTCGTTGTCCTTCAGCTCTGCGGCGGACGGAAACAGGCCCATTTCAGAAATCCTTGAATTCGCCGTCTTCCAGGGGAATGATTTCCTGGGGCTTCAGCCCCGCCTTGCCTTTGCCGGCCGATGCGCCCGGGCGCCGGAGGGACGCGACGGAGAGGACCTGGCGAAGCTTCCCCGAGGGTTCCCCGGGCAGCCGAAGCCTTCCGTTCCCGTTCCCGTTGGACCTGCCGCCGATGACGGACAAGAGTTCCAGGGACACGTGCTTCATCTGCTCCGCCTGGGCGTTCATTTCTTCCGAAGCGCTGGCGGACTCTTCCGCGTTCGCCGCCGTCTGCTGGGTGACCTTGTCCATCTCGGCGACGGCCTTGTTGATCTGGTCGATGCCCTGGGACTGCTCGCTGGAGGCGGCGGAGATCTCGCCGACCAGCTCGCCCACCTTGGAGGCGCTGACGGCGACTTCGCTGAAGGCCTCGCTCGTCTTCCCGACGAGCTCGGACCCCTCCCGGATCTTCTTCACGGTGCCCTCGATGAGGCCGGAGGTGTTCTTCGCGGCCTCCGCGGCCCGCATGGCCAGGTTCCGCACTTCCTCCGCCACCACGGCGAACCCCGCTCCCGCCTCGCCGGCCCGGGCCGCCTCCACGGCGGCGTTGAGAGCCAGGAGGTTGGTCTGGAAAGCGATCTCGTCGATGGTCTTGATGATCTTGGAGGTCTCCTCACTGGCGGCGGTGATGTCCCGCATGGAGCGGGTCAGGTGCTCCATGGAGTCGTTGGCCTTCTTCACGACTGCGTTGGCCTGCTTCATGAGGGCGTCCGCCTGGGAGGCATTGCCCGCGTTCTGCTTGGTCATGGAGGACATCTCCTCCAGGGAGGAGGACGTCTCCTCCAGGGCCGCCGCCTGCTCGGAGGCGCCTTCCGCCAGGGACTGGCTGGATGAGGCCACCTGGCTCGCCGCGGAGGAGACCTGCTGCGCCGCCTCGCCCAGCTGGTCCGCCGACTTCGTGATGGGACGGCTGATGCTCCGGGCGAAGAAGAGGACCCCGACCACCGTGAGGGACAGGAAGACCAGGGCGATGATCAGGATGAAGTTCCGGATCATGTGGGCGGGGCCCAAGAACTCGTCCTGGTTCTGGGTGAAGCCGATGGACCAGCCGGTGAGTTCGACGGGAGCGAAACCAGCGATCTTGCCGATGCCCTGGAAGGCGTATTTTTCCGAACCCGTTTCATGGGCCAGCATTTTCTTCATGATCGACTCCATCCCCGCCTGTTTGCCAAGATCCAACTCCAGGATGAATTCCTTCTTTGGGTGGGCGATCACGATTCCGGCTTTGTCGACCATGAAGGGATAGCCTGTGCTGCCGACCTTGACGGCCACGATCTTCTCGATGAGGAAGTCGATCTTCAGGGCCGCCGCCAGGATGCCCTGGAATTGCCCGTTCCGCGTGATGGGGGTTGCGATGACCGCGACGGGGCTGCCGGTCTTCTTGGACTTGATGACGGTCCCCACGTTTACCTTCCCGTCCTTGGCGGCGGCGAAGTAGTCCCGGTCACCGATGTTGATCCCGGCGTAGGAGCCGCCGACGCCGTCCGCCCGGATCACGCCGGTGGAGTCGGTGACGAAGAGGGTCTCGTAGTCATGGCCGATTTTCTTCATCGTAGCCGTCAGGCGCTGAGCCGCCCCGTCGGCCTTGCCCGTGGAAGCCTCGATGATGGCCGGATCGGTGGCAAGGCCCGAGATGAGCTTCATCTCCTCCGTGAGGGCCGTCTGCACCATGGTGGTCAGGTTCTTGGCGGCGAGGACAGCCTGGCTCTCGGCAATGTCACTCAATGAATCGGACGATTTCCAGGCACTGAAGGTGCCCACCACGAGCAGGGGCACCAGGACGACCAGGATGCCGCCCACAACCAGCTTGAAGTTCAGGGACCTTTTCTTCATGATTCTCCTCCTTTGCAGCTTTTCGACCCTTTCGGGTTCGTTCCGTCGGTCGGGTGTTCAAGCGGACAAAAGCAATTTCAAGGCCAGTTCTCGGGCAGGCTGGTCTGCGGAGTCTGCAGGCTTCTCTGCATCCTTATAAAGGGAGAGGAACCCTGTCCGGTTCGGACTGTATCAGGCGCGATCCGCCGGGTGCGTTCGTGAGGCCGCTTCCGTCTTCTCGTCTGACCATGAGACCCGGGAGAAGGGGGCAGGGATCTCGAGGCGGGCAATCCTTTTATAAAATACTTGACAATTGCCGTCATGAAATTGACAATCCGCCAAGAAACCGTAGATGGAGGATCCATTCCCATGACGAAACGCTTCCGAATCCTGATTGCCGAGGACGATGCCATGGGCCGCCAGAACATGGCCGAGATCCTGGAAGAAAGCGGTTACGAAGTGGCGGTCTTCCCGGACGGCAGGGAGGCCATGGACGCATACGTTACGAACCGGTACGATCTGATCCTCACGGACCTGCGAATGCCCCGGGTGGACGGCCTGGAGCTGCTGTCCTTCGTGAAGGAGATCAACCCGGACGCGCTGGTCATCCTCATCACCGGCCACGGGACCGTCGGCACGGCGGTGGACGCCATGAAGATGGGCGCCTTCGATTACATCACCAAGCCCGTCCGGGAAGACCGGCTGAAGATTTCCGTGAACCGGGCCCTGTCTTTCCATAAACTGAAGGAGGAGAACGTGGTCCTCCGGGACCACCTGAAGGAGCGGTTCGACCTGGGCAAGCTCATCGGCTACAGCGAGAGCATGAAAAAGGTCTTCGAAAAGATCCAGAAGGTGGCAACCACCGACAGCACCATCCTCATTCACGGGGAGAGCGGGACGGGCAAGGAACTGGTCGCCCGGGCGATCCATTTCAACAGTGAGCGCCGGGGCGCGCCGCTGGTGCCGGTCAACTGCGGGGCCATTCCCGAGGACCTCCTGGAGAGCGAACTCTTCGGTCATGAGAAGGGGGCTTTCACGGGGGCCATCCGGACACGGATCGGGCGATTCGAGCTGGCCCAGGGG
Organism: Syntrophaceae bacterium; assembly: GCA_041310335.1. GTDB lineage: Bacteria > Desulfobacterota > Syntrophia > Syntrophales > PHBD01 > PHBD01. The sequence continues at coordinate 8,845 of JBFYXW010000122.1, read as the reverse complement.
GGGACAATCTTCCTGGACGAGATCGGCGACATGAGCCAGGCGCTGCAGGTCAAGGTGCTCCGGGTCATCCAGGAAAAGCAGTACGAGCGCATCGGCGGCGTCAAGACGCTCCACGCGGACGTCCGGATCATCGCCGCCACGAACCAGGACCTGGAGAAGGCGGTGGCGGAGAAGCGGTTCCGGGAGGACCTCTTCTACCGCATCAACGTGATCCCCATTTTCCTGCCCCCCCTGCGGGAGCGCGGCCTGGACGTCGCCATCCTGGCGAACTCCTTTCTCAAGAAGTTCAACAAGCAGAACCGGCGATCGGTGAACCGCTTCGCTCCCGAAACGATCCAGGCCCTCCTGGCCTACCTCTGGCCGGGAAACGTGCGGGAGTTGGAGAACCTGGTGGAGATGCTCGTGGTCATGAAGGATTCCGGGGACATCCTGGTGGAGGACCTCCCGGAGAAGATCGCCCTCCGCAAGGGGCGGGGCGGGCAGGTCTACTCGGTTGACTTTCCGGAAGAAGGCGTCAATTTCAATGATATGGTGGTCCAGTTCGAGAAGGACCTCCTCCTGAAGGCCATGGAGAAATCGGGGGGAGTCAAAAATCGGGCGGCCAAGCTCCTGAATCTCAACCGGACCACGCTCGTCGAAAAACTAAAGCGATTATAGGCACATCCCTCTTTTCCCCCCCTGTTGCAAGCCATCCCTGCGCCGACCGTCGAACCCCTTGTGAAGGTGGTCTCGATTTTGCATTCCTGCATCCCGAGTTCACTACCCGGTCAGGATGCGAGCGTGGATATCGTAGTCGGCATCTCCGACATGAAATGCAGCAACAAGAAGGAGGACATCCTCGTGACCTATGCGCTGGGATCCTGCATTGCCGTGGCCGTGCACGATCCCGCGGCGGGTGTGGCGGGGCTCCTTCATTTCATGCTTCCCGACTCCGCCCTCGACGGGGCGAAGGCCGTCCAGGCGCCTGCCATGTTCGCCGACACGGGCATTCCCCTGCTGTTCAAGGCCTGCTACCAGCTGGGGGCCGAGAAGCGCAGGATGACCGTGAAGGTCGCCGGCGGCGCCAGCATCCTCTCCGACACCGACTATTTCCGCATCGGGCAGAAGAACATCACGGCCATGAGGAAGATCTTTTGGCGGAACAACGTCCTCATCTCCTCGGAAGACACGGGCCAGAACTTCAACCGGACCGTCCGCCTCAACGTGGCCGACGGAACATGTCTCGTCAAGGTTTCGAACGGAACCCTGAAGGATCTGTGATGGTGGAAAAAATCCTGCAATCCATAAGCAAGATACCGGCGTTTCCGGCGGCGGTTCAGAAGGTTTCGGAACTGCTGAGGGACGACGACTATTCCACCCGGGACGTGGTGAAGGTCATCCAGTACGACCAGGCCATCACGGCCAACATCATGAAGATGAGCAACTCCGCCTACTTCGGGTCCCGCCAGCGGATCCGGACCGTCCAGGAGGCGGTGGTCTTCCTGGGGCGGAAATACCTTCATTCCGCCGTGCTCACCGCCGGGGTGTCGAGGTTCTTCCAGGTTTCCGGGGGCGGCTATGTGGAGAAGGGGAAGCAGCTGTGGGAGCATTCCGTCGCCGTGGCCATCATGTCACAGATCCTCTCCCGACAGCTTTACAAGCGCGAGGACCCGGTGCTTTACACGGCGGCCCTGATGCACGACATCGGCAAGCTCATCCTGGGCGAGTTCGTCCACGATGCCTGTGAGCGGATCGAGGCTCTCATGAAAAAGCGGAACTGCTCCTTCCTGGAAGCGGAAGAGGAGGTCCTGGGGATCAACCATGCGGAGCTGGGGGGGCGGATTGCCGATCAGTGGAACTTTCCGCCCCTGATCCGGGACGGGATCGCCTATCACCACCGGCCCGATCTGCTCGCCGAAGAGGGTTCCGTTGCCGGCCTGATCTACCTCTCCGACCAGTTCTGCCTGATGGCGGGCATCGACGGCGGGGTGGACGGCCTCGCCCACCGCGGCATCGGGTCGGTGATGAAGAAGTTCCAGCTCCGGGAGGTGGACCTGGAGAGGAACCTCATCCTTCTTCTGGATGAGCTCGACCAGGCGGCGGATCTGCTGCAACTGGTTCACTGAACCATACCATTCCAGAGGGACGGCCGATGAAGGAAAAGAGCGGGGAAATCGAGCAGAAGCTGGTCAGGGCCATCTTCGACGTATTTGAAAAGATGTACTACCTGTACCTGGAGCCGCAGGTCGGGAATGACAGCGACCGCGGCTGGCGGGCTTCCATCGGCTTCTCGGGGGTTCTCGACGGCCGGTTCGAGGCGCGCTTCAGCGACGCCATCGCGACGGCCATGGTTGGAAACAGCCTCGTTCTGGACGCACCGGAGGTCACGGACGACCTCCGGGAAGACTGCCTCCGGGAATGCGTCAACATGATCAGCGGCAGCTTTCTGCGGCTGGTCGACTCCGACCGGATCGCGCATCTTACCCTTCCCTCCTGCAGCAGGGCGGCTGCTGCGCCGCCGGGGGGACAAGGGGCGGAGGCGATCCGGCTGCGGTTCGAGGCGGACGGGATGCCGGTGGCATTCACGGCGGAGATTGCATAACGGCTCGGGTTGAAGGGGGCACCCATGATGGATAAAGGACTGAAGATTCTGATTGTCGATGATTTCGCCACCATGCGGAAGGTGATTCGCAACATCCTCAAGCAGATCGGGTACGAGAACATCGTCGAGGCGGAGGACGGGGCCATCGGGCTGCGGATCCTCAAGTCCCAGAAGATCGATCTGATCGTCTGCGACTGGAACATGCCCAACATGACGGGCCTGGAACTCCTCAAGGCCGTGCGCGCCGACGATGATCTGAAGGCGACGCCCTTCCTGATGGTCACGGCGGAGGCCCTGCAGGAGAACGTTGTGGCGGCCGTCAAGGCCGGGGTGAGCAACTACATCGTGAAGCCTTTCACGGCGGAGACGCTCAACGACAAGATCCAGAAAATTCTCGGATAGGCACGAACTTTCGGCGGAGAGACGGTCATGGACGTTCGCTTCATCAACGCGTTTCTGGACGGCACAGTCGATGTCCTCAAGATGATGGCCTTCGTGGATCCCAGGGCCGGGAAGGCCTACCTGAAAAAGGACGGCGTGGCCAAGGGGGATGTCTCCGGTGTCATCGGCCTCACCGGTGCGGCCCGGGGGTCGCTGGCCCTGAGCTTCAGCGAGCCCTGCATCTTGAAGGTGGTTTCGAACATGCTGGGAGAGGAACAGGCCTCCATCAACGGTGACGTCAAGGACGCCGTGGGCGAACTGACCAACATGGTCTCCGGGGCCGCCCGCAAGAAACTGGAAGCAGAGGGCCTGAGCGTCACGGCCGCCATTCCCACGGTCGTGTCGGGGGGCGGGCATTCCATCCGCCACGTCCTCGGCGGCCCCTCCATCATCATCCCCTTCGAGACGGAAAGCGGCCCCTTTTTCGTGGATGTCTGCCTGACCCTTGCCAACGGGTCGTAACGGCGGACGGCCGGCGGGATGGAAGCACGACTCAACGGGGGAAGGGAGCGCCTTCGAGGGCCTGGCTCCGTCCGGCGGGGATGGAGCGTTTTTCGGGGGTCTTTCATGGTTTGCCCGTCCAGGCAGAGCGATTCGGCCGTTTGCATCCGCGCGGAAGGGATCCTGTCGACGGGACCGGACCGGGGCAACGTCCCGCCGAACTGGACCATGAACCGGGCGCCGGAGGGACCCTCGTGACGATCACCCCTCCCCGTTTCCTCGCCTCCTTCTTCCACCGTCCGGAACGATCCGCCGAGGACGACATCCGCACGTCCGTTCTCCTCCACCGCCTGACGAACGGCATTCTCTGGGTGGTCGGCCTCTCCCTCTTCATCGGCCTCCCCTTCATCTATGAACGAAAAGCCGGAAGCGCCGCATACCTGGCTGCCGTCGTCCTCGCCGTCCTGGTCACCCGCGCCCTCCTTCGCCGGGGAGACGTGGAAAGGGCCGCCCGGTTTCTCCTGGCTTCCCTGTGGCTCATCATTTCCCTGGTCATGATCGCCGGGAGCGGCACTTCGGATTCGAACATCGGGTTCCTCATCGCCCTGATTGTCCTGGCGGGGCTGCTCCAGGGGCATCGCCAGGCCGTCGTCATGGGCGTCGCGACCGTCCTGGCCTTCCTGGCCATGGCCGTTCTGGACATGCACCGGGTCCTTCCCCTTCACTATTTCACCCAGTCCCCCCTGGCCCGCTGGACTCAGGTGACCTTCGCCATCCTGGTGACGGTCATCATCCTGAGCCATGCCCTGAGGGCGCTGGACGAATCCCTCCAGTCTTCCCGCCGGGAGAGCGAGGACCGGCTGGCGGCGCTCGACGCCCTGCGGGAGAGCCGGGAACTGTTCACGAAAACCGTGAACTCCATTCCCGACATCGTGGTGCGCATCAACATCGAGGGGAAGGTGGACTTTGTCAACGACCACGCCCTGGTCGTGGGCGGATACACCCGGGAGGAGCTGACCGGGGCCGACATGATGACCTTTATCGCCCCCGAGGACCGGGAACGGGCCCTCCTGAACACGATCCGGATGTTCGATGGCCAGCTGGGCCCTATCGAATACGACTTCGTATCGAAAAGCGGGCGGTGCCTCCCCGTGGAGGTCAACGGAGACCTGTTGAGGCGCGAGGACGGGAGTCCCTACGGCGCCGTCTACGTCTGCCGGGACGTTACGGAGCGGCGGGAGGCCGAGATGGCCCGCCGCGAGAGCGAGGAGCGGTACCGGACGATCCTCGAGGAGATCGAGGAGGGGTACGAGGAGGTGGACCTGGAGGGGAATTTCACCTTCTTCAACGAAACCTTCCAGAGAATGTTCGGATACGGCCGGAGCGAACTCCTGGGGTCGAACTTCCGGCGCTTTGCGGCGGATGAGGAGAACGCCCGGGACGTGCTCCGGGTTTACCGGGACATGTTCCGGACCGGGATCCCCATCCGGCGCCATGCCTGGGACATCCTCAACCGGGAGGGCCAGCGGCGGACCGTTGAGTACTCCGCATCGATTCTCCGGGATTCGGAAGGCCGGCCGACGGGTTCCCGGGGTATCGTCCGGGACATCACGGAGCGGAGGCGGGACGAGGAGCAGTACCGCGTCATGGCCGGAAACTCCCAGTCGGGGGTTTACATCACCACCCGCGGCATCTTCCGCTTCGTGAATCACCACGCTTTGGCCTATGTGGGATACGGCGAGGAGGAGCTCCTGGGGACCCCGTCTATCCGCTACGTGCATCCCGAAGACCGGCAGAGGGTGTCGGAGCAGGTCCGGATGATGCTGGCGGGAAAACGGACCGCTCCCTACGAATACCGGATTCTCAGGAAAGATGGGTCCGTCCGGTGGCTCCTCGGATCTGCCACGCCGATCACCTACCAGGGGGAGCAGTCCGTCCTCGGCGACACGATGGACATCACGGAACTGAAGAAGGCCCGGGAACAACTCGAGAGCATGCAGGAGCAACTGCTCCAGGCCCAGAAACTGGAGTCCCTGGGGACCCTGGCGGGGGGTATCGCGCATGATTTCAACAATCTCCTCATGGGAATCCAGGGATACGCCTCGCTGCTGCTCCTTGGCATGAAGGAGGGCCATCCGCATTACGAGAAGCTGAAGTCCATCGAGTCGCAGGTGCAGAGCGGCTCGGACCTGACGCGCCAGCTCCTGGGCTTTGCCCGGGGGGGGCGGTACGAGGTGAGGCCGACGGACCTCAACGGCCTGCTCCGGAAAACGGCCCGGATGTTCGGCCGGACGAGGAAGGAAATCCGGCTTCACGAAAAATTCGGGGAAGCCCTCTGGGTGGTCGAGGTGGACCGGGGGCAGATCGAGCAGGTCTTCCTGAACCTGCTCGTGAACGCCTGGCAGGCGATGCCCGGGGGCGGGGACCTGTTCGTGGAAACGGCCAACGTGAACATCGACGGGGGGTGCGGCCGGAGCCGCCTGTTGAAACCGGGACGCTACGTGAGGGTTTCGGTCACGGACACGGGGGTGGGAATGGACGAGCGGACGCGCCAGCGGATTTTCGACCCGTTTTTCACAACCAAGGAGATGGGTCGGGGGACCGGCCTCGGGCTGGCCTCCGTGTACGGGATCATCAAGGGTCATGACGGGCTCATCCAGGTCATGAGCGAGCAAGGCCGGGGGTCCACGTTCGATATTTATTTTCCCGCCTCGGCCGGGCAACCGGAGGAGGATCCCACCGTGCCCGCGGACCTCAACGGAGGCTGCGAAACGGTCCTGGTGGTGGACGACGAGGCCCTCGTCCGGGACGTGACGAAGGAGATGCTGGAAAGCCTGGGATACCGGGTCCTCGCAGCAGGGGACGGAGAGGGGGCCCTGTCGCTGTACCGCGCAGAGGGCGGCCGGATCGACCTCGTGATCCTGGACATGATCATGCCGGGGATGGGGGGCGGCGAGGTTTACGACGCGCTCCGGTCCCTGAACCCGGGGGTGCGCGTGATTCTTTCGAGCGGGTACAGCCTCGACGGGCAGGCCCGGGACATCATGGAGCGGGGCATTCGGGAATTCCTCCAGAAACCCTTCCGGCTCGAGGATCTGACCCGGAAGATCCGCTCCGTGCTGGCGGAGTGAGCGGGCTTTCTGATAAGGTCGGGGTCGGCGCAGGAGGCCGACGATGTTTCAAGATGCTTGCAGGACGCTCCGCTCCCGGTTGATGCCGCCGGTGTTTCCGGGGGACGAGGACAGGACGCGAAGGGCACGGGTCCTCAACACCATGCTGGTGGTCATGCTGGCACTGGCGGCCTTTTCCCTCCTCGTCGGGGTTCCCTTCTTTTTTGAAAAGAAGGCGGCCAGCACCGCGACCTCTCTGGTTGCCCTTGCCGCAGTCGCGACGGGATACGGCATCATGCACCGCGGGCACATCCTTGCGGCCGGCGCGGTGGCCATCGCCGGGCTCTGGGTCCATTTCATCCTCGTTGTCGTCCTCGGAAGCGGGATGAGGGACGCGAATCTGGTCCACTTCGTCGTCCTGCCGGCCATTGCCGGCCTGATCCTGGGCCGGCGGGCGGCCATCTGGATGATCGCCTTCAGCATCCTGAACATCCTGATCCTCGCGGTCCTCGAGACACTCCGGATCCTGCCTCTTTCCTACTTCACCCAGCCGCCCCTCGCCCGGTGGATCACCGTCGCCTTTGCCCTGGTCCTGCTGGCGGCCACGCTGAACGCGTCCTTCAAGACACAGGACAGCCTGCTGCTTTCCGTCAGGACGCAGCTTCGGGAACGGGAACGGGCCGAGGAAGAATTGCGCCGGAGGGGGGAGCAGCTGGCGGCCATCACGGCGAATATCCCGGGGGTCGTCTATCGGTTTTATGCCCGTCCCGACGGCAGGAAGGGATTTTCTTTCGTGAGCAACCGCGCCGGGGAGCTCTTCGGGCTGCCGGAGGATGCGGGCGATTTCTTCCGGGGTCTTCTGGCCGGCGTCCACCCGGACGATCACGGGCGGTTCGTGCATTCCGTCGACGAGGCCGTCGCCGCGTTCCGGCGCTGGGACTTCGAAGGCCGGTTCGTGAAGCCCTCCGGCGACATGATCTGGTTCCGGGGCCAGGCCGTCCCGTCCCGGCAGGGGGAGGAGGTCGTCTTCAACGGGATCCTCCTGGACGTGACCGCCCACAGGGATGCGGAGGAGGCCCTGCGGCGGAGCGAGCAGCGCTACGGCTCGATCCTCGAGGAGATCGAGGAGGGCTACGTGGAGTTCGACGTGGGCGGCCACATTACCTTCTGCAACGAATCCTTCCGCCGGGCCATGGGGTATGGCAACGAGGAGCTTGTCGGCACCAGTTACAAGCGCTACACGGCGGACGAGACGGAGAAGGACGTCATCTTCAGGGCTTACAGCGAGATGTTCCGGACGGGGGAACCCATCCGGAGATACGAGCTGAACCTCCGCTCCAAGGAAGGGAAGCGGCGGATCGTCGAACACTCCGCGTCGGTCCTGCGGAACGCGGAAGGCCTTCCCATGGGCTTCCGCGGCGTTTTCCGCGACATCACGGAGCGGAAGGAGGCTGAGGAGCAGTACCGGGTCATGGCCAACAACTCCCAGGCGGGGGAGTTCATCGCCATCGAGGGCCGGTTCCTCTTCGTCAACCGCCACATCCTTCAATATTCCGGGTATGCGGAGGAGGAACTGATCGGTTCCTCGACCCTCCACTTCGTCCATCCCGAGGACCGGAACATGGTTCGGGAGATGGCGTGGCAGATGCGGAAGGGGCTTCTACCCTCTCCGTACGAATACCGGATCCGGACGAAGAACGGGGAGGTCCGGTGGCTCCTGGAGTCGGTGACCATGATCACCTACCGGGGCCGGCGGGCGGTCCTGGGCAACAACATGGACATCACCGAAACGAGGGAGGCCCGGCAGAAGCTGGAGAGCATGCAGCAGCAGCTGCTTCAGGCCCAGAAGCTGGAGTCCCTGGGGACACTGGCGGGGGGGATCGCGCACGACTTCAACAACCTGCTGATGGGGATCCAGGGGTACGCGTCGTTGATGCTGCTGGGTTTGGAGGCCGGCCATCCTCACTATGAGAAACTGCGGGCGATCGAGTCGCAGGTTCAGAGCGGTTCGGACCTGACGCGGCAGTTGCTGGGTTTTGCGCAGGGAGGCCGGTTCGAGGTGAGGCCGACGGACATGAACGACCTGGTTCGGAAGACGACGGGGATGTTCGGCCGGACGAAAAAGGAGATCCGGATCTTCGAGAAGTACGCCGGGTCGCTCTGGAGCGTGGAGGCGGACCGGGGCCAGCTGGAGCAGGTGCTTCTGAACCTGCTGGTGAACGCGTGGCAGGCGATGCCGGGCGGGGGGGACCTGTACCTGGAGACGTCGAAC
>JBFYXW010000120.1:0-3827 GCA_041310335.1 Syntrophaceae bacterium | reverse complement strand
GTTCGGCCCCGACCCGGTCTATCAAAGGTATGTGAACATCGGCCTCGGCGTCCTCGCCTGCGCGATCGTCTATCTCATCGGCAGGGAACTGGCGGGCCGGAAGATCGGCCTCCTGTCGGCGCTGCTCGCGGCGCTCTACAAGATCCTCATCTTTTACAGCGCCGTACCCCTGAAGGAGATGTTCGGAATCGTCCTCTTCGGCCTCCTGGCCTGGCTCCTGATCTCGCTGAACCCGGAGCCGGCGGAGGATGCCCGGGGCGGACCGGCCGCCGGGACCCCGGAGCCGGCAAGCGGCCGCAAGCGCTATGCCCCGCTGATTCGGGCGGCAGCCCTCGGCGTCACCGTGGGTCTCCTCCTGAACGTCCGCCCCAATGCGGCGATCTTTTTGCCTCTTATCCCATTGATGATACTCTGGTTCTCCAGGTTCCGACGGCCCGCCCTGAAGTCCGCCGGGCTCTATATCCTCCTGTTTTCCCTCGGCACGGCGCTGGCCGTTTCCCCCTTCGTCATCCGGAATTACCGCGTCGCCGGGGAAATGGCCCTGACCACTTCCCAGGGCGGATTCAACCTCCACCTGGCCAACAACCTGAAAAACCAGGACCCGTATTTCTGGCCCGTCCCCTTCGCCACCACGTCACCCTTCGAGATGGGCACACAGTACCGAATCGAGGCGAGCCGGCGGCTGGACAGGAAACTGACGCCCGGCGAGGCCTCCAGCTACTGGACGCGGACGACCCTGGAGCAGGCCGTGGAGCAGCCCGGCGCATTCGCCCGGCGCATGACGGAGAAGACCCTGGCCCTCTTCAACCGGTACGAGGCGGGGGACCATTACGGCATCGATTTCGTGAGCGATTATGCAAAGTTCTTCAAAATCCCCCTTCCGGTCTTCTGGGTGGTGATGCCGCTGGGGATGGCGGGCATGGTCCTTTGCCGGCGCCGCAGAAACACCCAGGCGCTTTTCGTGCTCGCCGCCGTCTACAGCGCCACCGTGATCGCCTTTATTCCCGTGGACCGGTACCGGCTGCCGCCCATGGTCATCCTGATCCCCTTCGCCACCGTGGCCCTGGAGCGGCTCTACAGGCTGCTGCGGGAACGCCGCCTCCGGGAGGCGGCCGTTCCCGTTGCCGTCGCCGCCGCCTTTCTGGCCGTCGCGTTCCTCCCGGTCCCGGGAGCCGGGGACACCACGTCCTACCACAACACCCATGCCGTCATCCTCGTGTCGAAAGGCTACACCGCCGAGGCGATGCGCCACTGGAAGATCTCCTCCGACCTGAACGGCCGCTACTCCGACTTCGCCCGGGTCCCCCTGGCGGCGAAATACTACTCCGCCCGGCGCGTCCCCGAGGGAAACGCCTACCTCCAGTTGATCGGTGAGAAATCGTACTTCGCCGCCGCGAAATACGAGCTGCTGGGGGATTACTACTTCCGCGACGGCCGCCTTCCCCTGGCGGCGACGGCCTACGAGCGGGTGCTGGAGATCAACTCGGGCCTCCGGGTGGCCCGCCTCAAGCTGATCCACGTGTACCGGTCCATCGCCCCGGAGAAAGTCCGGCTGGAGGAGGATAAACTCAAGTACATCAACTCGTTTTACGACCTGATGGGATAGGGTCGGGAAAGCGGAGGGGAAAGAGATGAAAGGACGGATGGCCTGGATCGCGTTGGCGGTTCTGCTTGCCCTGCTGTCGACCGGACCCGTCGCGGCGGAACAGAAGGACACCCGCTGGACCCTGGCGGGCTTCACCAAGTACCAGGACGGCGTTTTCGTGGACCGGGAGCGGCGCTCCGCCCCCGCCCCGGGGAACGCGGCCGCCTGGATTCGCGTGGCCCCCCGGGAGAAGAGCCCCTACATCGGGGAGATCCGGGAATACCTGGCCCGCTCGGACCGGGACCCCCGGGCCTTCCGGGCCATCGAGATCCTCTGCGAGTACGACTGCGCAGGCAACCGGGTCCGGTTTCTCCGCTACGTCTACCTGAACCGGAACTGGAAGCCCATCCACGAGGCCTCCGAAGCCGCCCCGCCCTGGCACGCCGTCCAGCCGGGGAGCCTCTGGGACAAGGTGCAGAAGCCCGTGTGCAGGGTTCCGTAACCCCCGACCGCACCCCCGCGAACGAAGGCACAAGCAAGAAGGGGACAGATCCGAAATCTGTCCCCTTCTTCGTTTTCTGGCGGAGAGAGCGGGATTCGAACCCGCGGTACACCTTTTAGGGCGTACAAGCGCTTAGCAGGCGCTCGCTTTCGGCCACTCAGCCATCTCTCCGCTGGGCCGATCTAAGTCCCGGGGGACAGATTTGAAATCTGTCCCCCTTCCGTTTTATCGAGAATGGCGGAGGGAGCAGGATTCGAACCCGCGGACCTTTCGGTCAACGGTTTTCAAGACCGCCGCCTTCGACCACTCGGCCATCCCTCCGTATTTTCTATCTGATGATCTCCAGCCCTCCCATGTAGGGCCGCAAGGCTTCCGGGACGACGACGGACCCGTCGGCCTGCTGGTAGTTCTCCAGGACGGCCACCACCGTCCGGCCCACCGCGAGGCCCGAACCGTTGAGCGTGTGGAGGAACTCCACCCGTCCCCCGTCGGTCCGGCGGAAGCGCATCCCGCCCCGTCGGGCCTGGAAGTCCTCGAAATTGCTGCAGGAGGAGATCTCCCGGTAGGCCTCCTGCCCCGGGAGCCACGCCTCGATGTCGTAGGTCTTGGCGGAGGAGAAGCCCAGGTCCGCCGTGCAGAGGCTCACGGTCCGGAAGGGGATCTTCAGCCGCTTCAGGACCTCCTCGGCGTTGGTCGTCAGCTTCTCCAGCTCCTCGTAGGACGTCTCGGGCCCGCTGAACTTCACCAGTTCCACCTTGTTGAACTGGTGCTGCCGGATGAGCCCCCGGGTGTCCTTCCCGTAGGACCCCGCCTCGGCCCGGAAGCAGGCCGAATAGGCCACGTAGTAAACCGGCAGGTCCTTCTCGTCGAGGATCTCGTCCCGGTGGATGTTCGTGACGGGCACCTCCGCCGTGGGGATGAGGTAGTAGTCCGTCTTCTCCACGTGGAACAGGTCCTCCTCGAACTTCGGGAGCTGCCCCGTGGCGGTCATGCTGTCCCGGTTCGCCAGGTAGGGCGGCAGGATCTCCAGGTACCCGTGCTCCCGGGTGTGGAGGTCCAGCATGAAGTTGATGATGGCCCGCTCCAGGAGCGCCCCGGCCCCGCGGTACAGGGTGAACCGGGCGCCGGCGATCTTGGCCCCCCGGGCGAAGTCGAGGATCTTCAAGTCTTCGCCGATGTCCCAGTGGGGCTTCGGGGCGAAGTCGAAGACCCGCTTCTCGCCCCAGGTGCGGATCACCGGGTTGTCCTCGGAGCAGGTCCCGTACTCCACCGACGCGTGGGGGACGTTGGGGATGACCATCAGGAAGGCGTTCAGCTCCTCCTCGGTCTGCTTCAGCGTCTCGTCGAGGGCCTTGATGCGGGTGGACACCTCGCCCATGCGGGCGATGATCTCCGTGGCGTCTTCCTTTTTCTTCTTCTTCTCCCCGATCTCCTTGGAGACGACGTTCCGCTCGCTCCGGAGAACCTCCACCTCCTGGAGGATGTCCCGCCGCCGGGTGTCCAGGGCCGTGAAGCGGCCCATGTCCATCTCCTGGCCCCGCTCCAGCATCTTGATCCGGACGTGCTCCAGGTTCTGTCTCAGGTACTTGATGTCCAGCATGTCTTTTCCATCCCGCTCGGATTGGTCCAAAGGGACATTTTCCCTACCATCGCCGCCGGGTCAAGTCAACCCCTTTGTCCCCTTTCACCCCGAGTTCAGAGGGGTTTCCCCGATCGGCCCGCACCGAGCCGCCGCCGGAG
>JBFYXW010000116.1:0-3203 GCA_041310335.1 Syntrophaceae bacterium | reverse complement strand
GCTCTGCCCCTGCTCTTCGCAGCCCAGGAGTTTCTCAGCGTCCAGGTCCGGGAGGGGCAGCTGCGGGCGACCCCCTCCTTCCTGGGGAGCGTCACGGCGGTCCTCGCCTACGGGGATCGGGTGGAGCTTCTCGAGGACAAGGGGGCCTGGAAAAGGATCGCCCTCGGCGGCGGCAAGGTCAAGGGGTGGGTGCACGAGTCCGCCGTGAGCGCGAAGCGGATCGCCCTGCGGGCGGGAACCGCCAGCGTCCAGACCGGGGCGACCGGCGGCGAACTGGCCCTGGCCGGCAAGGGGTTCAACCCGCGGGTGGAGGCGGAATTCAGGAACAAAAACAAAAGCCTCGATTACACCTGGGTGGACCGGATGGAGACCTTTGCGGTCAAACCGGCCCAGATGCTGGCCTTTCTCAAACAGGGGCAGATCACACCGCCCAGGGGGGAGGCGCCATGAAACGGATGATCGGGCATCTTTTCCTTCCCCTGCTGGCCGTCCTTGCCTTGTGCGCCTGCCAGGCGATGCTGACGGCGGCGGAGAAGGTGACGACCCAGGCCGAGAGCGTCGGGATGATCGACCCCTCCCATGCGAAGGCGATCAAAACGAGCACCGCAGCCATGTCCCGCAGCATCGAGGAGTTCACGCCCGAGCAGGAGTACTATATCGGCCGCTCCGTGGCGGCGGTCATCCTGAGCCAGTATCCGCCCTACAACCAACCCCAGGCCAGCCAGTATCTAAACCTCCTCGGCCAGACCCTGGCCCAGGCCTCGGACATGCCGGAGATCTTCCGCGGCTACCGCTTCCTCATCCTGAACTCCGACGAGATCAACGCCTTCGCCACGCCGGGCGGGCACATCTTCATCACCCGGGGTCTTCTCCGCTGCTGCCGGAGCGAGGATGCCGTCGCGGCGGTGCTGGCCCATGAGATCGGCCACATCCAGCTCAAGCACGGGATCCAGTCCATCAAGAAATCCCGGATCACCGACGCCGTCACCACGATCGCCGCGGAGACCGCCCGGGCGCTGATGCCGAACGAGACCGAGATGCTCTCGAAGGCCTTCGGCGGCTCTATCCTGGATATCACCACGACGATGATCAACAACGGCTACTCCCGCTCCTTCGAGTACGAGGCCGACCAGGCCGCCCTGAAGATCCTCCGGCGTCTGGGTTATGACCCGAACGGGCTCGTCGAGATGCTCCTGGCCATGCGGAAAAACCTGAAATCCGGCGGGAAGGATTTTGCAAAGACCCATCCCTCGCCGGATGACCGGATCAGCGAGGTTCGCCAGAGCCTGGGCGGGAAGTTCAAGGCGGTGCGGACACCGGACGCTCGGCAGGCCCGTTTCATGAGCGCCGTCGGAAAAATATGAGAAGATCATGAGATCCATCCCGCCTGCGGTCAAGAAACTGCTGCTGGGGCTCCTGGCCGGCCTGATCGGCTCCACGGTTGCCCTTGCCCTCTGGCTGCCGGGCTGGCTCGATCCCTGGGAGGCGAAAACCTGGGACTGGCGGGTGAGGCTTCTGGCGAAACCAAGCAAGGCCACGGAAAAAATCCACCTCATCCTCCTCGACCAGAACAGCCTCGACTGGGGAAGCAAGGAAAACGGCCTGCCCTGGCCCTGGCCGCGGGAGATCTACGGCGCCGTGATCTCCTTCTGCAAGCGGGCCGGGGTAAAGGCCCTGGCCTTCGACGTCCTCTTCACGGAGCCCTCCAAGTACGGGGTGGAGGACGACCGGTCGCTCGGGGCGGCGGTCGCCGATTCCGGGATCTTCGTGGGGTCGGTTTTCGTGGGCCGGGAGACGGGGATCGAGCGGCGGTGGCCCGGCGCCGTTCCGGAACCGAAATTCCGCGTCGTCGGCCTGGAACCGTGGCTCGCCGCGACCGGCGCGAGGGGCATCGCCTTTCCGAGGGCCGCCTTCCCCGTGCCCGAGATCGCTGCCGGATCCTCCGTGCTGGCGAACGTCCACCTCAATCCCGATCCGGACGGAATCTATCGCCGGGCGAAGCTCTTCAGCGTCTTCGACGGAAAGATCCTCCCGTCGCTGGGCTTCGGCACTTTCCTGGCGGTCCATCCGGATGTCCCCCTCTCCATCACCCCCGGCGTCTTCTCGGCGGGGGACCGGAAGGTGCCCATCGACGCCGAAGGAAGCGCGATCCTGAATTTCCGGGGGCCGTCCGGGACCCACCGGGCGTACAGCGCCGCTTCGGTCATCCAGAGCGAGCTGCGGATCCGCAACGGGGAGCCGCCGACGATCCGGGAGATGGGGGTCTTCCGGGACAGCATCGTCCTTTTCGGCATGTCCGCCCCCGGACTGTTCGACCTGCGCCCCGCTCCCGTCTCCGGCGTCTATCCGGGGGTCGAGATCCACGCCACCCTGCTGGACAATCTTCTTTCCGGCGACTTCATCCGGGCCGTTCCCGGCTGGGCCCTGGCGATGCTGGCGGTTTTCCTCTCGCTTCTGGCCGGGATGGCCACCGCCCGCGTCACGGGAATCCTGAAGAGCTTCGGGGTCTATGCGGCCTCGATCGTTGCCCCGGCCGCGCTCTGCCTGGCCGCCTATGAACGGGGGCTCTGGCTACCCCTCGTCGTCCAGGAGACCGGCATTGCCGTCACCCTGTTTTCCGCCGGGGTGATCTACTACTCCACGGAGGGGCGGCAGAAACTCTTCATCAAAAATGCATTCAAACAGTACCTGAGCCCCGCGGTCATCGAAGAACTCATCCGGAACCCGGAGCGGCTGAAGCTGGGAGGCGAGAGGAGGGAGCTGTCCATCTTCTTCTCGGACCTGGAGGGTTTCACCAGCATCTCCGAAGGGCTGGAGCCGGAGGCGCTGACGGCCCTCCTCAACGAGTACCTCACGGCGATGACGGACATCATCCAGGGGGAGGGGGGAACCGTGGACAAGTACGAAGGGGATGCGATCATCGCCTTCTGGAACGCCCCCCTGCCGCAACCCGACCATGCCCGGCGCTGCCTGAACGCGGCGCTGCGCTGCCAGGCAAAACTGGCCGAGATGAGGCCTTCCCTCCGGGAGCGGATCGGCAGGGACCTCCGGATGCGGATCGGGATCAACAGCGGACCGGCCGTGGTCGGGAACCTCGGTTCCCACACCCGCTTCGACTACACGATGCTGGGCGATTCGGTGAACCTGGCCGCGCGCCTCGAGGGGATCAACAAGCAGTTCGGGACCTACACCATCCTCTCCGG
>JBFYXW010000115.1:0-6714 GCA_041310335.1 Syntrophaceae bacterium | reverse complement strand
GCCGGTGGGCGCTGCATGGCAATTCCTCCTTTCGGGACACAAAAAAAGACCGTCGCGCGTATCGATGATACGGACAACGGCCTTGCATTTCTTCCGCACCCTCCATCCATTTGTGGAGGGCCCGTTCAAACCTTCAGGCTGATCTCTGGACCCCAACCCTTCCTCGGAGTGCGCCCCAGCGTCTTCCTCGGACCGATTGGTACGTTCTCATATTACAATCCTTCCCCCTTGTCAAGAAAATCCGACCGTCAAGGCTTCATGGTGCAAAAGGCATCCATTTAAAGAAGCAGGTTGCAGTTCATATCATGACGCCAGGAGAGTGACTCCCCTGGTCCGGAGAATCAACGGTCCTTGGACGGAGTCATCGTTCTCGTGACCCTCTGCCTGTCCCGATGTGGCGTCCGATTCCGGAGAGCTCCTCGGTGAGCTGTTGAAGGAAATCGTCTACAGCGAGCTCCCGGTTGCGGCCCGGATAGATTTCGTACAGCCGGCGGTACGATAAGGGTGTATAGTCCGGCATCACGACGTTGGCGCCGGCGCGAAGCGCCCTGGCCCGCATCCCGGGACCGAGCGTGTCGAGTGCCGTAGTGGCCGGGATATTCGTGTTCCGCGTCAGGAGGCGAGCGACGGCCAGCGCCTTGAGGGTCAGGAACAGATCGCCTGGCGGTTCACCGGCGAGGGGAGTATGCGGATGGGGGATAAAGGGGCCTATTCCCAGCATGTCGGCATCTCGTTCACGGAGCATCCACAGGTCTTCGGCCAGGGTCTCCAGAGACTGGCCGGGTAGGCCGACCATGTTGCCCGTGCCCACCTCGTAGCCCAGATCGCGCAGGTTATCCAGGCAGCGCAGGCGATCCGCCAGCCGCAGCCCTGGGCGGAGACGGCCATAGAGGTCCGGGTCGGTCGTCTCGAACTTGAGGAGATAGCGGTCCGCCCCGGCCTCGCGAAAGGCCAAATACGCCTCCCTGGGTCGTTCGCCCACGGAGAGGGTGATCGCCAAGCCCGTCTCGGTCTTGATCCCCTCCACGATCCGGCAGAGGTGCTCGGTGGTGTAGAAGTCGTCCTCGCCGGACTGGAGGACCACCGTGCCGATGCCTTCGGCCTTGATCCGCCTGGCCGCCTCCAGGATTTCCTCTGCGGCCATCCGGTAGCTGCCGAGCCCCCGGTTCGACCGCCGCAGGCCGCAGTAGAGGCAGTCCTGGCCGCAGTGATTCGAAAATTCGATGATCCCCCGCAGGAAGACCGCATCGCCGACCCTGGCCCTCCGACAGGCGTCGGCGGCCGGAAAGAGGGTCGCTTTGGCCTCGGCCTCCGAAAGGGCAAGGAGGGCCAAGATCGCCTCGCGGGTCGGTGTCAGGGACAGGGAGCGGCAGGCGGTGGCGTTCCAATCAGACATAGAGGTCCCTCTGGCCTGCCTCGATCTTGGCGAGGCGACCGGTGACGGTCTTTTCCGTCCCGGCGCCTCTGGTCTCGGCGACGAGCCGCTCGAGCAGGGCCTCCCCCTCGGCGCGGGTCTCCGGTGAGGCATAGTCGAGGAGGTACTCCTTGTAGGTCAGGATCGCGTTGGTCCGGCAGAATTGCTGGATCAGCCCCGGCTTGGCCAAGTCCATGAAGTCCTTGCCCACGCGGCCCAGGCGGTAGCAGGCCGTACAGAAGCTGGGGATGTGACCCATCAGGGTGATGTCGTGGATCACCTCGTCGAGGGTCCGCGTATCGCCCAGATTGAACTGGGCCGCCCGGAACCGCTCGCTGGACCCCTTCTCGTAGCCGCCCGGGTCGGTGCGGGAGCCGGCGCTGATCTGGGAGACGCCGAGGTTGAAGACCTCGTTGCGCAGCTCCGGCGTCTCGCGGGTCGTCAGGATCATTCCCGTGTAGGGGACCGCAAGCCTCAAGACGGCAACCAGGGTCTTGAACTGCTCGTCGCTGACCGGGCAGGGGGGACTGATGGCGGCCGGGGCGTTCAGGGCCGGCTGCAGGCGCGGGATCGAGATCGTGTGCGGACCCACGCCGCAGTCCTTCTCCAACTGCTTGGCGTGGGCCAGGAGCCCCAGGACCTCGTTGCGGTAGTCGTGGAGTCCGAAAAGGGCCCCGATCCCCACGTCGCTGATCCCCCCCTCCTGGGCCCGGTGCATGGCCGTCACGCGCCAGGCAAAGTCCGCCTTGGGCCCGCGGGGGTGCATCTGCCGGTAGGTGGCGTGGTGATAGGTTTCCTGGAAAAGAACATAGGTGCCGATCCCGGTCTTCTTGAGCCGCTGGAACTCGGGGACCGTCAGAGGCGCGATCTCGACGTTGATCCGGCGGATTTCCCCGCCCTGCTCGGTCTTGACACCGTAGGCCGTCGCGATGGCCTCGCAGAAGTAGTCGAGGCTCGAGCGGTGGGGATGCTCTCCGCAGAGCATCAGGAGCCGTTTGTGCCCCTCTCGTTCCAGGATGGTCACCTCGCCGGCAATCTGTTCCATCGTCAGGGAGACCCGGTTCAGCTCCCGGTTGCTCTGTCGAAAACCGCAGTAGAGGCAGTCGTTGGCGCAGTAGTTGGCGATATAAAGGGGGGCGAAGAGGACAAGCCGATTGCCGTAGATCGCCTCCTTGATCTCGCGGGCCGTTTGGCGGATCAGGGCGACCAGCCCCGGGTCCTCGGTCTGCAGCAGGGCGGCCGTCTCCGCGAGGTCGAGCCCCTTGAGCTCCTTGGCCTTGACGACGATCGCCTCGATTTCCGCCCGTTCAGGGCGGGCCGCCTGACTCAACAGGGTCTCAATCTTCCCGTCATCGATAAAATCTTTGCGTGCGTTCATCCCATTTCCTTTCCAGGCAGGCGGCCTCTCCTCGCGGCCCGGGATTCCGTGGCGCGCCGCGGCCCCCGCCCGCCGTTCCTGTGTTTTCTTCCCCGTCTACACCCTGGTCAACGCCGATCTGACCTGGACGCCGGCCAGAGCCCCCAGTTTTCCCGTCAGGGCCCCGATCTCGTCGTTCGAGGCGTGGACGATGAGGGCGATGATGTGGAGCCCCTTGGGGGGGTAGGGCAATCCCATGCGGCCGATGATCGCCTCGCCGTATTCCCCCAGGATCGCATTGACCTGCGCCGCCTGGGCGGTGCGGTTGGTGATGATGATGGTGACGGTGCCGATCCGTTTGTCCATCGTTCTATCCTTCATCCCTGTTTTTTACTGGCGGCCGCAGTCCGTTCAAAGGCAAGAAGGGCCGCAGGGAAGGGGGAGAGTACCCGTCGGATCACCCCTTGGGTGACCGAAATCGCCAGGCCGTAGTTGGTGACCGGGACACCGGCCGCAGCGGCCTTGCGGAGCCGGGAGAGCATCTCCCGGCGGGTCAGCATGCAGCCGCCGCAGTGGATGATCAGGCGGAACCGCTCCAGATCCTCCGGGTAGTCCCGGCCCGCCGACAGGGAGATATCGAGATCGCCACCGATGTACTGGCGCAGCCAGCGGGGGATCTTGACCCGGCCGATATCGTCCTGGAGGGGATGGTGGGAGCAGCACTCGGCGATGAGGACCCGGTCCCCTGGCTGAAGCTGCTCGATCACGGCGGCGCCGGCCGCGGACGCGGCCAGATCCCCCTTCTGCCGGGCAAAGAGGATGGAGAAGGTCGTACAGGGGACCTCTTTGGGGACGTCGGCCGAGACATTGAGGATCGCCTGGGAATCGCAGATCGCCACGTCGGGCCTGCGGTTGAGAAGGGAAAGCATCGCTGCCAGTTCCCGCTCCTTGACGATCAGGGCGGCGGCGTCGTGATCCAGGGCATCCCGGATCGTCTGCACCTGGGGTAGGATAAGGCGCCCCTTGGGGGCCTGCAGGTCGATGGGGACGACCAGGACGGCGAGCCCCCCGGCGGGCACCAGATCGGCTATCAGCGGCGGCGCGGCGATCGCCTCTTCGGGGGTCATCTCGAGGAGGTGGTGCGTCAGGGCCGAAAGCGCCTTTTCCCGGCCCGCCGGATCCAGGCAGGAAAGGGCGAGAACCTGCCCGGAGGCGGACTTCATCCGCTGCAGGAAGGCCGGGGAGGGGCGCGCCAGGTCCGTCTTGTTGACCACGATCAGGACGGGGATCTTCCGCTCCCGGGCCTGCGCCAGGACTTCCGCTTCGTAGGGGGTCCAGGCCTCCGGCTCGGTGACCAGGAGGATGCCGTCGGCGCGGTCGAAGATGCCGGCCGTTTTCTTCAGGCGGGATTCGGCCAGCTCCGAGGTGTCGTCGAGGCCGGCCGTGTCGAGGAAGAGGACCGGCCCCAGGGGAAGCAGCTCCGCGGCCTTCTCCACGACGTCGGTGGTCGTCCCTGCCACAGGGGAGGTGATGGCGATCTCCTGGCCGAGGAGGTAGTTGAGGAGGCTCGACTTGCCGACATTCGTCCGGCCGAAGAGCGCGATGTGCAGGCGGTTGCCTTTAGGGGTCGTATTCATGGTTTCGGTATCCCAATGAGGACAATTGTCGGGGGGAGAGGACCTTCGCGACGAGGTCATCCATGGCGCTTGCATCCTTCCCGACCATAAAAAAAGAGGTTTGCCCTTGGGGAGGTCAAACCTCTTCGCACGCGGATGCGTGAAGCCTTGCCCCTCCCTTGAGGTGAGCCCCGAAAAGAGGACCTTCCTCTCAGACTTTCTTGCCATCCATGCCTTCAGGAAGCCCTATCCCTTGTGTGGCACGTCCTCGCCGCGTTTCCGGTAGTGCGTGTGGAGCAGTTCATGGGATTTGTGCCCAAGCGGTTCCTTCAGGAAGGTCTCGTAGATCTTCGTGATGGATGGGTTCTCATGGGACAGCCGTTTGGTCTGCACCTGGCTGTCGTCCTTGTAGAGCGCACCGGCTCGGAGCGTTCGGATCCCGTTGTCCGTCGGAATCGGAGATCCGCCGCCGGCGATGCAGCCACCGGGGCAGCACATGATCTCGATGAAGGCGTAATCCGCCTTGCCGTCGCGAATCCGGTCCATCAACTTGCGGGCGTTCCCCAGGCCGTGGGCCACGGCCACCTTCACGTCTCCCAGGGCTCCGACCTTGAGCGAGGCCTCCTTGACGCCTTCCAGGCCGCGTACGGGGGTGATGTCCAGACTGGGCAGGTTCTCGCCGGTGACCACGGCAAAGACGGTCCTCAGGGCCGCCTCCATGACGCCGCCCGTGGTTCCGAAGATGGTAGCGGCGCCGGAGTACTCGCCCATGGGGGCGTCGTAATCGCCCTCCGGAAGGTTCAAAAAGTCGATCCCCGCCTCCTTGATCATCCGGGCCAGTTCACGGGTGGTCAGGACGATATCCACATCCCGGAAGCCGCTCGAATTCATCTCCGGACGCGCGGACTCAAACTTCTTGGCCGTGCAGGGCATGATCGAGACCACGACGATGTCCTTGGGGTCGATCCCCGCCGTCTGGGCGTAGTAGGTCTTGGCCAGGGCGCCGAACATCTGCTGAGGCGATTTGCAGGTGGACAGGTTTTCCAGCAGGTCCGGATAGAAGTGTTCGCAGAACTTGATCCAGCCGGGGCTGCAGGAGGTGATCATCGGGAGCCTTCCCCCCTCCTTCACCCGCTTGAGCAGCTCGTTGCCCTCCTCGATGATTGTCAGGTCCGCCGCGAAGTTCGTGTCGAACACCTTGGCGAAGCCGAGCTGGCGCAAAGCAGAGATCATCTTGCCGGTCACGAGGGTTCCGGGCGGTAGACCGAACTCCTCGCCGAGGGCGGCCCGGATCGACGGGGCCTCCTGAACGACGACATGCTTCGCGGGATCCTGCAGGACTTTCCAGACCTCGTCGACCTCGTCCTTCTCGCAGAGGGCGGCAACGGGGCAGGCCATGATGCACTGGCCGCAGGCGATGCAGTTCGATTCGATCAGCGGCAGGTCGAAGGAGGGGACGACCCGGACCTTGCTGCCCCGGTAAGAGGGGGTCAGGACGCTGACCGTCTGGATCTGTTCGCAGACGGTGATGCAGCGGTGGCAGTGGATGCACTTGCGGCCGTCGCGGATGATCGACGGACTCGTCCGGTCGACCATCCCCTCCTGCGGAAACTCCGGGATGTCGAAGCGGACGCGCTTGAGGCCCACGGCCTCGGCGACCTTCTGCAGCTCGCAGTTGCCGATGCGGACGCAGTAGTTGCACTCCGTGGGATGGTTGGCCAGCAGCAGCTCCACCACCATCTTCCGGGCCAGGCGCACCCGCTCCGTGTTGGTCCTGACGACCATTCCATCGCTGACCGGAAAAACGCAAGCGGCGATCAGGCTGCGCTGGCCCTTGACCTCAGCCAGGCACACCCGGCAGGCGCCCGGGGTATGGTTGATCTCCGTCCAGGCGCACAATGTCGGGATCCGGATGCCGATTGTTCTGGCCGCATTGAGTATCGTCGTGCCGGTCTCGACCTGGACCGGCTTGTCATCGATGGTCAGATTTACCAGAGCCATTCACAATCCTCCATAAGATGCTACGGTTGGCTGCAGTAAGCTCCCTGTCCGGCGGATGGGAAGCCGACCTGGCAGCGGGTTAATATGGGTCAGATTTACCGCTGGCATACCACGCCGCTGACCCTGCCGCGCTTGCCGACCCGCTTGACCGGCGCCGTCAGGTACGCCAGCTTGCTCCCTTCCTCCCCTGGCGCAGAAGGGTGTAGCCGGTGGGCGCTGCATGGCAATTCCTCCTTTCGGGACACAAAAAAAGACCGTCGCGCGTATCGATGATACGGACAACGGCCTTGCATTTCTTCCGCACCCTCCATCCATTTGTGGAGGGC
>JBFYXW010000114.1:0-29726 GCA_041310335.1 Syntrophaceae bacterium | reverse complement strand
AAGGTGAGCGACGCCGCATCGTCCGGGCCGGAGGTTCCCTCAGCGGGATAAGAGAGACAGGAAAGAGAAAAGGCGAAAAGCGAAAAGGCGAAGATCATCCATCGCGCGAAAAGCCCCTCCCGGCGTCTGCCGGGAGGGGCTTTCTCTTGAGGGCGGGTATGGAATCATGCACGTTCTTACTGCAGGCGGCGGTCTCTCCAGTAGAGGATGTTCGTGCGGTTGGACGGTGACACGGGGTTGATGTCCGCCCGCATCGTGCTGGCCCCCATGCCGGCGCCGCCGCTCACGGTGACATAGAGGTCCGGCACGGGCTGGCTGCCCGGCTTCAGGGAGATGACCGGAGCCGAGGGGATGCCGACACCGAGGACGACGCTTCGCGTCGAGCCCGAGCCCGTCGTGATCCCGGCTCCCCCGGTCGTGTAGTTCACGCCCCAGAGCTTGGCCGTCCCCGCCTGGGAGCAGATGTCGTTCCCGATGGGGGGCGTGTAGCTGGTGAAGTAAACGATGCCCCCGTAGACCGTCGGGTCCGCCAGGATCTTCTCGCCCATGCCGGCCAGGTTGATGTACCAGCCCTGCTTGGTCGAGTAGGGGTCGTAGGTCCCCGTCGTGATGTTGTCCAAGTCGTTGATGCCGTAGCTCGTGGTCCGGTCGTTGTCCTTCAGGCCGAAGAACTTCTCCTGGGCGTTGGACGCCGTGGGATCGGCCCGGTCGCCGGTCCCCCAGTAGATCCAGAGGTTGTTCTGCTTGTCCTTGGCGATGGCGGGACTCGTGAAGATGGGCCGGATGACGCCGCTGGAGGCGCCGAAGAGGAACCCCCCGGACCAGTTGGAGGTGCCGCAGCTGGGATTGCTCGCCAGATCGGCGGCGGAGCACATCTTGAATCGCCAGATGTTGCCGCCCAGATCGCCGATGTACGCGGTGTCGATCAGGTTGTCGTTGTCCGTGTCGACCACCGCCGGCGGGGCCGGGAGGCTGAAGCTCATGTCCGTGTTGTCGGCGTAGGTGTAGCTCCAGAGGATGGTGCCATCGGCCAGGTTCACCACGAGGAAGCCCTTACCGCGGGTGTCGCAGGTGCCGCCGCCCTTGCAGTCAGCCCCGTTGTAGCCTGCCCCGATGAATCCCACCCACTTCTCGTTCCCGTTGATGAGAACGCGGCCGACCTGCATCCGGCTCCAGGGGTCCCCCAGGTAGGGGGCCGTCGTCGCGGTGGGCGCCAGGCGCCACTTGTAGGTCGGGCTGAGGGGGCTGGTCACGTCCAGGGCCCAGAAACCGCAGTAGTAGGGGTAATTCGTAGCGTGGTACATGGAGTTGAAACCGCTGAGGCCGCTGGTGCTCGCGCAGGAGGAGGAAGCGCTCCAGAGGGTCGAGCTGCCGCCCCTCCCTTCCCCGAACACGAGGATCGTCTTCCATTCGGAGGCGGACTTGCTGGTCCCGGACCCCGTCCCGCTCCAGTACTCCGAGACGGTTATCTGGCCGTCCAGGTAATATGCGTGGGCCAGGAGGGTCGGATGGGTCGTGTGGGCGATGTTTTTGAGCCGCGGCAGGAAGTTCGGGGGGATGAAACTCCAGGCCTCTTCCCCGTCGCTGGTCTTGAAGGCGTGCATCTGGCCGTCGTTGGCCCCCGCCAGGATCACCCGGTTGCCGATGGCCGATGTCCGCTGGTTGCTGGATCGGTACGTGGTGAAGGCGGCGTTGGCGTCCCGGGTGTCGCTGAAATAGACGGAGGGCGTGCTGATGGTGATGGGGTTGGACCGGAAGACGTCCCCGAGTTTCCAGTTGTCCGGGTTGTAGGCCGACTCCCCGCGGATGTAACCGACGATGCTGTTCCGCTCGGCGTCCGACGAGGCGCTGAAGTAACCGCGGACAAGACCTGTCGAGAAGGAGGCCAGCGCCCCCCCGGTCTGGGTGTACATGGTCCGGGTGTCGGCCCCCCGGGCCTGCAGCTTCGTCCCGGCGTTCCAGACCACGCTGCCCACGGAGCCGTCCTCGTTGATGTTGTATTTCTTCAGGTTTCCCAGCCAGAAGGGGTCGTTCAGGACCGGCTGAAAGGAGCCTTCGTAGATGAAGTTCTCGTCCTGGGTCCGGGTGGACTGGACCGAGGCCTGGGAGAAGGAGTAGGTGGCCTCCCGGACGATGGTGAAGGCCGCCTTCAGGGCCGCCGAAAGATCGGCCGCATTGGAGGCGAGGAAGGCGTAGCCGGAGAGGGACAATTCCCCCGGGTCGTTCGGCACGTAGTAGTGGGCGCCGTCGCCGCCGATGTTGTGGCCGCAGAGCATCTTGGCGGCGTTGTAGTCGGCGGTCGCCAGGCACTGGCCGGCGGCGGTCACCTGAACCGTCGTGCAAGGGGCCGCCACCTCGGTGTAGGCCGCCGGGTCCCCGGAGTTGCTGGCCAGCGGATTGTCCGTGCCGCCGAGATAGGCGGCCCAGTTCAGCGTGTTCTTGAGGAAGTGGGGCATGGCGGCCCCGAAACCGATGATGAAGGTGCGGTACCCCGCCGCGGCGAGGGCCCGGCTCTTCTCCACGAGGGCCCGCCGGCGCTTGTACTGGTTGTCCTGGTCTTCGCTGCCGTTGCCGCTACAGGCGTAGGTGTCGGCCCCGTCGGTGACGAGGATGGCGAACTTCTGGCGGCACAGGGCCGCGTTGTCCGCCGCCTTGTGGGCGTCCAGGTAGAGCTTCGCCTCCGCCAGGGCCCCGGCGGCGGGCGTGCCGCCGGTTGCGGAGGCGCCGGCGACGTTGGTGCTGGACCCGGCGCTGCCGGAGGTGCAGCTCGTGTTGCTCCCGCAGTAGATGGAGCTGTACTTCGTCCCGATGGCCTTCATGAGCTTGTTGCAGCCGCTGGAGTAGCTGCCGCTTTCGTCGGTGCCGCAGTCGTAGTATCTCATGTAGCCGATGCGGACCCCGAGGCTGTTCTCGTCCTGTACGTTGACCGTCCCGTCGTTGTTGTCGTCGAGGATCTCGAAGAGACCCCGCTTGGCGATGGCGATGCGGGAGCAATTGGTGGTGTAGCCCGTCTGCCAGGACTTGTAGAAGGCCCCGTCGCAGTTCGCCGTGCCGTATTTCGGGACATTGCTGGTGCTGATGGAGCAGGCGACGCGGCCCGCGGCGGGATCATTGTAGAAGGGCCCGTCGGAGGAGCAGGATGCGGCGTACATGATCTCCCCCGCGGGCGCCCAGTTCATGCTCCCCGAGAGGTCCAGGACGATCAGGGCGTCGGGGGCCAGGGAGGTGAACAGGGCCGTCTCGTCCGGTTCGTCTTCCTGGGCGAGGACTGTCGGGGGCAGGATCCAGATGAGCAACAGGATCCAGAGGAATAAGGCCGGCCGCTTCATGCGTTCCTCCTTCGGGTCTCAGCGGTGCATCAGGCTGATCTCCACGGGGCCGAAGCCGAGGCCCAGCCCGATGGTGACCGTCGAGTTGTAGGTGGTGTTCGTCCCCGTCACGTCCACGTTGAAGCGGGCTTGACCCCACTGCTGGCCGCCGCCGATGGCGAAGCCCGCCATGGGGATCGTGGCCGGTCCCGTCGTGGGCGCGACGGCGGCGCCGATGGAATACAGGGAGTTGGGGTCGTTGCTCGGGTCCACCTGGGTGTTGGGCGTCGTGGCCGAGAGGTTTTCCGGGTCAAAGGTGTTCATGAGCCGGTGGATCCCGGATTCGGCTGCCGAGAGGGCCTTCTTGTCGCCCACGACCCGCGTGCTGACCCGGAGGTCCCCGGTGGACAGGTAGATGACGAGCATCCCCACCGCCAGGAGAATCAGGCAGGCCATGATAGCCGCCACCAGGGCAAACCCGCGCTCCGACGGGAGCCGTTCCTCTTTTGCCAGTCTAGTTCGCCACATGGTTCCTCAGGGTGACGCTCGTTGAGTAGACCAGGCGTCTTCTCTGGTTCGTCGTGGGGTCGATGTGCTCCGATTCCGCCGCCAGGGTGATCTCCACGCGCCGGATGTTCGGGATCTGGGCCGGCAGGTTGGTCAGTTCGACGCCGTTTCCATCGTAATACCGGAAGACGGGGACGTCCGTGCCGGCGTCATAGCTGTTGTTCCCGTTGATGTCGTTGATGACCCGGACCGTGCGGGGCCGCCCGCCGGCGATGGTTTCCCCGAGGAATGGCTGAACCATTCCGCAGTTGGTCGTCCGGGTGATGTACTGGTTCACCGGGTCATAGACATAACTGATGATTTCGTTCGCGTTGCTCACGATCACGGAATTCTCGTTGATGTCCATCTGCAGGGTGATCGCGTTTGGCGTGGCGACCTGGATCCCCTGGTAGGCCTGGTTTCCGCTCGTGCTGGTGCAGGTGCCCGGGTCGACCCAGATGCCGGTCACGAAGTTCGGGTTGTAGGAGGCCATGCGGATTTCCATGGCCATCAACTCCAGGGCGGACCGGGCATCCTGCTGGGCCGTCACCTTCCGCTCGATCCCCTGGGTGGAGCGCTGGGCCATGTTGATGGCCCCGTAGATGGCCAGCATGAGCATCACGGCGATGGCCATGGTCACGAGCAGCTCGATGAGTGTGAATCCCCTGTCGTTTTTCATACGCTGGAACACCCCTCCGGAAACCGGAACCGTTCCTGCCGGGTGACCACCAGGGATTCCGAAATCCCCGTGGCGTTCGTGGGCCAGGTGATGCGCACGGTGACCCGCCAGACGTTCGCTCCGATGCTGGTCACCGTCGTGTTCACCGTGTAGGTGGCGTCGCCGGGGACGTCGGCGGCCATGCCGCTGGTGCGGATGGAACGGGGGGGCATCGTGCCGACGGTTACGGCGTTGCACGGGTTCATGATGGTGTTTTCCCAGTCGTCCAGTTCCTTGTAGAGGATTTCCGCCCCCCGGCCCAGAAAGTCCGACCGCGCCGCCGTCCGCCACGCGGAGGGCTGCAGGGACATGATCGCCAGGACGCCGATCGTCGTCAGGAAGATGGCGATGATGACCTCCGGCAGGCCGAGTCCTTTCCTATTGCATGGTGAAATCAACATGGTTCTTCCCCGTGATGTTGACGACCACGCTGGCCGTCGACCCCCGTCCGTTCGTCAGCTGCACATTGCCCGCCGAGGCGATGCCGCGGGGCTGAAAGGTGATGACGGTCCCTCCGAATCCGAAAGATGCCGACACGAGGCGGATGTCGGTTCCGTACACGGTCAGGTTCTTGGTCGTTCCCGTCGGGGCCATGGTGAAGGTGTTGGCGTTGACGTTGAACGTGATCGTGTAATTGCGGCTTTCCTTCATGGCGTTTTCCTTCGCCAGGGAGAATTCCGAGGCGATGTCCCGGGCGGCGGTGCGGAGGTTGGTGTTCGACATGAAGCGCTGCCAGGCAAACACGGTAACGGTTGCGAGGATGCCGATGATGGCGATGACGATCAGGAGTTCCGCGAGGCTGAACCCGTTCATTCCCCGGGACCTGGGCCTGGTCCCGGGCGGCCGTCCCCTGCATTCGGCAGCGTTTTCTCGATGCGTCGTTTTCATTTCAGCGCATTCAGTCGCTTGGCGAGATCTTCTTCCGACGGGGCTCCGACGAGGACCGAACCGTCCGGGAAGATCATGGTCGGGGTCGCGGAGATCTCCAGGGACTGGGCCAGCTGGAGGTTCTTGTCCGGCTCGTCGGTCTGGCACTCCGTCCGCGGGATTTCCTTTTTCTCAAACGCGTCTTCCAGCATCTTCAAGGAGCGGTTGCAGACGATGCTCCTCACCTTCCAGTAGGAATCCTTGTACATGGGCAGCGGCAGGAGCTTGATCTGGAACGCGACATCCTTGCGCTTGGCGACCACCTGGTGAAGGGTTCCGTGAAGCGCGGCGCAGAACGGGCAATTCGGGTCCGTGAAAACGATGACTTTCTTCTCCGCCTTGGCCTCGCCCAGGAGAAGGGCGTTGTCCAGCGGGATCTTGGAAACGTCGATCCGGAACCGGTCCTGAATCTCCTGCCGCGCCGCGACACTCAGGTTCAGCATGGTCCGGGAGTCGAAGAGCGATCCGGCGATGATGAATTTCCTCCCGTAGTCCAGGTAGACGATCTGCGGATTCATGGCGCTCCCGATGGCGATCTCGCAGAGGCCGTCGAGGGGGCTTTTGCGATGGGACAGGATCGGGACTCCCCCGGGGGCGAGCTTGTCGAAAATGCCGTGGAGTTCCGATTCGCTCAGGGACGAACAGGGATCCTTCCCCGCCGGACCACCCTGCCCGATTGCCGGGACCGGTGAAAGAAGGAGCACTCCCGCCAGGACGAACAGGGCCGCCTTCGTGCAGTGCCGTTTTGGAACCATACGGGTCATTCGTGCACTCCTTGGTCTCCAGGTGGAGGGATTGTCAACGTTACGCGAAAAATAGTCTCACATCCAATCGTCAAAATCAAGAAGCGGATCCAAGGACTAGCGTCCGCAGTCGCATCATGCCAGATGTGTGAGGGCAGGTCGGGCGGGGGTTCCGAAAAGCCAGGGGATGGGGATGCTCTTCTGATGTCAGAGGGTCTCCCATGACCGTTGGCGCCCGGCAACCCTGCCGCCATATCTCCTTTCGGGACGTAGGCCGCTGGCTTTGCGTCCTGCCCTTTCGAGCAGTTTGCCTCGGCAGGCATGTGTTTGAACTTGCAATTGTCGGACCACGGAAAGAAGGTGTGCCCGGACCTCTCTGAAGTTGGCGAATTAATGACACACGTATGTGCATACGACATGCTTTCCCCAAGGACGGCCTGTTCCGTTTGAACCGGCGGCGATCGGGGGTTTTCACCATCGATTCGTCATTTTCACCGGGCTGGTTCCCCGATCCGAAGACAGGAGCGCGAATCCTTCCGGATCGCGTGCGGATTTCCTCCTTGACACCCCCGGGGGGCTATGTTAGCGTTCACCCGGCCGCGTGGTATGGCAAAAAGCATAAACATATCGGGTACATTGTCTCATGGGCTCAGGCGCTGTTCAAGAAGGATCCCCTTTCCCGGCGCGGGCGGAACAACTGCTGGAGCAGGGGCAGTTCGAAAGCGTCCGGCGGCTGGCGGAAGAACGGCTGGTTCGCTTTCCCTCCGATCTGGAAGGCAAGATTTTCCTCTGCCGGGCCCTCTTGGGCATGGACGACCTGGAATTCGCCGTTCCGTTGATCGATGAACTGGAAAACACGATTCAATCCGCCGCCAGGGTCTATCGCGATGCGGGCGATTCCTTTGCCAGAAACGGCCGACCGGACGAGGCGGCCCTCTTCTACCGGAAGTATCTCCGCCTGAATCCGGAAGGTTCTGATGCGGAGGGGAACTCCTTCAGGATGGATTCCCCCGGAGACGGGGAAAGCGATGGGCCATCCGGTCCGGACGGTTGTTACGATCGTGTCGAAGAGGTGGACAGCCAGTTCCGGACCGTCACACTGGCGGATCTTTTCGTCCGGCAGGGACATGTTGACATGGCCCGGGGCGTTCTCGAAGAGATCTTGAAAAGGGATCCGCATCACGAGGAGGCCCGGGGAAGACTCGCGGTCCTGCCCGGCGGAGAGGCCCGGATCTTCTCCTCTCGCCGGAACCGGTTGGCGGGGGAACTCGCCCGCTGGCTGCAAAACGTCGACAGGCTGAAAACCCATGGGACATAACCGCGATTCCTGTCGCAGTCGGCAATCCAGGGCGAGATCCCTTCTCGCGTCCCAGGGACTGGGCGGGATCCTTTTTTTCGACCTCAAGAACATCCGTTACCTGACGGGTTTTTCCGGAAGCGACGGTGCCCTGCTTCTGCTGGCGGATCGAACGGTGCTCCTGGTGGACGGCCGGTACCGGACGCAGGCGGCCAGTCAGGCGGAAGGGGCGGAAGTCCGGCTTTATGAAGACAAGGTGGCGGGGCTTGCAGAGGCCCTGTCAGGTGCAGAGGGGCTTCCCTTCGGGTTCGAGGCGCCCTCCCTCTCCGTGGACCTCTACCTGTCCCTGACGCGACGCCTTGACGGGAAGACCCTCGTGCCCCTCCTGGATGAGGTTCGGCTCCTCCGGGCGATCAAGGAGGAGTCGGAGGTTGCCTTGATGCGCGAGGCCGCCGCCATTGCCTCGAAATCCGTCCTGTCGCTCTTCCCCCTGATCAAGCCGGGGGTGGCGGAGCGGGATCTCGCCGCGGAGTTGGAACACACCCTGCGGAAGAACGGCGCGGAGGGCGTTTCGTTCCCGACGATCGTTGCCTCCGGGGAAAACTCGGCCCTTCCCCACGCATCCCCGGGACCCCGTCGCATGCAAAGGGGAGACGTGCTGATCCTCGACTTTGGTGCCGTGGTCGGAGGCTATTGTTCCGATGAGACCGTGACGGTGGTCCTGGGGCCCGCCGACCGCGAGAAGCAACACGCGTACACCGTCCTTCAGGAAGCCCTTCGGGAGGCAAAGGACTCCGTCCGGCCGGGCGTGGCATGCCGGGAGGTGGACGGCAAGGCGCGGGAGCGGATCGAGCGGGCGGGCTGGGGGCCGAATTTCTCCCACGGAACGGGCCATGGAGTTGGTCTGGATGTCCACGAGGCGCCCCGGCTGACGTCACGATCCGACGAAGTGCTGCAGGAGGGGATGGCGGTTACCGTGGAACCGGGTGTCTACTTCCCCGGGAAATGGGGCATGCGCATCGAGGACTTGGTCCTGGTCCGGTCCGGAGGGGTGGAGACCCTCTCCGGGGTGCCCAAGGAGTGGACGGTCCTCGGATGAGACGGCCTGTCCGGGAGACGGCCGTTTTGGACGAAAGCATCCTGTCGAGGACAGGAAAATACATTCTGCAGGGGCCACGTTATGAAAGCATTTCCTGATGATCTCTACTACAGCCGGGAACACCTCTGGGTTCGCGTCGAGGGCGACATGGCTACCATCGGGATCACCGATTATGCGCAGGAGAGACTTGGAGAAGTTCACGCCATCGAGTTGCCGGATGTCGAGGACGAGGTGGAGCGGGACGAGCCTTTTGGAAACGTCGAGGCGGTCAAGGGCGTGGTGGAGCTGATCGCACCCGTGACCGGCGAGGTCGTTCACGTCAACGAGGATCTGGCTGACGACATCGGGATCATCAACAGCGACGCCCACGACACGGGTTGGATGATCGTCGTGGCCATGAAGGATCTCGACGAGCTGGACGATCTCCTGGACGCGAGGGGTTATCAGGATTTCATCCTGGATGAGGGGGAGGTGGACTGAATTCCCCGTGGCTTCTTGGAGGATCCTGCCATACCAGGTCTGTTCCGCCTTTGAGAACATGGCCATCGACGAGGCCGTTTTCCGGGAAGTGCAGGATCGGCGGTCACCGCCGACCATCCGTTTTTACGGGTGGAGTCGCCCGTCCGTCTCCATCGGTTATTTCCAGGATCTTCGGGGGGAGGTCGACCTGGATGCCTGCCGACGCCTCGGCGTGGACGTCGTCCGGCGCCCCACCGGCGGGAAAGCGGTTCTGCATGGCAGTGACCTGACCTATGCCGTGATCGCGCGCCAGGAAGAGCCGTTCTTTCAGCCCGGGATTCTGCCCACCTATCTCGCCATCAGCCGGTGCCTGTCCAGGGCGCTTCGGGACTGGGGGATTCCGGTGGATTATGCCGAAGACGGCCGGCCCACCGGCGGGGAACTCCTGGCCGCATCCTGTTTTGCGAAGCCGTCCCGGTACGAATTGCTCGTGAGTGCCCGCAAGATATGCGGAAGCGCCCAGGCCCGGTCGAAGGGTGCTTTTCTTCAACACGGCTCCATTCTGATCGATTTCGACGCCCTTCGCTCTATAGAGGTCCTCCGCGGGACGGGGCAGGAGCAGGAACGGGTGAGGATGCTCGCGGCATCCGTAACCTGCCTTCGCGACTTTCAACCCGTCGACGGGGAAACCCCTCTCCGGTTGAGCCGTTCCCTGGAGGAGGCATTTCGCGGGGAGTGGGGGATTCGGCCTGCGGCGGCGGGCCTGACGGAGAGGGAGCGAGCCCTGGCCGAGAGGATCGGTCGTGAGAAGCACGCAAGCGGGGTCCATCCCGGATTCCCGACGGCAGGAGAAAACGATGAACCCATTTGAGTCCCTTGTCCGGGCAGAAGTGGCGGGCCAGCAGGCCTATGCTATCGAGGACGTGCCGGCACGAATCAAGCTGGATGCAAACGAGAATCCCTATCCGCTTGCCCGGAGCATGCGAAACAAGCTCTTCGCCGCCATGAAATCCGTGGACCTGAATCATTACCCGGAGCCGGGCTCCGCGAGCCTCCGCAAGGCGTACGCGCGGCATTTCGGGGTCGGGGAGGACATGATCCTCATCGGCAACGGGTCCGACGAGGCCATTGCCATCCTCTGCACGGCCATGGCGCGTCCCGGGTCGGCGGTGCTGATCCCTGTGCCGACCTTTGCCATGTATCGCATCACGTCCCTGAACAATGGATACCGGGTCCTGGAGGTCCCGCTGGACGAGCGCGGCGACCTGAATCTGGCGGAGATGGAGCGGCTGATGAAGACCGAGAAGCCGGCCATCACCTTCCTGAGTTATCCGAATAACCCGACGGGCGCCTGCTTCCGTGAGGATCGGGTGGAGCGCCTGATCCAGGTTTCCCCGGGACTGGTCGTCGTGGACGAGGCCTATTTCCATTTTTCCGGCAGGACGTTTCTTCCCGCGCTGAAGAGGTACAGACAGCTGGTGATCCTGAGAACCCTCTCCAAGGTCGGTCTTGCCGCCACGAGGGTCGGCTTCCTGATCGGTGCCCCGGAGCTGCTGCGGGAATTGAACAAGGTGCGCCTCCCCTATAATCTGAACGCCCTCTCCCAGGTGGCCGCGGCGTTTTATCTGGAGAACGAGCCGGCCTTTCTCGAGCAGTCGATGCGGAGCTGCCGGGAAAGGGACAGACTGATGCGGGCCCTCCGGTCCATCCCGGGCGTCCAACCCCGTCCAACAGACGCAAATTTCATATTTTTCAGTTGCAATTCCCGGGAGGATGACGTATACGACACGCTCTCTCGGGAGGGCATTCTCGTCAAAAAGTTCGGTCCGCCGGGAGCAGCCAGCGGCATTCGCGTGACCGTGGGAACGCGAAAAGAAAACGGGGAGTTCCTCAGGGTTGTCAGGAGCGTTCTCGTATCGGGCCGATAAGGAGCGTGATCTAGAATACTCGGCGTCAAAGGGTGGTCAACGGCACGAAGAGAAATACTGCGCCGTACTACCCTTTTTTTGTGCCCAACCGCCGGGGAATCGCAACTATTTGATATATGGATATTATCGTCGGATTGAGAGGCTGGCTCGGCGGGTTCCGGGCAAGCACGAACGGACACACAAAGACAAGAAAGGATGGATCATCTTGGAAGTAAAGGTTTTTGACAACGACGTGGAAAAGGCCTTGAAGATCCTCAAGAACAAGCTTTCCAAAAGCGGTTTGTTCAAGGAGTTGAAACTGCGCCGGGCCTACGAGAAGCCGTCTGTCAGGCGCAAGAGAAAGGCCATCGAGGCCCGCCGCCGTCTCGCCAAGGTGCAGCGCCGCCGCCACTCCTGAAATACGGGACATCGGGGACCACGGCAGGCGGATTTCCTGCCGGAACATGCGGCCCCGGCACGATCCTCTTTACGGGGAGAATGCGGAATGGATGACAAGCAGTATCTTGTGGACGCACTGTCCATCGATGAGTCGTGGCGCATATTCCGCATCATGGCGGAATTCGTCGAGGCCATCGAGTCCCTCTCCAAGGTGAAGCATGCGGTCACGATCTTCGGATCCGCACGCCTGACCGCTTCCGACCCCTACTACGAGAAGGCGGAAACCCTTGCCCGGAGGCTTGCGGAAGAGGGCTTCGGGGTGATCACCGGCGGCGGTCCCGGCATCATGGAAGCGGCCAACAAGGGGGCGGCGGCGGCGGGAGGCAAGTCCGTCGGGTTGAACATCCACCTTCCCTACGAGCAGAAACCGAATCCGTACGCGAACATCAGCCTTGACTTCAAGTACTTCTTCGTCCGGAAGGTGATGTTCGTCAAGTATGCCGTGGCCTACGTGATCTTCCCCGGGGGCTTCGGCACCATGGATGAGTTGTTCGAAGCCCTGACCCTGATTCAGACCAGGAGGATCCGGCCTTTCCCCGTCATTCTCCTGGGCCGGTCCTACTGGCAGGGGCTTCTGGACTGGCTGAAGAAGGTGATGGTGAAAGAGGGAAAGATCGACGCCGAGGACCTGGGTTTTCTGAAAATCACCGATGATCCGGAAGACGCCGTCCGCCACATCCAGAAATTCGTCATCCTCTGATCCTGTCGTATTTCCCGCACCCTCCCCTCCCGGGGAGGGCCCAACGCACCGTCCACTCCCTTCCCGGGGGAATCTGGCATGGAAACGAAAGATTCGCTGACGGCCGTCCTGCGGGAAATCCGGCAGGGGGTCGTGGCTTCCTGCTACCTTCTCTGCGGCGAAGAGGAGTTTCTCCTCCAGGATGCGCTCCGGAAGATCATCGAAGCCATCCTGCCGGTACCCGATCGGGACTGGAGCCTGTTCGTCCTCGACGGTGAGCAGGAAAGCCCGGCGCACCTCCTGGAACTCCTGAATACCCCCCCCCTCATTCCCGGCCGGAAAGTCGTGGTGGTGCGAAACACCCGGCTGTTCCAGTCCGCCGCCACCCTGCCCCAGTTGCTCCAGAGGGCCCGGGACCTCCTGGATCGCAGTCCGTCCCAGGCCTCCCAAACCTTTTCCCAGTTCCTGGCCACCAGCGGCCTGACCGGCGACGACCTGAAAGGCGACGGCTGGAAGGGCCTTCCCGAGGAAGAGTGGATCCGCGTTGCGGGCCCGGAGGCGGCCCGGGAAACGCCGACCTGGCTTCCCCGGCTCCTGGAGACCTGGGATCGGTTCGGACAGGCCGTTTCCACTCCCCCCGACGGGGCGGGGCGCCTGGAGGGCCTCTTCCGCACGGGCTTTCCGGAGGATGCCTGCCTGATCCTGACGTCCCAGGCGGTGGACCGCCGGACGAGGCTGTTCAAGATGGTTGCCGAGAAGAGCCGTGTGCTGACCTTTACGGCGGTCCGGGGGGAGTCCCGGCAGAGGCAGTCGCTCGCCAAGTCCGTCGAGGACCTCCTGGCGGAAGCGGGCAAGAAGATGGCCGGAGATGCCCTGCTGGCGGTGGGGCGGAAAACGGGCTTCCAGTTGCGAGAATCGCTGAAGATGGTGGAGAAACTGGTTTCCTATGTCGGGGAGCGTCCCACCATCGAGGCCCGCGACGTGGAAGAGGCGGTCGGCAAGACAAAGGAGGACACGGTCTTCGACCTGACGACGGCCCTTGCGGAGCGGGATCTCTCCCGATGCCTCACGGTCCTGGGGGAACTCTTCCTGCGGGGGGAGGCCTCCGTCTTCATCCTGGCCATGGTGGCCCGGGAGGTCCGCAACCTCCGGGACGCCGCCGTCCTGATCCGGTCCGGCGGGCTTCCGCCCTCCTACCGGGCCGGGATGGAGTACGCCGATTTTCAGCGCGCCGTGTATCCGGCCCTCCGCCCCGGCGGCGGATCCGCGCGGCAGGAGGCCGGTCTCCGGGGCCAGCATCCCTACGTGCTTTACCTGGCCCTGCGGAACGCCCGGTCCTTTCCCGTCGGCGACCTGGACGCCTGGGTTTCGGATCTGGCAGCCATGGATCTGGCCCTGAAGTCGACGGCGCGCAACCCGCGGCACATGCTGGAGCGTTTTTTCTTCCGGGTTTGCTCCCGCTGACCAAAACCTTCGCCGGCCGTCAGAGCTTTCGAAAACGCGACTGATAGGCCCGCTCGCGCCTGGACGACCGCCGGGCGGGGCCTTTCCCCTTGGCGGGCCTTTTCTCCTCGTCGTCGGCAGGCGCCGGGTTGCCGAGGGCTTCGTCCTCCTGAGGCACCTTCCTCAGGACCCGCTCGAATTCCAGGGAGGAAACGGCGCTCCCGCCGTGCCGGTCCGCGTAATCCGCCACCTCGCGGTCGGAGGTGACGACGATCGTTTCCTCGCCGCTGCGGTCCACCATCCGCTTGATGACCTCGTCGGCTTTTTCGCCCTTGCGGGAATAGACGATCTCAACCCTTCCGAGCCGGTCGCGCTCCTCCAGGGGCGAATCGCCTGCCCACCCGTCGAAAACGACGGTGACCCGATGTCCCCTCGCCTGCTGGTACAGGGCGACGGAGCGCAGCAGCGCGGATCGGGCTTCCTCGAGGCTGCGACGCTCGAAGGCCCGAAATGCGTCCGATTGCCGGATGACGTTGTATCCATCCAGAATGATATGCATGGGTTTCCGTTGGACCGGAGGCTCCGCGAGCCTTGACGGGGATGTCCATCCTTCCGTTGTCACGGGATGCCGAATATGCTATAGGCAGCGGCGTACCGGATGCCTGGTATGTAGTCCAACGGCCGAAAAAAGTCCACCCGTTCCGACCGTTCCAGGAGACCGCCTGACCGGGGGTGGTCCGTCCGGAACCGGATGAAGAGTTCTTCCCGGCTTTCAAGGCCCCTCCACGATCCACGTCGTCAGCTGCGACCGGTCCGCATGAGGCGGGCACGGTCTCTGCATTATAACGGGAAGGAGGTTGAAGATGGAAATCAAGAACATTTGTGTGCTGGGTGCGGGTCTCATGGGGAACGGAATCGCGCAGGTATGTGCCATGGCCGGGTATTCGGTCGCCCTGCGGGACATCGAGCAGCGGTTCGTGGACGGCGGCATGAACACGATCCGGAAGAACCTGGCGAAGGACGTGGAGAAGGGCAAGCGGAGCCAGGATGAGATGAACGCCATTCTCGGCCGGATCAAACCGACCCTGGACCTCAAGGAGGCCGCCGCCAACGCCGACATCGTCGTCGAAGTGGTCATCGAGGTCATGGACGTGAAGAAGAAGGTCTATGCGGAGTTGGAGGAGATCGTCCCGGCCCACACCCTGTTCTTCACCAACACCTCGGGCCTGAGCATCACGGAGATGGCGGCGGTGACGAAGCGGCCCGACCGGTTCATCGGGACCCACTTCTTCAACCCCGTTCCGGTCATGCGACTCCTGGAGATCATCAAGGGCTACGAGACGAGCGCGGAGACCCTCGCGGCCGCCGAGGCCTGGGGAAAGAAGATCGGCAAGGAAGTGGTCGTCGTGAAGGAGGCTCCCGCCTTCGTGGTGAACCGGATCCTCTGCACGATGCTCAACGAGGCCTTCTTCGTCCTCGGCGAGGGTCTGGCGGCCCCGGAAGACATCGACAAGGCCATGGTCCTGGGTTGCAACCATCCCATCGGTCCCCTGGCCCTCTCCGACCTGGTGGGCAACGAGACGCTTCTGCGCGTGATCGATGGGCTCCACCGCGAACTGGGCGACAAATACCGGCCGGCACCGCTGCTGGTCCAGCTTGTCCGGGCCGGCCGCTATGGCCGCAAGGTAGGGAAGGGCGTCTTCAACTACAAGTAGAGGACGTCGTCCACAGGTCTATACCGGGAACGGCACGGGGGGCCGTTCCCGGCTTTCCGCCAAAGGAGGGAATTCCCATGCCAGCGACCTACGAACCGGGACAGGCCTACAATTATCAGCTCCTCATCAAACACATCCTCGAAATGCCCCTGGTCTTCGCACCGAACCAGGAGATCGTCTACCGGGACAAACTCCGCCTGACCTACCGCCAGCTCAACGAGCGGATCCACCGCCTCGCAGGAGGTCTGGAAAAGCTGGGTGTCGGGAAGGGGGATGTCGTCTGCGTCTTCGACTACGACAGCAACCGCTACCTGGAGTGCTTCTTCGCAATCCCCATGATGGGCGCGGTCCTGCACACCCAGAACTGGCGCCTCTCGCCGGAACAGATCCTCTACACGATGAACCACGCGGAGGATAAGGTCGTCATCATCCACGCGGACTTCCTGCCCCTGCTGGAGGCGGTGTGGGACCAACTCCAGACGGTCAAGAAAGTGATCCTCATCAGCGAAGACGGAAGCCGTCCGGCCTCGAAGATCCCCTTCGCCGCCGAGTACGAGGAGCTCCTCGCCGGGGCCGCCCCGTCCTACGACTTCCCGGAGTTCGACGAGAACACCCGCGCCACGACCTTCTACACCACCGGCACCACGGGTCTCCCCAAGGGCGTCTACTTCTCCCACCGGCAGATCGTCCTCCACGCCCAGGCCCTGCTCCTGGTGACGGGGTCCTACGAAGGGATCGGGCGGATGCGGTCGGCCGATGTGTACATGCCGTTGACGCCCATGTTCCACGTCCACGCCTGGGGGGTGCCCTACGCGGCCACCATGGTCGGGGTGAAGCAGATCTATCCGGGGCGCTACGAGCCGGAGATGCTCCTGAAGCTGATCCTGATGGAGAAGGTCACCTTCTCCCACTGCGTCCCCACCATCATCCAGATGCTGGTGTCCAACCCCTTCGTGAAACAGCTGGATCTGAGCCACTGGAAGGTCATCATCGGCGGCGCGGCCCTGTCCAAGGGGCTGGCCCTGGCGGCCATGGAGCTGGGGATCCAGATCTACGCCGCCTACGGCATGTCCGAGACCTGCCCGCTCCTGACGATCTGCAACATCAAGCCCTGGATGCTGGACCTGCCGAAGGAAAAGCTCGTGGAATACTACACGAAGACGGGCATCCAGGCCCCGCTCGTCTACGTGCGCATCCGCGATGCGAAGGGACAGGAACTGCCCTCCGACGGCAAGTCCGCCGGCGAGGTCGTCGTCCGTGCCCCCTGGCTCACCGAGGGTTACCACAAGGACCCCGAGCGGACGAAGGAGCTCTGGCGGGACGGGTGGCTCCACACGGGGGACGTGGCCAACATCGACGAGGAGGGGTATCTCCAGATCACCGACCGGATCAAGGACGTCATCAAGACGGGGGGCGAGTGGATTTCCTCCCTTGAGCTGGAGAACCTCCTGAGCCAGCACGAGGCGGTACTGGAGGCCGCGGCCATCGGCATCCCCGACGCGAAGTGGGGGGAGCGGCCCTTCATGGTGGCGGTCCTCAAGGCGGACTTCAAGGGCAAGACCTCCCCCGAGGAGTTGCAGAAGTACCTGATGAAGGCCAGCGAGGACGGCCGCATTCCCAAGTACGGTGTCCCGGACCGCGTCGAGATCGTCGAGGCGATCCCGAAGACCAGCGTGGGCAAGGTCAGCAAGGTCGAATTGAGGAAGACTTACGGGAAGTAAGGTTCAAGGGAGTGTCCCTGTCCCCCGGCGGGACGGGAAACGCACAAGGACGAATAAGGAGGCATGCGATGGACTACGAATTCACAGAAGAATTGAAGATGTTGCGGGAGATGGCGTACAAGTTCGCCGTGGCGGAGATGGCGCCGATTTCGAAGGAGTGCGACGAGCACGAGAAGTATACACCGGAGATCCGGAAGAAGGCCGCCGAGAACGGCCTGGTGGGGGCCTGGATCTCCGAGGCGTACGGCGGGGCGAACGCCGGCATCCTGGGGAACTCCATCATCACGGAAGAACTGTCGCGGGTGGACATGGGGATCGGCCTGAATGTCGTGGCGGCGTCCTTCGGCTGCGAGTCCATCTTCCAGTACGGCAGCGAGGAGCAGAAGCAGAAGTACCTGCCCCCGGTCTGCGCGGGCGACCAGGTCAGCGCGGGGGCCTTCACGGAGCCCAACGCGGGGACCGACGCGTCGGGGTACAAGACCCGGGCCGTGAAGGACGGGTCGGACTACGTCATCAACGGCAACAAGATGTTCATCACCAACGGGACCGTCTGCGACTTCATGGTGACGGCCTGCATCACGAATCCCGACGAGAAGCGGCACAACAGCTTCAGCCTCATCATCATCCCGGCGAACACCAAGGGCGTGACCCGCAACAAGATCAAGGGGAAGATGGGGATCCGTTCCAGCGACACGGCGGAGATCGCCCTGGAGGATGTTCGGGTGCCCCAGGCCAACCTGATCGGCAAGGAGGGCCGCGGCTTCATCCAGCTGATGCACTTCTTCGACACGACGCGGGTCATGGTGGCGGCCCAGGGTCTCGGGCTGTCGGAGGCCTGCCTGGAGACGTCGGTGAAGTACTGCAAGGAGCGGACGGCCTTCGGGCAGCCCATCGGGAACTACCAGCTGAGTCAGAAGAAGCTGACGGAGATGGCAATTCAGATTGAAGCGCTCCGCGGCTTGGTGTACAAGTCGGCGTGGCTCATCGACCAGGGAACGCCGGACTACACCCTGGCGGCGATGGCGAAATTCTTCAGCGGCCAGACGGC
Organism: Syntrophaceae bacterium; assembly: GCA_041310335.1. Taxonomy (GTDB): domain Bacteria; phylum Desulfobacterota; class Syntrophia; order Syntrophales; family PHBD01; genus PHBD01. The sequence continues at coordinate 11,657 of JBFYXW010000114.1, read as the reverse complement.
GGTGTTCTGCGCCAATGCCGGTGTCGAACTACACGGCGGATATGGGTACATCGACGAATACTCGGTGCAGAAGTGGTACCGGGATGCGAAGATCCTGGAGCTGTACGAGGGAACGAAGGAAGCGGAGATCATGACCGTCGGTCGGTATCTCCAGACAAAATAGGACGGACCGGTCCCCGCGACGGGACCTATCATTCCTTGCCCCCTCTTTCAGGCGCGGAGCGGGGAGGACCGGCCGTCGAAACAGGGACGAACCGGTCCTCTCCGCCCGGTCTTGCCGGGCGAGGTCCGGGAAGGGACGCGGCATTCGCGGAAAAAGGAGGTCAACGAGAGATGAAGGATGTAGTCATCGTATCGGCGTGCCGGACGGCCATCGGCGTGTTCGGCGGTTCGCTTCGGGATGTGCAGCTGCCCTACATCGGCGCTGCCGTCATGAAGGAGGCCATCAAGCGGGCGGGGATCGACCCGGCCACCATCGGGGACGTGCGGTTCGGCTGCTGCATGGAGCCGGCGGAGGCGATGAACGTGGCGCGTGTCGCGGCCCTGATCGCGGGGGTCCCGGACACGGTCACGGCCTGCACCATGAACCGGGTGTGCATCTCCGGCATGGAGGCGGTGATTTCCGGCATGGCCATGATCCAGGCGGGGATGGTGGACATCGTCCTGGCCGGGGGCATGGAGCACATGTCGGGGGTCCCCTACATCGTTCCGGCGGCGCGCTGGGGCTGCCGGTTCCAGGACCAGCTCTTCATGGATGCCCTGGTCCACGGGCTCCACGCGGGCTCCCACATCCTGCCGGGTCCGGAGCTGGGACCCATCAAGGACGGGCCGATCATCGACCGGTTCCGGGGGAAGCCCTACATCATGGGCATTACGGCCGAGCTGATTGCCCAGAAGCACAGCCTGACCCGGGAGGAGATCGACAAGGTGGCCCTCCGGAGCCACAACAACACGGAGCGGGCCACGCTCGAGGGTGACTTCAAGGAGGAGATCGTCCCCATGGAGATTCCCACCAAGAAGGGCAAGCCCCCGAAAGTCTTCGACAAGGACGAGCACTTCCGTCCGGGCCTCACCATGGAGGACCTGGCGAAGCTGCCGGCGGCCTTCGTCCCGAAGATCGGTTTGGTCACGGCGGGGAACGCCTCGGGAATCAACGACGGCGCCGCCGCCATGGTCATCATGTCCGCCGAGAAGGCGAAGGAACTGGGCCTGAAACCCCTCGCGAAGATCAAGGCCGTGGGCCGCGGCGGTTGCCATCCCTCCGTCATGGGGCTGAGCCCCGTGCCGGCGGTGAAGGACCTGCTGGCGAAATCGGGCATCAAACTGTCCGATTTCGAGCTCGTCGAGCTCAACGAGGCCTTCGCGGCCCAGTACCTGGGCTGTGAGCGGGAGCTGGGGCTGAACCGGGAGATCACGAACGTGAACGGCTCGGGCTGCGGCCTCGGCCACCCGGTGGGCGCCACGGGCTGCCGGATCATGGTGACCCTGATCCACGCCATGAAGAAGCGGGGCAAGACCCTGGGCCTGGCGACCCTCTGCGGCGGCGGCGGCGTGTCCCTCGCCACGGCGGTGGAGATTCTCTAATCCGGGAAGCAGGTATCGCCGGAGGGCTTTTCCAGGTGCTCCGGTTCGGGATCCAAGGGGGAAAGGCCGGTTGGCCCTTCCCCCTTTCTTTCGCCCCCGGCGCGGGGTCTGTCACGGGGGTTCCCGCCGATCTCCTTGACACGCAGGGCCGATCCCCCTATCCTTGCACCACTCACAGGCAATCGTTGGAATGGAACCGGGGAACGGAACGGGACGAGGGCCGTAATCGGCCGGGACGCCTTGCCGGCGTCGAGAGCACGGGGGTGAAGGGATGAAGGCGAAGGCGACCATCGAGGGCCCCTCCGGCCGGATCGACATCGTCCGCAACCGGCACGGCATTCCGGAGATCAGCGGAAAGACCTGGACGGACCTGGCCTATGGACTGGGCTGGGTCCACGCCGCGGACCGGCAGCTCCAGGCCCTCTTGACCCGGGTGATCATCCAGGGGCGGGCGGCGGAGAATCTTGCCGGCGATCCGGACCTGGTCGAGATCGACCGCTACATGCGGCGCATGAACTTCCTCCCCGATCCGGAGAGGGAGATTGCCCGGCTCCTGCCGGAGGTGAGGGCCTGGCTCGGAGCCTACGCCGACGGGTTCAACGCGGGCCTCGCGCGAAACGGGACGGTCTTCGAGTTTACGCTCCTGGGATACCGTCCAGAGCCCTGGCAGATGAAGGACTCCATGCAGATCGGCAACGTCTTCGGCTTTCTCGGCCTGGCCGACGCCCAGGGGAACATGGAGAAGCTCCTCGTCCAGATGATCCAGAACGGGGTGGGCGAGGCCAGGCTCCGGGAACTCTTTCCCTACCTCACCGAGGAGATCGACCGGGAGCTCCTCGGGAAGGTGACCCTGGCGCCGCCACTCGTTCCCGGGGCGGTCCGATGGCTGGACAAGCTGCCGAAATTTGCCGCCAGCAACAACTGGGCGGTCTCCGGCCGCCGCACCGCCTCCGGCAAGCCCATCCTCTGCAACGACCCCCACCTGGAAGTGAACCGCCTGCCCGCCATCTGGCACGAGGTCGTGATGCGCCTCCCCGACAACGACCTCCTGGGCGTCACCATCCCCGGCGTCCCGGGTTTGATCCTGGGCCGCAACCGGAATCTCTCCTGGGGCGCGACGTATTCCTTCATGGACATGATCGATTACAAGATCGAACATTGCCGCGACGGGAAATACCGGCGGGGCGAAGCCTGGCTTCCCTTCGACGTCCGGGAGGAGGTGATCCGGGTCAAGAAGGGGGAATCCGTGGTGGAGCGGGTCTACGAGAACGAGCACGGCCTCCTGGAGGGCGATCCCCACCGGGAGGGATACTACCTGGTCATGATGTGGTCCGGCGCCCGGGACTGCGGCGCCGCCGAGTTCGACACGATCCACCGGATCGGGACCGCCGGGAGCGTCCGGGAGGGCATGGAGTGCCTGCGGGCGCTGGAGGCCCCGACTTTCAACTGGGTCCTGGCGGACCGGGAAGGGCACATCGGCTACCAGATGAGCGGCCGCCTGTATAAGCGGCCCGAGGGCGTGAGCGGCCTTCTGCCCCTGCCGGCCTGGGAGAAGAAATACGACTACGAGGGCTACGTCGACAAGACCCTGCTGCCCGCTGTGTATGATCCCGCCGAGGGTGTCCTCGTGACGGCCAACAACGACCTGAATCACCTGGGGCAGTGCCGCCCCATCAACCTTCCCATGGGCGCCTACCGGGCGGAGCGGATCGAACAGCGGCTGAAGGCCGCGGAACGGCTCACGGCGGAGGACATGCAGGCCCTCCACTTCGACCTCTACTCCCTGCAGGCCGAGCGGCTGCTGGCGGTCCTCCGGCCGCTCCTGCCGGAGACGGAAAACGGCAACACGCTGCGCGACTGGGACTGCACCTATAATGCCGACTCCCGGGGGGCCATGCTCTTCGAGTCGGTCTACGGGAGCCTCCTCCGGGTCGTCTTCGGCGACCTCGGGCTGGGGCGGGAGACGGTGGACCACCTCATGAAGGAAACGGGCCTCTTCAACGATTATTACAACAACTTCGACGGCATTCTCCTCCGGGAGCAGTCCGCCTGGTTCGAGGGACGGACAAGGGAGGAGATCTTCCGCCGGGCCGTCGGGGAAGGGCTGACCGTCCCGGCTGTTCCCTACGGGCAGACCCGGCAGGTGGTCCTCTCCCACCTGCTCTTCGGCGGGAAGCTGCCCCGGTTCCTCGGTTTCGACGTCGGACCCCTCGCCCTGCCCGGCAGTCGGTCCACGGTGCACCAGGGTCAGATCTTCCGGAGCGCGGGGCGCCTCACCACCTTCAGCCCCTCCTACCGGATGATCGCCGACATGGCGGGGGACGAACTCCGGACGACCCTGGCCGGAGGCCCCTCGGACCGGCGGTTCTCGCCCTGGTACACCACGGACCTGGAGAACTGGGGGCGGGGGATCTACAAGCGCCTGAAGTGAGGCGGGGAGGCGGGGCCCATTTGCCGGGGACCCTTCCCCGGCATCGTGATTCCGGGACCCGGGAGAAACCGCCGCACCTGCCGGATGGGAAAGCGGCGCAAAGCCGACGGGGGGAAGAATGATCCTTCCGGTGACGGAATATACCCCCGGGCTGCTCGGCCGGGTGACGGAACTGCACGGCCGGTACTACCACCGCCATTGGGGCTTCGATCTCTTCTTCGAGGCCAAGGTGGCGACGGAGATGGCGGAGTTCCTCGCGTGCTTCGATCCCGCCCGCGACGGGTTCTGGATTGCCGCCGCAGAGGACCGGATCGTCGGGGCCGTCGCGATCAACGGCCAGGAAGCCGAGACCGTCGGCGCCAGGCTGCGCTGGCTGATTGTCGAACCGGAATACCAGGGCCGGGGGCTTGGGAAGCGGCTGATTCAGGAGGCCGTCGCATTTTGCCGGCGTGCCCGCTTCCGGCGTGTCTGGCTGACGACCTTCGCCGGGCTGGACGTGGCCCGCCGGTTGTACGAGCGGCAAGGTTTCCGGATCCTGGAGGAGCAGGAGGACGCCCACTGGGGCAAAACCGTGCGGGAGCAGACGTTCGATCTGCTGTTTTGAAAGGCCGGGCGATGCATCCGCGTTGAGAGAGGGATATTGCGAATGGGCATTCTGGATCAGTTCCGGCTGACGGGACGCGTCGCCGTCGTAACCGGCGGGAGCAGGGGACTGGGCCGGGCCATGGCCCTGGGGCTCGCGGAGGCGGGGGCGACGGTGGCCGTGGTCAGCCGGACGAAGCGCCTCATCGAGGAAACGGCGGCCGAGATCATCCGGAAGGGGGGCGAGGCGATCGCCGTGCCGGCGGACGTCACGAGCGAGGAGGACATCGAGCGGATGGCCGATCTCGTCGCGGGGAAATACGGCCGCATCGACATCCTCGTCAACAACGCCGGGATCGGGGGCTCCCGGAAAGTCGTCGCCATGACGGCGGAGGAGTGGGACCACATGATGGACACCAACGTCCGGTCCGTCTTCCTCGCGTCCAAGGCCGTCGGGAAGGTGATGATCCGGCAGCGCTCCGGCAAGGTGATCAACGTCAGCTCCGTTCTGGGGAAGGGGGCCCTCCCGCGCTCTCTGCACTACGGGGCCGCCAAGGCGGCGATCATCCACATGACCAAGACCCTGGCCCTCGAGTGGGCGCCCTTCCACATCCACGTCAACGGCATCGCCCCCGGGTGGTTCCTGACGGAGATGACGAAGGACCAGCAGGAGGGGGAGAGCCGGAAATTCCTGATCGAAAGGATCCCCTTCGGCCGGTTCGGGAACCCGGAGGAGATGGCGGGAGTGGCCGTCTTCCTGGCCTCGGACGCCTCGAACTACATCACCGGGGACACCGTCTTCATCGACGGCGGGTACTCACTCTGGTAGGTGCGTTGGGGGGCGGCCGCGGGGGAAAGGGAACCGGCGGAAAGCAAATCTTTCATCAGACCATCGAGGTGATCCATGATGGAGGCTGTAGCGGCGGTGTACCGGGGTGTGGAAGGGAAGCTGTCCCTGGAGACGGTGCAGGTGGACGAGCCCGGGGACCGGGAGATCATCGTCCGCACCGTGGGAAGCGGGGTCTGTCACACGGACCTGATGCTGATGGACTCGAACTTCATCGTGCCGGCCGTCCTGGGGCATGAAGGGTCCGGCATCGTCGAGAAGGTCGGACCGGGCGTGACCAAGGTCGAGCCCGGGGACCCCGTGGTCGTCTCCATTCCCTCCTGCGGGAGGTGCGCCCCGTGCCTGCAAGGCCGGCCCATGTACTGTGCCCGGAGCAACGAGATCCTGTTCCTGCCCCGGGAGGACGGCCCCCCCACGGTCTCCCGGGACGGAGAGGAGATCGGCAGCAGTTATGCCTCTTCCTGGATCACCCGCATGATCACGACGGAGCGGTGCGTGGCCAAGGTGCCCGGCGACGTCCCCCTGGAGCTCCTGGGTCCCCTGGGATGCGGCATCCAGACCGGCGCGGGGGCGGTCATCAATGCCCTGAAGGCCGAGCCCGGGTCGACCATCGCCATTTACGGCCTGGGAACGGTGGGACAGTGCGCCGTCATGGGGGCCAAGATCAGCGGCTGCTCCAGGATCATCGGCGTCGACGTGAACGAGTCGCGCCTCCACATGGCCCGGGAACTCGGGGCGACCCACGTCATCAACGCCGCGAAGGAGGACCCGGTGTACAGGATCTTCGACCTCACCGGCGAGGGCGCCGACTACTCGCTGGAATGCGTGGGGATTCCCGAGGTGTTCCAGAACGCCGTCTACTCCATCCACACCCGGGGCGTCTGCGGGCTCCTCGGCTTCCCGCCCCAGGGCACCGAGGTCTCCCTGGACATGGGCGCCATCCTCTGGGGAAGGACGATCAAGGGCATCATCGAGGGGGACTCGGTCATCGATGTCTTCATCCCCAAGCTGATCGACTTCCACAAGGCCGGGAAGCTCCCCTTCGACCGGCTGATGAAAACCTACGCCTTCGACGAGGTCGAGAAGGCCTGCCGGGATCTGAGAAAAGGTCTCGTATTCAAGCCCATCCTCCGGTTTTGAGGGGATTCCCTTCGCAGGCCGGACTGGGGCGGCCCCGGAAAGGAGAGCATTCCATGAGCAACGAACCGACACTGGAACAGAGGATCGAGCGGCTGGAGTCCATCGAGGCCATCCGGAGGCTCCAGGCCGTCTACGGGCATTGCTGCGACAAGGGCTGGAACGACAAGGACATGCACGCCCGGGAGGTTGCGACCCTGTTCACGGAAGACGCCACGTGGGAGTGCCCCCTCATGGGCGTGTCCGCAACGGGCCGCGAAGAGATCGCCCGGATGTTCGAGGACATGGACTTGGGCTATGAATTCTTCATGCATAGTTTCAGCAATCCCATCATCGACATCGACGGGGACACGGCCAAGGCGAAATGGCTTCTGTTCCTGGGGAGCAACGCGGGGGAGAAGATCACCCTGACGTACGCCAGCTACGACAACGATTACGAGCGCACCCCCCGGGGCTGGCTGATCAAGGCCGTCCAGCTGCACATCGCCCAGGTCCTGGAGCCCTGAGAGGTTTGCCGCGCCCCGCCTGAAGAGGGGCGCGGACTCGCCCGCCCCCGAAGCATTCGCCCGGAGCCGGGATCCCGCTCCCGGGAGCGGGGCGCTCAGGCTGTTCCCTTTGCCGTCCCCGTGAGGCCGTACTTCCGGTTCTTCCGGGTCAGGGTGGACAGGTCGATCTGCAGTTCCCTCGCCGTGTCGTTCAGGTTTCCGCATTTCCGCAGGGTCCGCCGGATCAGGGTCCGTTCGAATTCCTCCACCTGCTTGCGCAGCGGACCCGTCTGCACCGCCGGCCACGGTCCCTCCGCCCGTTGCGGGTTGGGGTGCCCATAGGCCGCCCGGATCTCCCGGGGCAGGTCCTCCAGGGTGATCACCTCCCCCTCGCTGGTGACGACGATCCGCTCGATGGCGTTGCGGACCTCCCGGACATTGCCGGGCCAGTCGTGCTGGATCAGCGCGTTGAGGGCGTCGATGGACAGCGCCTTGTCCGCCTGGTAGCGCTGGTTGTAGATCTTCAGGAAGTGCTTGACGAGGGGCAGGACGTCCTCCCGCCGCTCCCGGAGGGGGCTCACGTGCAGGGGAATCACGTTCAGGCGGTAGTAGAGGTCCTTTCGGAACTTCCTCTCCTTGACCATCCGCTCCAGGTCCATGTTCGTGGCGGCGATGATGCGGACGTCGATGGGCAGGCTGGCCAGTCCCCCCAGGCGCTTGATGGACCGGTCCTGGAGCACGTTGAGGAGCTTGGGCTGCAGCTCCAGCGGGAACTCGCCGATCTCGTCGAGGAAGAGAGTCCCTCCGTGGGCCAGCTCGAAAAGGCCCTGCTTCCCCTGGCTCCGGGCGTCCGTGAAAGCCCCCTTCTCGTAGCCGAAGAGTTCCGATTCCAGGAGCGTCGGCGGCAGGGCGGCGCAGTCCACCTTGACGAAGGAGCCCAGGCGGTGGCGGGGACTGTGGTAGTGGATGAACTGGGCCAGGACATCCTTCCCCACGCCCGAGTCGCCGGTGACGAGGATCGTCGCGTCCGACGAGGCGACCTTCTTGGCCACCGCCAGGATGTGTCGGAACTCGGTGCTCTTGGCCACGAAGAACTTGTTCGTGTTCCCCAGCTGCTCCTCCAGGTAGTCGATCCGCTTCTTGAACTGCTCGATCAGGACCTGGGATTTCTTCAGCTCCCGGCTGATCGTGTTCAGTTCCGTCACGTCCCGCAGCGAGCTGATGACCGCCAGCGGGTTTTCGTCCCTGTTCCAGACGATGGCCGCCGTCACCAGGAGGTCCCGGCCGCTGGGGTAGCGGACCAGGCGGCTCCGGCTCTTGTGGTCCTTGAGGACCTCCAGGTTCACGGCCCGGGGGACCCAGTTCTTCTCAATGGCGAAGTTCGTGTGCCTCCCCAGAAGTTCCTTGCGGTTGATGCCGCTGATGCGCTCGAAGGCTGCGTTGGCCATCAGGTAGTAGCCGTTCAGGTCCGCGATGTAGATGCCGTCGGAGACGGACTCGATGACGGACTTCATGACGGAGAGGGCGTTGTCGGTGAATCCGGACACGGTGACGACTCCTCGAGGGGATTCCCGCGGACGGGCGCAACTCCATGCCTGTCCGCGCTGGGCGAACCCTAATCCAGTGCGAGGAGGATGTCAATGGAGGGGATGGAGGCGCCGGTTGCTACCCGTTTCCCTGCCGGCGCCGGATTTCCGCCACGGCCTTGCCGGCCGCGGTCTTGACGGCGGCCGAGTAGGGCCGCAGGCTGAACAGGTCGATCTGTCGGCTGATGGATTTGAGGACCGGCATGGCCTCTCCGTCGCCGATGGTTCCCAGGGCGCCGCAGATGGCCTTCTCCAGGTCTTCCCGCGTGCCGACGGTCAGGGGCTTGGCCTTCAGCATGGCGACCAAGGGCGACACGGCGGGCCGAAACCGGAGGTTGCCCAGCATCGTCACGATCTGGATCTGCAGGGCTTCCTCCTGGGTGGGAAGGGCCGTGAGGAGGATGTCCCCCCGCTCGGCCCCGCCGATCTTGTAGATGCTTTCGATCACTTCCTTCCGCACCCGGTCGTCCTCGTGGGCCAGCAGCGTCTCCAGGGCGTGGGCGTGGGCCTCCTGGCCGATCTGGCCGAGGAGACGGGCGAGGTTGCGCTGGTAGAACCAGACCCCGTCGGGCTTCACGTCCCGGAAGACGACGGCGGCGGCGGGAGCGCCGATCAGGCGGATGACGTTGAGGACCCGGATGCGCTCCTCCGCGTCGTTGCTGGACCGCAGGATCGCCATGAGCCGCTCCACGGCCTTCTCCAGGCGGGCGACGGCGAGGGAGGCGTCCCGGCGCTGCTTGTGCTCGTTCGTCTCCACCTCCGCCAGGAGCAGGTCCAGGAGGTCGTCCTCCGAGATGCGGTCGATGGTCTCCAGGGCCAGGTTCTCGATGGTCTCGTTTTTCTCCAGGGTCCCCGACTGGACGGCGTGGAGGAAATCCAGGACGGGGATGGAGGCGGCCAGGTCCCAGGAGCGGATCCACCGACCCGCCAGGTCGGCGGCCTGCCGGACCAGATCGACGTAGGCCTTCGTGGCCGTTGCCTCGTTGCGGAACCAGGCGACCAGGCGTGGGAGCCGGTCCCGCAGGGGCTGGATCCTCTCGCGGGACATCATTTCCGGGATCACGGAGGCGAGGGACTCCGACGCCTGGCGGCGGACCTCGCCGTCGGCGCTTTCCAGGCCGGCGAAGAGCCGCTCCAGGAGCTCGTCCCCCTGCGCCCCGTCCCCGGTGTCATAGGTATGGAGGATGACCTCGGGAAGGGCCGCCGGTGAGGCCGGGTCCTTCAGGGCCTCCTCGCCCTCCCGCGCCAGGCGGGACACATCCTCCTGGAGCCGGACCTTCTGACGCTCTTCGTGCTCCCGGCGGAGGCGCTTCCACTCCTCCGTGCCCATCAGCTTCTCGAGGGTCTTGGCGAAGGACCCCAGAAGGTCGTCCCCGCTCAGGCGCCGCAGGGTCTCCTCCACGTCGCCGATCTTCGGGGCGTCCAGGCGCTGGACGATGCCGGGGAAGAGCCTTCCCCCCGCGAGGCCTTCCAGGTCCTGGGAGAGGACGTTGCTGATGATCTCGGCGTCCATCCCGGCGACGCCGCCGGAAACGAGGTCGGCGAGCCGGTTCGCCGACGCGGGCGGCACCATGCCGTCGAGCATCCGCACCATGAACATCAGGCTGGCGGAGAGGCCTTCCGCCGGGATCAGGTTCCTCTGGTCGGAGATCTGCTGCATCCCCGACTGGAAGATCCGGGTGACCCAGTTGGGGTCCCGGGCCATTTCCTTCAACCGCTCCGGGTTGAGCGATTCGCCTTCCTGGGCGGCCAGCAGGTATTGGAGGATCTGGTCGTCCTTGATCTCGAGGCTGGCGATCAGTTGCTGGTCCCCGTCCTTGGCGACGAAGACCTTCTCGTCCAGGCGGACATTGCGGAGTTCCCGTTCCTTCAGGGCCTGCTGAAACCCACCCTCCATCCGGATCGTTTCGGGCCGCTTCGCCATCAACTCCAGGAAGGAAAGGAGTTCCTTCCGGTCGATTCCATGGTGGAGGGTGATGCTCTTGATGCTGAAGCCGACGAGAAGGGCCACCAGTGCGGTCACCTGGGGACGCTCCTGGTCCTTCTGCTTCAGCAACTCGCCGCTGATGAGGAGGTTCTTCTCCGACTCGGAGAAGATGAGCGATTCCTCTTCCGCGTAGTAAAGTTTCAGGCTGTCCGTGAGCCGGTCGAGCGCGCTGGTGATGATGCCGCTGGTGGGCGGGTAGAGGCGGAGATTCGTCACCGCCGTGTTCATGATCAGCAGGACGTCGAGGGCCTTCTGGATGCTGGCGGGTGTCGGCATGGGTTTCTCCCGGGATGTTCGTTTGCTGTATCGGCGCTCTGTATATGAAAAACCGTCACCCTGTCAACGACGGCCGTCGGGACGCGCCCGCTCACGAATGCGCCGGCCGTCCCTGCATCACCGGCCGGCCGGGCCTTTCTACAGGAGGATTTCCAGGTCCTCCAGCGGGTAGGCGGCGCAGGAGTGGACGTAGCCGTGCTGCCGGTCGGAGCGCCGGACCAGCGCGCCCTCCGGCTGGAACACCCGCCCCGAGAGGAGCTTCAGCCGGCACCGGCTGCACTCCCCCGAGCGACACAGGGACGGAACCAGGACGCCGCTCCGCTCCAGGGACACCAGGAGCGGTTCCCCCGCCCTCGCCGGGATTTTTTTCCCGCCCCGCACGGAGACGGCAAAAACGTCCTCCTCCCGCACCTCCGCCGGCCACCCGGGGGACTGGGAGATCGACCGGGGGGGGCCGAACGTCTCCCGGCGGATCTTTCTGGCGGCCGCCGGCAGGGAAAGGAGTTCGGGGATGCAGAACCGGTACATTTCGCCGGGACCGCAGACGAAGAAGGTCTTGCCCATCGCATCGCCGATCTCCCGGCGGATCAGCTCCGCCGTGATGTAGCCGCAGGCGCCGCCGTAGCCGGGGGAGGGGTTCTCGATCACCGGGATGTACCGGATGTTCGGGAAGCGGGCGGCAATCCGCTCCAGTTCCTCCCGGAAGATCGCCTCTCCGGCCTCCCGGTCGCCGTGGAAGAGC
>JBFYXW010000113.1:0-13356 GCA_041310335.1 Syntrophaceae bacterium | reverse complement strand
ATAAGGTCCCAAGGGTTTGGCTGTTCGCCAATTAAAGCGGTACGTGAGCTGGGTTCAGAACGTCGTGAGACAGTTCGGTCCCTATCTGTTGTGGGCGCAGGATATTTGAGAGGAGCTGTCCCTAGTACGAGAGGACCGGGATGGACGAACCAATGGTGTTCCAGTTGTCGCGCCAGCGGCACCGCTGGGTAGCTAAGTTCGGACGGGATAACCGCTGAAAGCATCTAAGCGGGAAGCCCCCCTCAAGATGAGATATCCCTCCTGGTGGAGACATCAGGACTGAAGGCCCCTCGTAGACCACGAGGTTGATAGGTCGGGTGTGCAAGCACAGTAATGTGTTCAGCTTACCGATACTAATTGGCCGTGCGGCTTGACCATATTATTTCACTCAGAGGGCTTTCACGGTAGGCAATTGTTGAATACCGGATGATATTCCGGTGGTCATAGCGGAGAGGAAACACCCGTTCCCATTCCGAACACGGAAGTTAAGCTCTCTGGCGCCGATGGTACTGCATGGGCGACTGTGTGGGAGAGTAGGTAGCCGCCGGGATACAATACGAAGCCCCCTCGGGAGACCGGGGGGGCTTTTCCATGTCGAAAGGGGGACAGATTTGAAATCTGTCCCCCTTTTCGCGTTTCGCTTATGCCTGCGCGGAGGTTCTCTTGAGCGTCACGGCCCCCGTCCGGTTCATCTCCTCCACCCCGAAGGGGTCGAAGTAGGCCAGGACGGCCTCGTTTTCCTGTCGGGAGCCCGTCGACTCCAGGATGTAATAATTCGGGCTCATGGTGGCGATGCGGCACCCGAAGCGCTCGATGGCCCGCATGATCTCGATGCGGGTCTCGGGGGTCACCTTCACGCCGAAGATCATCAGTTCCCGGTGCAGGAACGCGGGGCCCGAAAAGTCGGAAACGTCCACCACGTCGACCAGTTTCAGGAGCTGCTTCTTGATCTTGTCGGTGAAATCGCTGTCGGCGGAACTCGTCAGGGTGATCCGTGAGATTTCCGGGTTGACGGTTTCCGCGACGCAGAGGGTGTTGATGTTGTAGCCGCGGCTGCTGAAGACGGCGGCGATCCGGGACAGGACTCCCGGGCGGTTGTTCACCAGCATGGACAGGGTCCGTTCTTCGATGGTCATCCTTCTCGTTCCTTTCCTTTCTCTCCGTCCTCAGTCGGCCTGGCCGAAGATCATCTCCACGTTGGAGCGCCCCGGCGGGATGATGGGGAACACGTAATTTTCACAGTCCACGACGGCCTCCAGCAGGTAGGGGCCCTCCGAGCGGGCGAGGGCCTCGATGCCCTCGTCCGGAGCGTTGTCGATCCGCACCCGGCTGGCGGGGATGCCGAAGGCGCGGGAGGCGGCCACGAAATCCGTCCCCCCGCCCAGTTCGATGCTGTTGTAGCGGCCGTCGAAGAACAGGTTCTGGATCTGGCGGATCATGCCCAGGTGGCCGTTGTTGAAGACGACGATCTTGATGGGAAGATTGTAATAGCGGATGGTGGCGAGCTCCTGCATGTTCATGTAGAAGCCCCCGTCGCCGGTGATGGCGATGACGCCCCGGTCCCGGGCCCCGATCTTGGCGCCCATGGCGGCGGGCACGCTGAATCCCATGGTGCCCATGCCTCCGCTGGTCAGGAGGCAGCGGGGAGTCCGGGTACGCCAGGAGCGGACCGTCCAGATCTGGTTGAGGCCCACGTCGGCCACGGCCATGGTCCCTTCCGGGAGGGCCTCCTGGACCCTGCGGATAAAGCCCCCCGCCAGGCCGCAGCCGCGGTCGGGGGTCGTCTCTTCAATGGCACTTCGCTCTTCCCGGATCCGGTTCATCCACTCCGGCCGCTCTTTCGATTCGATCATGGGGATCAGGACCCGCAGGGCCTCCAGGGCGTCCCCCGTGAAGGGCAGGTCGGCCTTGACGTTCTTGCTGATGGACGTTGGGTCGATGTCGATGTGGGCGACGGTGGCCAAGGGGGCAAACGCATCGATCCGCGAGGTGCTCCGGTCGGTGAAGCGGGTCCCCACCGCCAGGATGAAGTCTGACTGGTGGGTGATGCTGTTGGCCAGCTCGAACCCGTGGGAGCCGATGAAACCGAGGTTCAGCCCGTTGGCGGCGTTCACGGAGCCGATCCCCATCATGGTGGTGACGAAGGGGATCTCGGCCCGGGCGATCAGCTGTCCCATGAGGTCGCAGGCGTCCGCCAGCTTCACCCCGCCGCCGATGATGACCACGGGGCGCTCGCTCTGGTTGAGGGCCCGGGCGATCCTCTCGATGGCCTCCCTCCCGTCGGTCCCGTTCTTGATGCCGTTCCGGACGGGCCTCTCCTCCGGACCCGCGGGGTCGCACGCCGCCGCCAGGATGTCCCGCGGCAGGTCCACCAGGACCGGGCCGGGACGGCCGGAGGTGGCGATCTCGAAGGCCTCGCGGAGGTTGGACGCCAGGTCGTGGACGTCCTTCACCTGGAAGCTGTGCTTCGTAATGGGGATGGTCATGCTGATGATGTCCGTCTCCTGGAAGGCGTCGCGGCCCAGGAGGCTCGTGTTCACCTGGGCCGTCAGCGCGACGAGGGGGGACGAGTCCATGTAGGCCGTGGCGATGCCCGTGACCAGGTTCGTGGCCCCGGGGCCGGACGTGGACAGACAGACCCCGACCTTTCCGGTTGCCCTTGCATATCCGTCGGCGGCGTGGGCCGCCGCCTGCTCGTGGCGGACCAGGTAGTGCCGGATGGAGGTTTCCATGAGGCGGTCGTTCAAGGGGAGGGAATTGGCCCCGGGGAAGCCGAAGATGGCATCCACTCCCCGCTCCCGGAGGACCTGGATGACGATGTCCGCGCCGATGGTACTCATGTCTCGAACTCCTTTCGCTGGATCAAAAATAAAAAAGCCGCAGGCAATTCGCTTGCGGCTTTTCGAGGCAACAAAAAAGCCGCGGTCCGTTTCGGGGATCCGCGGCTCGTCTTCCTATGTCAAACCCTCACAGGAGCGACGCAGCGGTCCCCGCCCGAACGACTACTACGGCTACGACGACGCTGCGATCTTTCCGTGCAAAGGGTTTCATGGTCCCGCTTCCTGAAAAAAGTGTGGCTACTCTACCCGAGAAGGGAGAAATGTCAAGCGGAAAATTCCTCCGCCCTCAGAAGGAGGCGTCCTCGTCGTCCTCCAGGAAGCGCTTCGGTACCCGGCCGCTTTCCGCGACGGACGCGCCCTCCGGTTCCGCCCCCTCCAGGAAGGCTTCGAAGAGCGCCCCCTCCGATCGTACCGGCTGTCCCGAGTGGGCGTCCACCTTGACGAAGACGATGCCCTTCGGGACGGGGAACGGCTCGATGGGCGTTCCCTGGACGGCCTTCTCCATGTAATACAGCCAGATCGGGGCGGCGGCCCGTCCGCCCACCTCCTGCCTTCCCAGGGCCCGCTCCTGATCGAAACCGACCCAGACACCCGTCACCAGCGAGGGCGTATACCCGATGAACCAGGCGTCGCGCATTTCGTTGGTGGTGCCCGTTTTGCCGGCGGCGGGCCGGCCGACGCCCTTCACGCGGGTTCCGGTCCCGCTCTGGATGACGCCCTGCATGACGTAGGTGGAGAGGAACGCGATCCGCGGGTCGATGACCTGCTCTTCCCGGATCTGGGCCTCCTCGAAGACCTGGCCCGTCCGGTCGACGATCTTGCGGATCATGAAGGGGGTCATCCGTTTTCCCTGGTTTGCCAGGACGCCGTAGGAGCGCACCATCTCCTCCAGGGTGACATTGGCGGATCCCAGCGCCAGGGAGAGATTCCGCGGCAGGGGGGAGGAAATCCCCAGGTTGGCGGCGTAGGATACGGCGTAGTCCACGCCGATGGCCTGGAGGATCTTGACGGTGACGACGTTGCGCGAGTGGACCAGGGCGTTCCTGAGGGTCGTGGGGCCGTTGAACTTGCCGTCGAAGTTCCGGGGCCGCCAGTACCCGTCCGGCTTGGACGGATCCGGGAACTGGACGGGGGCGTCGTCGATCCGCGTGGCCGGCGTCATCTCCTTGTCGAAGGCGGCCGTGTAGATGAGGGGCTTGAAGGCCGACCCCGGCTGGCGCCGGGACTGGGTCGCCCGGTTGAACTCGCTCTTCTTGAAGTCCCGTCCCCCCACCATGGCCTTGATGGCCCCCGTCCGGGCGTCCATGCTATAGAGCGCCCCCTGGACGGTCCCGGCGGGGTATCGCTGCCTTTTCTCCAGTTCCTGGAGCCCCCGCTCCACGGCGTCCCGCGCCGCGGTCTGCATGGGGATGTTCAGGGTGGTGTAAATCTCGAGGCCTTCCTTGTACAGGACTTCGCTTCCGTATTTTTCCTGGACGTACCGCCGGATGTTTTCCACGAAATAGGCCGCGATCTTGTCCTTGGGCCGGATCGACCGGAGGTGCAGCGGGGCCGCCTGGGCCGCTTCCCTCTGCTCCTCGGTGATGTACCCGCTCTCCGCCATCCGCTCCAGGGTGTAGGCCTGCCGCTGCTTCGCCCGCTCGAGATTCGTGTAGGGCGAGTAGGTGCTGGGGGCCTTCGGGAGCCCCGCCAGCATGGCCGCCTCCGGCAGCGTCAGCTCCCGGGCGTGCTTGCCGAAATAGGCCTCCGCCGCGGCCTCCACGCCGTAGGTGCCATGGCCCAGGTAGATGTGGTTCAGGTAGAGATGGAGGATCTCGTCCTTCGTGAGGTAGCGGTCGATCTTGAAGGCCAGGATGGCCTCCTTGATCTTCCGGGAATAGCTGCGCTCGGGGGTCAGGAACAGGGATTTGGCCACCTGTTGGGTGATGGTGCTTCCCCCCTGGACAACCCGTCCCGCCTCGATGTTCTTGTAAAAGGCCCGGGATATGCTCTGCAGGTCGAATCCCCGGTGCTGGTAGAATCGCGCGTCCTCGGCGGCCACGAAGGCCTGGACGACCATGGGCGGCAGGTCCTGGATGCGGACGATTTTCCGGTCCTCCAGGAAAAACTCGTCCACCAGCTCGTCGTTGTCGGCGTAGACCCGGGTGGCGATGCTGGGCCGGTAGTCCTTCAGGGTGGCGATGCTCGGCAGTTCCTTCAGGAGCAGGTAATACAGGAGGGTGCTCCCCAGCACCGCCAGGGCGACGAACAGGAGGATCCCGGCGATCAGGAGCGTGCCGATGCCGGAGATGCGCTTGAACCCGCGCGGTCTTCTTCCGAAAGGTCCGGCCATGGTCACGCCTCGGGGGGCTCCTCGGTCCCCTGCTTCTTTTTCCCCCGCTCGGCGAACCGGGCCACGAAGATGCTCACCTCGTAGAGGAACAGGAGCGGGATGGCCATCAGGATCTGGCTGAGGGCATCCGGCGAGGGGGTCAGCACGGCGGCGGCGATGAAGATGATCAGAATGGCGTAGCGGCGCTGGCGGGAGAGCATCCGGGAGTTGACGATCCCGATCTTCGTCATGAAGAAGATGAAGACGGGCATCTCGAAGGAGAGGCCGAAGGCCAGGAGGAACTTCAGCGACAGGTCCAGGTACTCCCGGAAGGAGATCATCGGTTTCAGGAAGTCCGTCGAGAACTCGAGGAAAAAGGAGAAGGCCGGGGGGAGCGCGATGTAGTAGCCGAAGAGGACGCCGCCGATGAACAGGAGCGACGACGAGATGACGAAGGGGACCACGTATTTCTTCTCATGCCGGTAGAGCCCCGGGGAGATGAATTTCCACACCTGGTAGAGGGTGTAGGGGCTTGTCAGGAAGAGGGACGCGAAGAAGGCGATCTTCATGTAGATGAAGAAGGCCTCCGGCAGCCCCGTGTAGATCATGTGGCTGTGCTCCGGCATCGCGTCCGCCAGCGGCTTGGTGATGATCCGGAAGAAGAAGTCCTTGAAGACATAGCAGCCGACGAAGCCGATTCCCACGACGGTCAGGATGCGGACCAAGCGTGTCCGCAACTCCAGCAGATGGTTGGTCAGGGGCATTTTTTCTTCGGCGGGTTTGCTCATGGCTGGTCGATGCGCTGCCGGGACTCGTCAGGAACGGGACGGATCCGAGGGTTTCGGGGGGGTGGCAGCGGCGGTTTCCGCGTCGTCGTCGGGGACCGTATCCTTCTCGTCGGCAGCCTTTTCGTCTCCCGTGACGGCGTCCTTCAACTCTTCCGCTTCCTTTTTCAGGTCATCGGCCTGGAGCGAGTTCTTGACCCCTTCGGACACGTCCTCGGCGGCCCTCCGGAACTCCGAGAATCCCTTGCCGAGGGACTTGGCCAGGTCGGGGAGCCTCTTGGGCCCCACCACCAGGAGGGCGATGATGGCGATGATGATGAGTTCCTGCATGCCGATGCCGAACATGGAAAACGATACCCCCGTCGGGACGATGGGCGGTATATAGGTGCACTTCCGAAGCTTTGTCAATCCTTTTTCCCCGCCCCTTCCCGGGGCCTTTGCCCGGCCAAATCCTTTGCATTTCGGGGGGCCTTGTGGTACGCACCGGTCCGGTGGAAAGGTCGCCGAAGTCCCAGGGCGGCGCCTCGGTCCGATTCGGGGGAACCATGGCCAGAAAGACAGGGATCGTAAGGGATAATCGATACTTGCGTCATGGGGTGAGCGAGTTCCACCCGGAGAACTACCGGCGCCTCGAGGCCATCCACGGCGTTCTCGACGCCCCGGACATGGCCGGCAAGCTCTTCCCGATTCCGCCCCGGCACGCGACCCGGGAGGAGATCCTGCGGCTCCACTCGGAGGCGTATTTCCGCCGCATCGCCGCGACGGCGGGCGAACCCTACACGCCCCTGGACGCGGACACGGAGGCCTCGGCGGACTCCTTCGACACGGCCCTCCTGGCCGTGGGAGGGCTGCTCAACGCCATCGACGCCGTCCTGGACGGCTCCGTGGACAACGCCTTCGCCTTCGTCCGGCCCCCGGGCCATCATGCAGAGCGCCATGATTCCGGGGGCTTCTGCATTTTCAACAACATCGCCCTTGGCGCCGCCCACGCGCTGGCGGCCCGCGGCCTGAAGCGGGTCCTCATCGCCGATTGGGACCTGCATCACGGCAACGGGACCCAGGACCTCTTTTACGGGGATCCGCGGGTTCTCTACTTTTCCACCCACCAGTTCCCGGCCTACCCGGGGTCCGGGAATTTCGACGAGATCGGCCGGGGAGAGGCGAAGGGCTACACCATCAACGTCCCCCTGGCCGCGGGTTCTGGAAATTCACATTATATCAAAGTGTTCCGCCAGATCCTGCAGCCCGTCGCCCGGGTGTTCCGGCCGGAGCTGATTTTGGTTTCCGCCGGGTTCGACACCTACGACGGGGACCCCCTGGGGGACATGCGGGTGAGCCCCGAGGGGTTCGCCTGCCTCACCCGGCTGCTCATGAACATGGCGGACGAATCCTGCGGGGGGCGGATCGTCCTCGTCCTGGAGGGGGGCTACGACCTCCGGGGGCTCGCCCGTTCCGTCCGGGCCGTCCTCCGGGAACTCTCCGACGACACCCACGTCTCCGAGGACGAGCTGGACCGCCTGGAGACCGACGCGGTCATGTGGCGGAGCTCCGTCCTGAACAGGGTCATGGAGCGCCTGTCGCCCGTCTGGCCCGTATTTTGAGTGAGGGATCGATTTTGAAGATTACGAAGGATGAAGTAGCCTACGTGGCCCACCTGGCAAGGCTGGAGTTTGGCGAGGAGGAGATGGAGAAATTCACCTCCCAGCTCAACGACATCCTCCTGTCCATGGACAAGCTGAACGAGGTGGATACGGGCGGAGTGGAACCCATGACCCACGCCATTGCGCAGAAGAATGCCTTCCGGGAGGATGCGGTCCGCCCCTCCCTCCCCATCGGGGAGGCCCTGGCCAACGCGCCGGATCCGAAAGGGGAGTTTTTCCGTGTCCCCAAGGTGATCGAGTAGAGGAACCCATGGAGCTTTGTGAACGAACCATCCACGAACTGCAGCGGATGATCCGCGGCGGGGAGGCGACTTCCGCCGCCATCGTCGACTCCGTGTTCCGGAGGATCGACGCCGTCGAGAAGGACGTCCACGCCTACATCACCCTTCTCCGGGAGGAGGCCTTCCGGGAAGCGGCCCGGGCGGACGAGGAGATCCGGAAGGGGAGCCTCCGCGCCCTCACCGGGATCCCCATCGCCCTGAAGGACATCTACTGTACCCGGGGAATCCCGACCACCTGCGGGTCCCGGATCCTCCGGAATTTCGTCGCCCCCTACGACGCCACGGTGGTGGAGAAGCTCCGGGAGGCGGGGGCCGTCTTCACCGGCAAGACGAACATGGACGAGTTCGCCATGGGATCCTCCACGGAGACCTCCTGGTTCGGCGTGACGAAGAACCCCTGGGACCTGGACCGCATTCCCGGCGGTTCCAGCGGCGGCTCCGCCGCGGCCCTGGCCGCCGGGGAGTGCATCGCCTCCCTCGGGTCCGACACGGGCGGCTCCATCCGCCAGCCCGCGGCCCTCTGCGGCGTCGTGGGCCTGAAGCCCACCTATGGCCGGGTCTCCCGCTTCGGGCTGGTGGCCTTTGCCTCGTCCCTCGACCAGATCGGCCCCTTCACGAGGGACGTGGAGGACTGCGCCATCCTGCTGAACGTCATCGCCGGCTACGACCCCCGGGAGTCGACCTCCGTCCCGGCGGACGTCCCCGACTACCGGCAGTTCCTGGGGCGTGACATCCGGGGCTGGAAGGTGGGCATCCCGAAGGAGTACTTCATCGAGGGAATCGACCCGGAGGTCGAGGGACTCGTGCGGCAGTCCATCCGCGTCGTGGAGAGCCTCGGCGCCGAGGCGGTACCGGTGTCCCTGCCCCACACCCACTACTGCCTCGCGGTCTACTACATCATCGCCCCCGCGGAGGCCTCCTCCAACCTGGCCCGCTACGACGGCGTCAAGTACGGCTACCGGAACCTGGAGGGCCGCGAGCTCCTGGAGATGTACAAGAAGAGCCGCTCCCAGGGGTTCGGCGCGGAGGTCAAGCGGCGTATCATGATCGGCACCTACGCGCTGTCGGCGGGTTACTACGACGCCTACTACAAGAAGGCCTCCCAGGTGCGGGCCCTCATCCGGCGCGATTTCGACCTGGCGTTCCAGGCCTGCGACGTGATCCTCACCCCCACGACGCCCACGGCGGCCTTCCGGATCGGGGAAAAGACCGACGACCCCCTGCAGATGTACCTGTCGGACATCTTCACCATCTCCACGAACCTGGCGGGGATTCCCGGGATCTCCGTGCCCTGCGGGTACACGGAGGCGGGGCTTCCCGTGGGGGTCCAGTTCATGGCGGGCCACTTCGAGGAGGGAAAGCTGCTCCAGGTCGCCTCCGCCTACGAGGCCGCCGCCGATTTTCAGAAAAGGAGACCGAACCTCTGATGGAATACGAACCGGTCATCGGGCTGGAAGTCCACGCCCAGATGCTGACGGACTCGAAGATCTTCTGCGGCTGCTCCACCCGGTTCGGCGAGGGCCCCAACAGCCAGACCTGCCCCGTCTGCCAGGGCATGCCGGGGGTCCTGCCGGTCCTGAACAAAAAGGTGGTCGAGTTCGCCATGAAGATGAGCCTGGCCACGTCCTGCCGCATCAACCCCGAGTGCGTCTTCGCCCGGAAGAACTACTTCTACCCGGACCTCCCCAAGGGGTACCAGATCTCCCAGTACGCCCACCCCCTGGCGGAGTTCGGCCACGTGGACATCGAGCTGGACGGCGGGAAAAAGCGCATCGGCATCACCCGCATCCACATGGAGGAGGATGCAGGAAAGCTGATTCACGACGAGCACAACCCCTCCAGCTACGTGGACCTGAACCGAACCGGCGTGCCCCTGATCGAGATCGTCAGCGAGCCGGACATGCACAGCGCCGAGGAGGCCGCGGCCTACCTGCGCCGCATCCACGAGATCCTCGTGTACCTCGAAGTCTGCGACGGCAACATGGAACAGGGGAGCTTCCGGTGCGACGCCAACGTGTCGCTCCGCCCCCGGGGGACCGAGGCCTTCGGCATCCGGGCGGAGCTGAAGAACATGAACTCCTTCCGGAACGTCCAGCGGGCCCTGGAGTACGAGATCAAGCGCCAGCAGTATGTCCTGGAGGGGGGCGGCGAGGTGGTCCAGGAGACGCGGCTGTGGGACGACACCCAGGGGGTGACCCACTCCATGCGCGGCAAGGAGGAGGCCCACGACTACCGCTACTTCCCCGATCCGGACCTGGTCCCCATCGAGGTGGGCGAGGCCTGGATCGAGGAGATCCGGGGCACCCTGCCGGAGCTTCCCCTGGAAAAGCGGGAGCGCTTCGTCCGGGAATACGGCATCCCCGCCTACGACGCCGGCGTCCTCACGACGACCCGGGCCCTGGCGGACTACTACGAAGCGGTGGTAAAACTCAGCGGAAAGCCCAAGGCGGCGAGCAACTGGGTCATGGGGGACATCCTGCGGTTCCTCAACGAGGAGCGGCGCGACATCCGGGACTGCCCCATTTCCCCGGAATCCCTGGCGGAGATGATCCTCCTCATCGAGGACGGCACCATCAGCGGCAAGATCGCCAAGGAGGTCAGCGAGGAGATGTACCGGAGCGGCAGGCCGCCCCGGGCCGTCATCGCCGAGAAGGGCCTGGTGCAGATCACCGACGAGGGCGAACTGGCCAGGACCATCGAGGCCGTCATGGCGGCCAACCCCGCCCAGCTGGAGCAGTTCCGCTCGGGGAAGGACAAGGTCTTCGGATTCTTCGTCGGCCAGGTCATGAAGGCGACCCAGGGGAAGGCGAACCCGCAACTCGTCAACGACCTCCTGAAGAAAATGCTCCCCGGAGCCTGACCGGGTTCCGGGCGGACCGGGCGCACCGGGGGATCCCGCACCCCGCGCCGGGGGAACGACCATGAAGAGCCTCCTCAACATCCTGGTGGTCCTGGCCGTCCTCCTGGGGGTGGTCCTCTGGGTGTACCGCCGCCGCCCGGGAGATCTGTGGACGGACCTCCGTCATCTCTTTTCCCACCGCGCTGTCCTTTTCGGCCTTCCCGTCCTGATCCTGGCTACCGCCGGGGTCGTCTACTGGGCCGGCCGGGAAGAAGCCCCTCCCGCTCCCGCGGTTCTCCCCGTGCCGCCCGTGGAGGCCCCCGCCGCCGCCCCCGTCGCAACGGGACCCGCCACCCAGGACGTGGCGGCCCTGTACCGCCGGATCGGCCCCTCCGTCGTGGCGATCTACACCTACAACGAAAGGCGCGAGAACATCGGCCGGGGGAGCGGCTTCTTCCACGGCGCCTCCGGCCACGTGGTCACCAACCTTCACGTGCTCCGCTCCGCCCACTCCGCCCAGATCAAGACGGCGGCGGGGAATCTCCATCCCGTCACGGGCATATCGGCCCGCGATCCCGCCGGCGATCTCGCCCTCCTGTCCGTCCGCATCCCCTGGGGTGAGAGCATCCCCCTGGCGGTGTCGGCGGTCCTGCCCGAGGTGGGCGAGCGGGTGGTGGTCGTGGGAAGCCCCTTCGGCCTGGAGCAGACCGTCTCCGACGGCATCGTCTCGGCCATCCGGGATACCGCCGAACGGGGACGGATTCTCCAGATCACGGCCCCCATCTCGCCCGGTTCCAGCGGCAGCCCCGTGGTGAACCTCCGGGGGGAGGTCGTCGGTGTCGCTTTTTCCCAGTTCACGGGGGGGCAGAACCTGAATTTCTGCATTGCCGGCGAGCGGGTGGCCCGGCTGGCCGCCGCCTCCGGTCCTCCCGCGCCCCTGGCGGGCGGGGCCGCCTCCCCGGGCCTCGAGGGGAAGCAGATCCACTGCTACCTGGATGAAAAGGGCAGCGTCCGCTTCACCGACGACCCGTCGAGCCCCCGGTACCGTTACCAGGTGATCTCGACCCCTGACGGGTCCCTGGACCGGAACCGCTACGAGCGCTGGGTCTTCGAGCAGATCGGCGGCAATCCCCGGGACATCGATCCCCAGGCCGCGGTGAACAAGGCCCGGGAGGAGTTGCCGGACCTGTTCCGGAAGGTGTTCCCGCCGCAATATTCCCTGGGCGACCTCCCGCAGATGCCGCAGGACGCCCAGAACCACTGGCAGCGGATGGTCAACCAGCACCTGGCCAACGCGTACAACGGCGCCGTGCAGAAGCGGAACAAGGCGATCCTCCAGCATCGCGTGATGATGGACGCGTTCCAGATGTATGCGGTCTCCCGCAGCCATTCATGAGAAGGCAAGGATGATCCGGACGGTATACTGGCAGGACGGTGCGGTGGGAATGATCGACCAGAAGGCCCTCCCGGCGGAGGAGCGGCACCTCCTCCTGGAGCGATGGGAGGACGTCGCCCTGGCCATCCGGGACCTCACCGTCCGGGGCGCCCCCGCCATCGGCGTCGCCGCCGCCCTGGGCATCGCCCTGGGTGTCCGGAACACCCCCGCCGCCGCGGAGGGCGATCTCCGGACCTTCTTTACCGGCCTCTGCGACGCCTTTGCCCGGACGCGCCCGACGGCGGTCAACCTGTTCTGGGCCATCGACCGGATGGGGAAGCGTTTCGGCGAGGCCCTGGCAGCCGCCCCCGATGCAGCCTGGCCGGAGCGCCTGGCCGGCCTCCGGGAGGCCCTGCTCCGGGAGGCCGTCGCCATCCATGACGAGGACATCGCGGCGAACCGGGCCATGGGCATCCACGGCCGGGCCCTGCTCGACGACGGGGACGGCGTCCTCACCCACTGCAATGCCGGGGCCCTGGCGACGGCGGGGTACGGGACCGCCCTGGGGGTGATCCGGGCGGCCCACGAAGAGGGGAAGAGGCTCCTGGTGTACGTCGACGAGACGCGGCCGGTCCTCCAGGGGGCGAGGCTCACCGCCTGGGAGTTGACAAAGGAGGGCATCCCCGCCGTCCTGATCACCGACAGCATGGCGGCCTTTCTCATGAAGCAGGGGAAGATCCGGAAGGTCATCACCGGGGCCGACCGCATTGCCGCCAACGGCGACGCCGCCAACAAGATCGGGACCTACGGCCTGGCCGTCCTGGCGGAGGCCCACGGCATTCCCTTCTACATCGCCGCGCCCCTCTCCACGGTGGATCTCTCCACGCCCGGGGGCGACGCCATTCCCATCGAAGAGCGGAACCCGGAGGAAGTGACCTTCCTGGGAGGGCGGCGGATTGCCCCGGAGGGCGTCGCCGTCTACAACCCCGCCTTCGACGTGACGCCCGCCCGCCTCATCACCGCCATCGTCACCGAGGCCGGCATCGCCCGGCCGCCTTACGGGATCTCGCTGGCAAAGCTCTCCGCTGCAGAAACCCTTTCCCGCTGAGTCCCGGCGGCGATTGCTTTCCCCCCGGGGAAATGGTAGGGAATGCCGTGGTTTCCCGCGCCGCCCGTTTCGGCCGGGAAGCCGGAGCCCGCGGCTGCGGGAAACCTGGAGACCTTCCCCATGCTGTGCGGATCCTACCGGTTAGATCGGAAGAGC
>JBFYXW010000112.1:0-18566 GCA_041310335.1 Syntrophaceae bacterium | reverse complement strand
GCTCTTCCGATCTCCGTGGCTGCCGGAGCCGCCGGGGTCGCCGGGGCAGCGGGTGCCGAGGCGGCTTTTTCTTTCGGTTTTTCCTCCACCGCTTTTGCTTTCTCCGCCGGGGCGGCGGCTTTTTCTGGCTTCGCCTTCCCGGTTGTCAGACCCTGGACCTGCTCTTCCTGTTTCTTGATCTTTTCGGCCAGGTCCTGCATCTCCTGCTTGAGGGTGGTGATGTTCCCCTCCGTCTTGATCCGGTCTCCCTCCAGGTCCACTTTCTTCAGCTTCAGTTTGGTCAGCGCCTTGATGTTGTCTTCCTTCTTGCCCAGGCCCGCCGCATCGACGGCCCCCAGTTTCACGATGTCGTAGTCCAGGCCGGCATCCTTCACGGCGATGTCCGCCAGGTCTTCCTCATAGCCGGCATTCTTCTTCTGCTTCGCCGCCAGTTCGCCCTTCATCGCCGCCAGGTTCCGTTTCTCCTCCGCGACCTTGACCGCGAACTCCGCCTTCGGGAATTCTCCTCGCTTGTCGGCCGAAACTTTCGCCACGAGATTCGGATCGACGTTGGAAGTCAGGGATGTGACCTGCGTGGAAACGGAGCTCCGGATGTCGCTCACCGTGGCGCAGCCGGTGAGCGCAAGCGCGATCGCCAACAAAATCAAGATTCCCAATCTGTTCATCGCCAGCCTCCTGTTTCGTTTGTGGTTGTAATAAGCGCCCCGAACGGATACGTTCCAGGGAAATGTCCGGTCCCCGGCGGAGGGAGAAGGGCCGGGCTTAAGAGACTATATTTTCCCCGAACATTCAAGGACTCATTGAGCCGGTCAGTGGAATGCACGACATCGCCGTCATAGGAGCGGGACCGGCGGGGGCCACCTTCGCCCGTCTCGTGGCCGACCGGTACCGGGTGCTCCTGGTCGACCGGCGGTCCTTTCCGGAGACGCCGCACAGCCACGCCCCCGGCAAGTGCTGCGGCGGCCTCCTGGCGCCGGACGCCCAGCGCATGCTCTCCGTCCTGGGACTCGGGCTTCCGAAGGAGGTCCTGGAGGAGCCCCAGCTGTTCGTTGTCCGGACCATCGACATGCCCGAGGGCGCCGAGCGGTTTTACCAGCGCCACTACATCAACATCCACCGGCAGCGGTTCGACCGCTGGCTACTCGGGATGGTGCCGCCGGGCGTCGACCGGCGGCTGGGCTGGCGGATGCGGACCTGCGCAAGGGAGGGCGACGGCTTCCGGCTCGAGCTTTCCCGGGGCGGGAAAACCGTGACGGAGAAGGCCCGGGCCCTGGTGGGGGCCGACGGCGCGCATTCGAGGGTGCGCAGGCTCCTGGCCCCCGCGGCTCCCCAGCCCGGGACCTACATCGCCATCCAGGAGTGGGTCGAGGCCGAAAGCCCCATGCCGTACTTCTCGTCCCTGTTCGATCCGGGGCTCACGGATTTTTACTGCTGGACCATCCCCAAGGACCGGCACCTGATCATCGGCGCCGCCCTCGATCCCCGGGACGGCGCCTCGGAGAAGTTCAGCCGCCTGAAGGGCAGGCTCCCGGAATTCGGATTCCGGCTCGGGAAAACCGTCTGGCGGGAGGGGGCCTGGCTCTGCCGGCCCCGGCGCACGTCCCAGGTCTGGACCGGGGGCGGCGGCGTGGGGCTGATCGGGGAGGCCGCCGGGTGGATCAGCCCCAGCTCCGCCGAGGGGCTGAGCTACGCCTTCCGCAGCGCCATGCTCCTCGCCGACGCCGTCGGCGGCTCCCTGGAAGGATTCGAGAGACGCTATCACGAGGGTTCCGGATGCCTGCGGCGCAACATCCTCCTGAAGAACCTGAAGTCCCATTTCATCTTCAACCCCGCCTTGCGAAGGCTGGTGATGCGCTCCGGGCTCTCCGCCCTGGATCTCCGCTTGCCATGAAGGCAACGGGCATGTAGCATCGGTCCGAACAGGGGCCGTCGCGGTTCCCTGCGACGAGGTGTCGCGGGCGTCCCCCATCACCTCGGACCCGTGGGTTTCCGGCCACGGCAGGCTTGGCTGCAACCGTCCACAGGGGGTGCTTCATGACGACGGGATCGGAAGACGCGAACAGGGGAGGCGCACCGGACCTGCAGGAGCTGCTGGACGCCGTCCCGGAAGACCGCCTGGTCGCCTGCGTGCCGACCCACGAGGCCCTCATCCTTCACGACGGCGACCGGGAAATCGGCCGCATCCCCCTGGACGGCGTGGCCGATGTCTCGCTTTTGGACGACACCTCCGTTCAGAGAACCTACCCCCTGGGCCGCCTTCTTTTTTTGGGACCGCTGGCGTTCCTCTTTCCCAGAAAGAAAGTGCGCGAGGCCTACCGCCTCAACATTCAGTGGAAGGACCCCGAGGGCGGCTTTCATTTCACCTACATCCGCGTCCCGTCACGGATCATGGCCGACCACATGCTCAACATGGTCGAACTCGCCCGGAACCCCGGGGTCCGCAGGGAGCGGGCGGAAAAGGCGCTCCAGGCCCGGGAGCGGGCCGCCGTCCCGGTGAAAGTCCAGCCTCCCGCGGAGCCCTCGCCGTTTGTCACCTGCGGGAACTGCACCATGGAATTCCGGAGGGCCGACCTGCCCCCCGGCGGCAAGTGCCCCGTCTGCGGACATCCTCTCCAGTTCGAGGGGACACGGGATCGCCCGTCCTCGTGACCGGCCGGGCCCGGCGGGAAGGAGATCGAAGGGGCCGTCGACCGGCGGTTCGTGGCCGCGAGGGCCTGATGCCCGGCGCGGCTAGCCCCGCGACGGGATGCCATGACGGAAGAAGCGAGGTTCCCCGGCAGGGGAGCAAACCCAAAACGATTGGAACATGGAGAAAGATCATGAGAAAAGCCACCGTCCTTTGCGTTATCCTGACCCTTTGCTTCGCCTGTGTCGCCTTCGCCGCCGACTTTCCGAACCTGGTCGGCACGTGGGACGGGAAGTCCATCGTCCATCACCGCATCCACGGCTTCCAGCATCAATGGCACGAACAGGAAACGGTCTCCATGGTCGTCGAGAAGCAGGAAGGCAGGCTTTTCAGCGGGTTCTTCCAGAGGATCAAAAAAGGCGGGTCTGTTCATAAGCATGATTTTTCCGGGATCATCATGAAGGGCAACAAGCAGGCGCTCATCACCTGGCACGACCTCGACGGAATCACCCTGATGGACATCGAGGCGAGCGACCGGCTGACGAACTACGGGGCGATCCATGCCGCGAAGCACGCCTTCGTGACCATGACGGAGTACACGCGGGCGAAGTGATTTTTCCACGCAAAGCGGCGGGGGTGGACGGGATGGAGAACGTGTTCGTCGTTCCGATGGACGGGGCGGCAGCGGGGGAGCGTTGCGGCGCCGCCAGGGCGGCGGGGCGTGAACTCGCCTCGATGCTGCCGCGGGCGAGCGATGCGGCCCTGGCGGAGATTCTCCGGAATGCGTACCCCCGGGGGATGTGCTATGTCTGGGGGGTGCGGGAAAGCCCCGAAAACCGTACGCTCTGGGCCGCCGTGACCGAGGGCGACCTGATCCTCGGCTACGGCGACCAGTCCATCGTGTCCGCCTCCCGGGTCCTGGCGAAGGCAAGCGATCCGGCGCTGGCGGCTGCACTGTGGGACACGGAGGAGCCCTGCGGCCTCCTGTGCTTCACCGACAAACCCCGCGTCGGGGAGGTCCCCATCATTCCGCAGATGTACCGGTACATCGATGCCGAGTACGGCGGATTCGCGGCGATCCCCCCCGAGAAGGTCCGAAACATCCTCTCCGACTACGGGTCCCTCGAGGCCTTCGTCTCCCTCTGCCTCAGTTACGATTTTCCCTTCAGCTTCCGCCACTCGCAGGACTGAGGGGGAGGGGTTTCCGTCCGGGCCCTCTCCCCTGCCGCCCCTTTTCTCTTTTCCTCCACCAGGCAGATCCACGGAATCGCCCCGAGAAGGGCCGCCGCGAGTCAGGGCAGGCCCAGCCCGTAGCGCATCCCCCACATCGCCGCCATGCCCACGGCGATGGTGGCCCAGACGTTCCTCGTGCGCCAGGCGACGAGGACGGCGAGGAGGGCGGCCAGCAGTTTCGGGTTCAGCGGCGACAGGTTGACCGACCCGTTCCGGACCATGATCTCCGGCAGCGCGATGGCCGAGAGGACCGCCACGGGCACGAAGGTCAGCATGCGGTGAAACCAGCCCGGCATGGCCACGCGCCCGTGGACGGCGATGAAGGACAGGCGCGTGAGGAATGTGACGGCCCCGCACGCAGCCACGGTCAGCCAGATTGTCAGCGCCCCGTCCATCGCTTCTCCATTCCGGTCAGGAGTGCCATCCCCGCCGCAATGCCCGCCAGCGACGCGACGATGTAGCCCAACTTGTGCGGCAGCCCGAAGGCGAGGACGCCGCAGACGGCGGCCACCAGGGCCGCCGCCGCGTGCGACCGGTTCTTCACCATGGGCACCACGATGGCGATGAAGATCAGCGGCAGCGCGAAGTCGAGGGACCACTCGGGGGGAACCCGGGCGCCGATGAAGATGCCGACGGCGGTGCTGATCTGCCAGGAGGACCACAGCGTGAGGCCCGCCCCGAAAAGGAACCAGTGCCGGTTCGGACCGCCGCCCGTCTTCTCGAAGTGGGCGATGGAGACCGCGTAGGCCTCGTCGGTCAGGAGGTAGGCCAGGAGCGCTTTCCAGGAGGGCGAGAGGGATTCCAGGTACGGCGCCACGGAGGCGCTGTACAGCAGGTGGCGCAGGTTCACGACGAAGACGGTCAGGACGAGGATCAGCGCCGGTGTGGAGGCCACAATGAGCGGCGCCGCGATGAACTGCGCAGAGCCGGCGAAGATCACCGACGACATGGCCTGGGCCAGCGACGCGGGGACGCCGACCTGGACGGCCAGGGCGCCGTAGATGAGCCCGAAGGGCACGACCCCCAGGAGGAGGGGCGATTCCGCGCGAACGCCGGCAAAAAACTCGGAGCGGGGTGATGTCATGGGATGAGGTTCCGGGTCCGGGCGAGCCCGGGGATTGCGATCCGCTCGGGAAACCGTGCGAATCGTCCAGTTTTATTGGGATTTTACGCGGGGACTATACGGGCAACGGCGCGGCCTGTCAACGGGAGATTGGCGTCGGGGCCGGTCCGGATGCCGGGATTGTGTCGCGGCTCGCGGGACGCACCGGCTAGGGACCGGTGGCCTTCGCCGGCGGTTTCCCTTTTCATTCCCTTACCTTTCGGCTATAAGGATAAAACCCTTGCCACTTGTTAGGTATTGGATATGCGAAGGAAGGTCCATCCCGGCGCCGCGAGGGCGCTCTCCATCGTGCTCCTGCTGTTCGTTCCTCTTGCCGCGGCGGCCGAGACGATCCGGAACGTCCCCTCCGTGGACGTCTTTTTTTCCCCCCGGGGCGGCGGCACCCAGGCCATCGTGCGGGAGATCGACGTCGCCCGCACGGAAATCCTGATCCAGGCCTATTCCTTCACCTCCGCCCCCATCGCGAAGGCCCTCGTCAGCGCCCACAAGCGGGGCGTGAAGGTCGTGGCGCTCCTGGACAAGAGCCAGCGGGGCCGGGACTACACCTCCGCCACCTTCCTGGCTCATGCGGGGATCCCGGTTTACATTGACAACCAGCACGCCATCGCCCACAACAAGATCCTGATCATCGACCGGGACACGGTGATCACCGGCTCCTTCAACTTCACAAAGGCGGCGGAGGAGAAAAACGCCGAGAATCTCCTGATCCTTCGCTCCGGGGAACTGGCGGTCCTGTACCTCAGGAACTTCGACCGGCACATGGCGCACTCGGATCCGTACAGCCGGTGAAGCGGGGCGCGGATCCCCACACGGGCGGACCGGGGTGGCGGGCATGAGCATCCGGAAGATCATCTCCGGCGGCCAGACGGGGGCCGACCGGGCGGCCCTGGACGTGGCCCTCGAGCGGGGCATCCCCCACGGGGGGTGGATTCCCCGGGGGAGGCTCACGGAGGACGGGCCCCTGCCCGAGCGCTACCGGCTGCGGGAGACGGAAACCCGCAGCTACGCCGGGCGGACGGAGCGGAACGTCCTGGACTCCGACGGGACCCTGATTGTCTCGCGGGGCAGACTGACCGGGGGCTCCGCCCTGACGCGGCAGCTGGCCAAGCGGCACGGCCGGCCGTGGCTGCACGTCGACCTGGCCGTTCTCGGAGGGGAGGAGGCGGCCCGGCGGGTCCGGGTGTGGCTTCGGGAGAACCGCATCCGGGTCCTCAACGTGGCGGGGCCCCGGGCCAGCAAGGACTCTGGGATTCAGCGGGCCGTCCGGGGACTCCTGGGAGCGGTGTTGAAGACCTGAACCGGGGAGGGCATGCGCCATGACCATCCAGGAAAAAACCGCCGTCACCCTGGCCGCCGTCGTCCTGCTCCTCGGGATCCTGGCGTTCCCCGTCGCTGCGAAGGACGAATTCCCCGCCCATCGCGGCCAGGTGAACGACTTCGCCGATCTCATCCCCCCAGACGTGGAGCAGCGGATGGAGGCGAAGGCCCGGGAAGTCCTCCGAACGACGGGGACCTCCGTCGTGGTCGTCACGATGCCGACCATCGGGGAGAACTACCTCTCCGACTACGTGAACCGCCTCTACCGCGCCTGGGGCATCGGGAAGAAAGGGGAAAACAGGGGGGTCCTCATCTTCTTCGCCCTGAAGGAGAAGAAGGTCCGGATCGAGACGGGCTACGGCGTGGAGGGAATCCTGCCGGACGGGAAGGTCGGGGAGATCCTGCGCCGCGACGTGGCGCCCTATCTGAAGAAAAAAGATTATGGGACGGGGCTTTCCAACGCCCTGGAAGCCGTTTCCCGGGTGATCGAGGAGGACGCGAAGGCCTCCGGGACGGCCCGGGCCGCGGCGCCGAAAAAGCCCCCGGTGAGTCCCCACGTCGTCTTCATCGTCGCCACCCTCGTCCTCGCCGGCATCGTCGGCCTGGTCGTCTTCGTGATCGTCATGGCCCGGAAGGGTCGCTTCACCGCCGGCAGAGCGGACGATCGCTACGAATCGATCGGCTCGAGCGGCGGATTCAGTTCCAGCGACTCGGGAAGCAGCGATTCCGGAAGCAGCGACAGCGGCGGATTCGACGGCGGAGACAGCGGGGGCGGCGGCGCGGAGTGCAGCACCGACGACTGAAGAGATAATCCATGCCGCAAGGTTTCAAGCAACCTTCCACCCGCCCTGACGAGGGTCTCCTCTCCGGCAACGTCGTCGACGTCGTCCGGGGCGAGATTTTCCCGGGCACGGTCATGGTCCGGGAAGGCCGGATCGCCCGGGTGGTCCGGGATGGCGGAACGTACCGTCACTTCCTGATCCCGGGCCTGGTGGACGCCCACGTCCACGTCGAGAGCTCCATGCTGGTCCCCTCGGAGTTCGCCCGCCTGGCGGTGGTCCACGGGACGACGGCCACCGTCTCGGACCCCCACGAGATCGCCAACGTCCTGGGCCTGGACGGCGTCCGCTTCATGATCGAGGACGGCCGGCGGGTCCCCTTCAAGTTCCACTTCGGCGCCTCCCCCTGCGTCCCCGCCACGGGATTCGAGACCGCCGGGGCCCGGCTGGGCCTGGAGGAGATCGAGGCGCTCCTGGACATGCCGGAGGTCCTGTACCTGAGCGAGGCCATGAACTATCCCGGCGTCATCGCCCGGGACCCGGAGGTCATGGACAAGGTTGAGGCGGCCCGGCGGCGGGGGAAGCCCGTGGACGGACACGCCCCGGGCCTCATGGGGGCCGACCTGGAACGATACGTCTCCGCCGGCATCACCACGGACCACGAGACCTACCTGCTGGAGGAGGGCCGCGAGAAGGTCCGGCTGGGCATGAAAGTGCTGATCCGGTGGGGTTCCGCGGCGGACAACTTCGACACCCTCCACCCCCTCCTCGGGGAAACCCCGGATTTGTGCATGTTCTGCAGCGACGACCGCCACCCCGACGACCTGGTGGAGGGGCACATCGACGCCATGGTGCGCAGGGCCTTCCGCCTGGGGTACGACCGGATGACGGTTCTCCGCTCCGCCACCCTGCACCCGGTCCGTCATTACGGCCTCCGGGCGGGGCTCCTCCAGCCCGGTGACCCCGCCGATCTCGCCGTCCTGGACGGCCTGGGGGACGGTTTCCGGGTGCTGGAGACGTACGTGGACGGCCGCCTCGTGGCGAAGGACGGGCGGAGCCTGATCGATTCCCTGCCGGTGGAACCCCGAAACGTCTTCCGGGCCGGGGAGAAGAAACCGGCGGATTTCGCCGTTCCCCTCCGGGGCCCCTTCATCCGCGTCATCGACGCCCTGGACGGCCAGGTGATCACCGGGCGGAGCCGGACGGCGGTCCGCGCATCCGGGGGATTCGCCCTGGCGGACCCGGCGGCGGACGTCCTGAAAGTGGCCGTCGTCAACCGCTACGGGGACGCTCCCCCGGCGGTGGGGTTCGTCCGCAATTTCGGCCTCTGGCGGGGCGCCCTCGCCTCGTCGGTGGCCCACGATTCCCACAACGTCGTCGTCGTGGGGGCCAGCGACCTTGCCATTGCCCGGGCGGCCAACCTGGTGATCCGGAACCGGGGCGGGCTGGCCCTGGCGGACGACGACTCCGAGGACGTGCTGCCCCTCCCCGTGGCGGGGCTCATGACCGCCGGGGATGGCTACGCGGTGGCCCGCAAGTACGCGGCCCTGACGAGGAAGGCGAAAGAAATGGGATCGCGCCTCCGGGCGCCCTTCATGACCCAGTCCTTCCTGGCCCTCCTGGTGATTCCGGAGCTGAAGCTCAGCGACCGGGGACTCTTCGACGGCCGGGCCTTCCGGTTCCTGGACCTCTTTTCCGCCGGGGAATCAGACTGACCGGGAGACAGGGACCACGCCTCCGGGAACCCTTTGTGGATGTGGCCTGGGTCTTGCCGCTGAACGGGCCGGAAAATTTTTTCTTGACAAGAGCGGCGGCCGTATGGTTTTCTCGCGGCCTCTTGAGCGAAGAAAGAAAGGAAAAGGCAGAACCCCGATGGCGCCGAAACTGAATCTGACTTACTGGTTTGGTTTTTATTATTTCGGCCCACAGGTCTGCCTGGCGCTTGGGAGGAGGTAAGGAAAACCGAACCTAGCCAAAACAAGCCATGGGCAGCCCGCAAGGCGCCGCCCATGGCTTTTCCATTTGGGCCGTGGGGCGTCACGCACCACGGCCTTTTTTTATTCGGAGGAAGCGAGCCATGATCATCCTGATGAGAAAAAACGCGACGGAAGGACAGATCGACCAGGTCACCGCCTGGGTCGAATCGGTCGGCTACACCACGCACCTGTCCCGGGGCGTCGAGCGGACCATCATCGGCGCCATCGGCGACGACCGGGGGAAGGCGCAGCTGAAGGCGGCGGAGTACCTCCCCGGCGTCGAGAAGATCGTGCCGATCCTGAAGCCCTACAAGCTGGCCAGCCGGGAGTTCCGGGAGGGGAACACGGAAATCCGGGTGGGCGAGGCCGTCATCGGGGGGCCGAGGTTCGTGGTCATGGCGGGCCCCTGCACCGTCGAGAGCGAGGAGCAGCTCCTGGAGTCGGGCTACATCGCGAAGAAGGGCGGGGCGGACATCCTCCGGGGAGGGGCCTACAAGCCGCGGACGTCTCCCTACAGCTTCCAGGGCATGGAGAAGGAGGGACTGAAGCTCCTGAAGAAGGTTCGGGAGCGGACGGGCCTTCCGGTGGTGACGGAGGTCATGAGCCCCGCCGACGTGGACCTGGTGGAGGAGTACACGGACATCCTGCAGGTGGGGGCCCGGAACGTCCAGAACTTCGCCCTCCTGAAGAAGGTCGGCAAGGCCCGGAAGCCCGTTCTCCTGAAGCGGGGGATGATGACCACCATCGAGGAACTCCTCATGTCGGCGGAGTACATCCTCGCGGAGGGGAACGGGGAGGTGATCCTCTGCGAGCGGGGCATCCGGACCTTCGAGACGGCCACGCGCAACACCCTCGACATCAGCGCCGTCCCGGTCCTGAAGGAGCTGACCCACCTGCCGGTCATCGTGGACCCGAGCCACGCCTCGGGCTACTCGAAGTACGTGCTCCCCCTCTGCCGGGCCGCCGTCGCCGTCGGGGCCGACGGGGTCATCGTGGAGATGCACCCGGAGCCGGAGAAGGCCCTCTGCGACGGGCCCCAGTCGCTGCGGCCGGAGACGTTTTACGCCATGATGGAGGAGATCCGGCGGCTTTCCGCCTTCATGAGCAACGGAGGGGGGCTGCGCGCATGAACCGGATCCGGGTCCACCTGGAGCACAAGGTATCGAATTCCTACGACATTCACATCGGTCGGGACATCCTGGACCGGATGGGGCTGATCCTGGCGAAGAACGTCGGCGTGAACCGCTGGGTCATCGTCACGGACACCAACGTGGACGCCCTCCACGGGGAGCGGGTTGCCTCCGCACTGGCGGGGGTGGGACTGAAGGTCGACCGGCTGGCGATCCCGCCGGGGGAGGCCTCGAAGGACATCCGGACGGTCCTGGAGGCAGCGGACCGGCTGACGGCCCTGGGTGCCGACCGTTCCTCCGCCCTGGTCGCCCTGGGCGGCGGCGTCGTGGGAGACCTGGCGGGTTTCCTGGCCTCCATCTACATGCGGGGGATCCCCTGCGTCCAGGTGCCGACGACGCTCCTGGCCCAGGTGGACAGCAGCGTCGGGGGAAAGACCGGCGTCGACACGGCGGCGGGAAAGAACCTGCTGGGGACGTTCCACCAGCCCCTGGGGGTCTTCATCGATACGGCCTTCCTGGACACGCTGCCCGAGCGGGAGTTCCAAAGCGGCTTGGCGGAGGTCGTCAAGTACGGCGCCATCGAGGATCCGGGGCTCCTGGACCGGGTCCCCCCGGGGCTGGGCGGAGCGGGCAGCCGCGACCCCGCCCTCCTGGAGGAGATCGTCACCGCCTCCTGCCGGATCAAGAAGGGGATCGTGGAGATCGACGAAAAGGAGAAGGGCCTCCGCCGCATCCTGAATTTCGGCCACACGGTGGGACACGCCGTGGAGGCGGCCTCGGGGTATGCCCTGTCCCACGGGGAGGCCGTTTCCATCGGCATGGTGGCGGGGGCGGCCCTGTCGGAGCGGCTGGGCTACCTGCCGGCGGAGGACCGGGAGCGGCTCCTGGCCGTTCTGAAGACCGTCGGCCTGCCCGTGGCGATCCCTTCCGGGATCCCCCGGGAGCGGATCCTGTCGGGCCTGAAGGCGGACAAGAAGAAATCGGGGACGGTGGTGCACTTCGTCCTCCTGAAGAAACTGGGCATCCCCTTCCTCAACGGGGGCATCCCGGAGAAGGTCGTGGCCGAGACGGTGGAGGATCTGGCGTCATGAGCGGCAACCGCCTGGAATCCCTGCGCACGTCGGTCAAGGAGAAGGACGCCGCCATTGTCCGGCTCCTGGGCGAGCGGGCGTCCCTGGCCGTGGAGATCGGGCGCCAGAAGCGCCTGGAGGGCTGGGAGATCTACGATCCCGTCCAGGAGAGCCAGGTCTATAGCGGCATCGAGGAGATGAACGAGGGGCCCCTGCCCGACGAGGCCCTCCGGGCGATCTACCGGGAGATCCTCTCGGCGTCCCGGGCCCTCCAGGCGCCCGTGAAGGTGGCCTTCCTGGGGCCCGAGGCGTCTTTCAGCCACCAGGCGGCCCTCCGCCACTTCGGGTCGGGCGCGGAATTTCTTCCCCAGGCTACGATCGCCGGCGTCTTCGACGCGGCGGAGCGGGGGCTGGCGGACTGGGGCATTGTCCCCGTCGAAAATTCCGCCGAGGGGTCCGTCAAGTCGACGCTGGATGGGCTGATCGCTACCCCACTGGCGATCCAGGCGGAGGTCTACGGGCGGATCCGCCACTGCCTCATCGCCGCCGCGGGGGGGGCGGACCGGATCGAGCGGGTCTATTCCCATCCCCAGGCTCTGGCCCAGTGCCGGGGCTGGATCGCGCGGAACCTGCCGGGGGCGGCCCTCCTGGAGACCGACAGCACCGCCGCCGCCGCACGGAAGGTCCTGGACGACCGGGCGGGCGCCGCCGTGGCGAGCCGCCTGGCTGCCGGGACGCCGGGGCTCCGCCTCGTGGCCGAGGGGATCGAGGACAGCCCGCTGAACACGACGCGCTTCCTCGTCCTGGGGGCGGCGGGGCAGGAGCGTGGGGGAGCCGCCGCGGCAACGGGTCGCGACAAGACCTCCATCCTCTTCGGAACGCCCCATCGGCCCGGGGCGCTCCACGAGGCCCTGGCGCCCTTCGCCGAGGAAGAGGTGAACCTGACCCGGATCGAGTCCTACCCGGTCCGCGACCGGATGTGGGAGTACCTCTTCTTCGCCGACTTCTCGGGACACCGGGAAGAGGCCAAGCCGAAGAAGTGCCTGGAGGAGCTGGCGAAACGGACAACCCTGCTCAAGATTCTGGGGTCCTTTCCCCGGGGGGAAGGGCAGCCGTGATCTGCATACCCGTCCATGCCGCCACGACGGAGGCGGCCCTGGAGAAAATGAATCGGGCCTATGCCATGGCCGGCATCGTCGAGTTGCGGCTCGATGGCATGGCCGGGCCGGACCTGCCCCGGCTGCTGGCGGCGAAGGCCGGGAAGATCGTCGTGACGAACCGGCGCCGGGACGAGGGGGGGCGCTTCGACGGGCCGGAGGATCGCCGGATCGCCCTTCTCCTGGAGGCCGCGGCCCTGGGAGCGGAATTCGTGGACATCGAGGCCCGGACGGAGCGTTCCCTCCGGGACGGTCTTCTCGCTTCCATCGCCCGAAACGGGTATGCCGCGGAGGCGATCCTGTCGCTCCACCTCCCGGAGGGGACCCCCGGCGAGGGGACGCTCAGGGCCCTGTTCAGGGGCCTGATGGAAACGGGCGCACCGGTGATCAAGCTGGTGACCTATGCCAGGCGCCCGTCGGACAACCTGCGGGTCCTGGGGCTCCTGCCGTATGCCGGGAGAAAGGGCCGGCGGCTGATCGCCTTCTGCATGGGCGAGCAGGGGCGGATGAGCCGGGTCTTGGCGCCGCTGTTGGGATCCTTCCTGGCCTATGCCTCCTTGGGGGAGGGGGAGGAGACGGCGCCGGGACAGCTGACCGCCGGGGACCTGCGGCGGGTGCTGCGAGTGCTGGGGGGCGAGGGGGGGGGACCATGAACGGTAGGTGCTTCGTCCTGATCGGGAACCCCGTCCGCCAGAGCCTGTCGCCCCGGATGCACAACGCGGCCTACGCGGAGCTGGGAATCGAGGCCCGGTTCGAGGCGCACTGCGTGACGGACCTGGAGGCGGCCCTCCGGGGTCTCCTCCGGGACGGGGGCGTGGCGGGGATCGCCGTCACGATCCCGTTCAAGAAGGCCGTCATGCCGTTTCTCGACGAGATCGCCGGCGATGCCCTGCCGATTGGTGCGGTCAACACGGTCTGCCGGGAGGGAAGCCGCTGGATCGGCCACAACACCGACGGAACGGGCCTGGCCCGGGACCTCCGCGACTGGGCGGACTTCCGCGGCAAAACCGTCGTCGTCCTGGGGACCGGCGGGGCCGCCCGGGCCGCCGTGTACGCGGTTCTCCTGGAAGGCGGACTCCCCGTCGTGGTCGGGCGCTCCGCCGTGGATCGCGAAACCCTGGCCCGGGCCTTCGGCTGCCCGTCCCGCCCCCTGGAGGACCTGGGCCGGATCGAGGCCGGCTGCCTGATCAACGCGACCCCCGTCGGGATGGTTCCCGCCGTGGAGGCCACGCCGGTAGAGGCGGCCCTCCTCGGGCGGTTCCCCCGCGTCCTGGACCTGGTTTACCGGCCCGCGCCGACGAGGCTCCTCCGGGAGGCCGCCGCGGCCGGCTGCACCGTCCGGTCGGGGGTCGGCATGTTCGTGAACCAGGGGGCGGAGCAGATCCTCCTCTGGACGGGCCTCGAGCCCCCCCGGGAGACGATGCGGCGGATCGTGGAGGAGGAGTTGGGAAACGATGAAACGCATTGACGCGATTCGGCATCTCCAGGCGTCCGTCCGGGTGCCGGGATCGAAGAGCTACACCCAGCGGGCCCTGATCCTGGCCGCCCTGGCCGAGGGGAAATCGTGGCTCCGGAACGCCCTGGACGCGGAGGACACGGTCCGCCTGATCCAGGCCCTCCGGGCCCTGGGGGCCCGCATCCGGCGCGACGGGGAGGACCTGATCGTGACCGGGATGGACGGCGCCCTGACGCCGCCGGGGAGGGCCCTCTTTCTCGGGAACAACGGGACGGCCATGCGGCTCCTGACGGGCGTCGTCTCCCTGGGGACCGGGACCTTCACGCTCACGGGAACGCGCCGTCTCTGCGAGCGGCCCGTGGCGCCCCTCGCGGAGGCCCTGAAGTCCCTGGGCGTCGACATCGAGACCGGGGGGGACCGGGGGGGATGCCCCCCCGTGACGGTCCGCGGACGCGGCCTGCCGGGCGGGCGGGTGGTGCTCCGGGACCTCGACAGCAGCCAGTACGTTTCGTCCCTGCTCGTCGCCGCGCCTTATGCCGCCGGGGACCTCACGGTGGTCCTGGAGGGGCGCGTTCCCTCCCTTCCCTACGTGGAGATGACGGTGGAGGCGATGCGGCAGTTCGGCGTGGAGGTCCGCCGGGACGACCCCCGCACCTTCATCGTTCCCCACGGGCAGCGCTACGTCGGGGGGACGCACCGGGTGGAGGGGGACGTCTCCAGCGCCTCCTACTTCTTCCTCGCCGCCGCCGTCACCGGGGGGTCCGTTCGCGTCGGGAACATCCATCCCCGGACCCGGCAGGGCGACATCCGCCTTCTGGACATCCTGGAAGAACTGGGCTGCTCCGTCCGGCGGGGGGAGGACGAGGTGGAGGTCTCCGGCCGCGGCCTTGCGGCGGGGAAGCGGGTCTTCGACCTGGGCGACATGCCCGACATGGTGCCGACCCTGGCGGTGCTCTCGGCCCTGCGGCCCGGCCGGACCGTCATCACGGGGGTTGCCCACCTGCGGGTGAAGGAGAGCGACCGCCTGGCGGCCCTGGCGGCGGAGCTGCACAAGACGGGCATCATGGCCCATGAGACCCCCGATGGGCTCGTCGTGGAGGGGGGAACGCCCCGGGGCGCCGAGATCGAGACCTACGACGACCACCGCATCGCCATGAGCTTCGCCGTCCTGGGGCTGGCCGTACCGGGCATGGCGATCCGGGACGAGGGGTGCGTCGCCAAGTCGTTTCCCCGCTTCTGGGAGGAACTGGAGGGACTGACCGCATGAGGATCGTTCTGATGGGATACCGGGGCAGCGGCAAGACCTCCGTCGGCGGAAAGCTGGCGGAGCGGCTGGGGCTGCCCTTCTTCGACACGGACGCGCTGATTGCCGAGCGCTCGGGGCGGACGGTGCGGGAGATCGTGGCGGAGGGGGGTTGGAAGGCTTTCCGGAACCTGGAAAACCGGGTAATCGCCGAACTTCCGAAGGTGCCCGGCATCGTTGCCCTCGGGGGAGGGGCCGTTCTGGACGGGGCGAACGTGGAGGTCCTGAAAGTGGAGGGATTTTTCGTCTGGCTCACCGCCGGCTCGGATGTCCTCCTGGAGCGGCTGGGCGCCGACGGCCGTACGGAGGAGCAGCGCCCGCCCCTCGCGGGGGGGGGCCTCCGGGAGGAGGCGGAGCGGGTGCTCCGGGAGCGCGCACCGGTCTATCGCCGGGTGGCGGACCTGGCAATCGACACATCCGGTCGAACGGCGGACGAGGTGGCGGAAATGATCGCCGCATACGCGGAGCGGCGGCTTCCCATCCGGGAATGCTGCCCGTCGGAAGGAAGGTAGGATACATCATGGCCGGAAACACCTTCGGTGACCTGTTTCGGGTCACTACCTGGGGGGAATCCCACGGTCCCGCCATCGGGGCCGTGGTGGACGGGTGCCCGCCGGGCCTGGAACTGGAGGAACGGGACATCCAGGCCTGGCTGGACCTGCGCAAGCCCGGCGGCGGGCCCTCCGCGTCCCCCCGCCGGGAGGAGGACCGGGTGGAGATCCTCTCCGGCGTCTTCGAGGGAAGGACCACCGGGACCCCGATAGCCCTGCTGATCCGCAACCGCGACGCCGCCTCCCGGGACTACGACGACCTGCGGGACGTCTTCCGCCCCGGCCACGGCGATTTCGGGTACGCGCAGAAGTACGGCATCCGGGATCACCGGGGAGGCGGGCGGTCCTCCGGTCGCGAGACCGCCGCGCGGGTCGCCGCCGGGGCGGTGGCCTCGAAGGTGCTCGCCGCCGCGGGGATTCGCGTTTTTGCGTACACGAGGGAGCTGGGAGGGATCGCCGTCCGGGACGTCCGCCTCCGGGAGGCGGACCGGAACGACCTCCGGTGCCCCGATCCGGAAGCGGCCGCCCGGATGGCCGCCCGCCTGGAGGAGGCGAGGCAGGCCGGGGATTCGCTGGGCGGCATCGTGGAGATCGTCGTCCAGGGATGTCCACCCGGTCTCGGCGAGCCCGTCTTCGACAAGCTCGACGCCGACCTGGCCAGGGCCCTCATGGGCATCGGGACCGTCAAGGGCGTCGAGATCGGGGCCGGGTTCGAGGCGGCGCGGATGACCGGCTCGGAGTGCAACGACGCCCTGGTTCCCGGCGGATTTCGCACGAACAGGGCCGGGGGGATCCTGGCGGGGATCTCGACGGGCCAGGACATCGTCCTCCGGGCGGCCTGCAAGCCGATCCCCTCCATCGGAAGGGAGCAGGAGACCGTCGACGCATCCGGGAAGCCGGTGGTACTGGCTGTCCGCGGGCGGCACGACGTCTGCGTCATTCCCAGGGTCCTGCCGGTCTGCGAGGCCATGGTCACCCTCGTCCTGGCGGACCACCTCCTCCGGCAGAGGGCCATCGGACGATGACGAGGCGCGCCATCGGGATCATCGGCGGCGGGGGCGGCATGGGCCGCTGGTTCGCCCGCTTCTTCGCCGAGGCGGGTCATCCCGTCCTGGTCTCCGAACGGGACGCGGGGGTTTCCCTGCCGGAGCTGGCGGCGACCTGCCCGGTCGTCGTGGTGGCGGTGCCCCTGGCGGCGACGGCGGAGGTGATCCGCCGGGTGGGGCCGATGCTCGGTCCCGGGTCGCTGCTCATGGACCTGACCTCCCTCAAGGAGGAGCCGGTCCGGGAGATGCTGGCCGCCACCGCCGCGGAGGTCGTGGGCTGCCACCCCCTCTTTGGGCCCGACGCGCCCTCCCTGGAAGGGCAGAACGTCGCGATCTGTCCGGGGCGGGGGGAGTCGGGCAAGGCCTGGCTCCGGGAGACCCTGGAACGGAGCGGGGCGCGGGTCGTCGAGACGACGCCGGAGCGTCACGACCGGGTCATGGCCATCGTCCAGGGGCTGACCCACCTGAACACCATGACCCTGGGTCTGGCCCTGCAATCCCTGGGGGAGGACCCGGTGGAGCTGGACCGGATGTCGACCCCCGCCTTCCGGGCGAAGCGGGTCCTCCTGGACAAGGTGTTCGGCGGCTCGCCGCGGCTCTACGCCGAGCTGGTGACGAAGAACCCGTCCGCGGGGGATGTCCTGCGGGCATACGCCGATGCGCTGGACCGGCTGAAGCGGCTCGTGGAAGCGGGGGACGCGGAGGGACTGGAGGAGCTGCTCGGGCGGAGGCCTTAGGCAAACGGATTTCCAATCCGTTACCACGAAAGCGGCGAAACGGTTCGCCGGGGCGCGCGGGCTGTCACGGGGGTTCCCGCCGTCGCGGAAGCGTTT
Organism: Syntrophaceae bacterium; assembly: GCA_041310335.1. Taxonomy (GTDB): domain Bacteria; phylum Desulfobacterota; class Syntrophia; order Syntrophales; family PHBD01; genus PHBD01. The sequence continues at coordinate 966 of JBFYXW010000112.1, read as the reverse complement.
CCGCGATTCGCCGTTTTCGAACCATCGGGCCGAGGGGATGGAAACGCTTCCCAATTGCTCCTCTGGGAACCCCCGGCCGCGCCCCCGCGAACGAAGGGAGAGGGAAGCCCCTTGACCGCCTGCAACTCCGCATCGCAATCCCACGGACCATGTCGGCCATGGGGTAACGGATTGGGAATTCGCTCCCGTGCCGGTGCCGGGGAGACGGAAAAAAGGTTGACGGCCGCGGGGGCGACCTGTTAGGGGAACCGGGAAAGAGGAAACGAGCATGAACCGTTCGCGCAGCATGACGACGATCAACCGCTGGTGGTGGTGGACCACAGGAGAGGGGTCCGTCCGCCGCTGATGTTCTGACATAGAATGCACGAGCCGCGGGGCCCCTCGGGACCTCGCGGCTTTTTTGTTTTGAATCTGAGACCACGAAAAGGCCGCCCGCAAGCGCGGCCTTTTTTTATTTCTGAACGAGAGGCGCATCATGATTTTTCCCGACTTCGACACCTTCCGGGCCCTGGCCCGGGAAGGCAACCTGGTCCCCGTCTACCGGGAACTCCTGGCGGACACGGAGACCCCCGTCACGGCGCTTTTGAAGTTCCGGGGGGAAGAGAACGTCTTTCTCCTGGAGAGCGTCGAGGGCTCGGAAAAGTGGGGGCGCTACACGTTCCTCGGCCTGTCGCCCCGCCTGGTCTTTCGCGTCCGGGGGGCCGAGGTGCGCATCGAGGAAAACGGGGAGGCCCGGATTCACGAGCACGGCGGGGACCCCCTGCGGTTCCTGAAGGACATCCTGGGGCGCTACAGACCGGTGTCCCCCCCGGGACTCCCGCGCTTCTTCGGCGGCGCCGTCGGGTTTTTGGGCTACGACATGGTCCGTTTCTTCGAAAGGAAACTGGACCGGGGTGAGCGCCCGTCCGGGGAGACCGACGACGCGGTCTTCCTGCTGACGGACACGCTCCTCGTCTTCGACAACGT
>JBFYXW010000111.1:0-3573 GCA_041310335.1 Syntrophaceae bacterium | reverse complement strand
CGCCTCCGGCGAGACCATGACCGTGGCGGGCCCGAAGGGCGTCTCCAGGACCCGGGTCTTGAGCTTGCCCAGAACGTGGCTCTTCAAAAGCATGGGACCGGAGATGATACCCAAAGGCGGCATGGCGTTCCCTCCCGCACGGTGAAGTCGAATGGCCAAGCGGATGTTTCATACCCCAGAAGCGAGCCGCCCCGCAAGGAATCCTTTCCTCCCCGCGGCGGCACCGGAGCGCGGGGTTTGGGGGATTGACAGCCCCTCCGCATGTGTGACATAGGCTCAGAAAAACACCGGGAGGAAACCCGATGGCGGAAGGAAAACTTTTCGAAGCCGGCGATGGGAACTTCGACCAGGAGATCGTACAGGCCGACAGGCCGGCCCTGGTGGATTTCTGGGCCCCCTGGTGCGGCCCCTGCAAGGCCCTCGGGCCCATCGTGGAGGAGATCGCGGCGGTCTATGGCGACCGGGTCAAGTTCGCCAAGGTGAATGTGGACGACAACCCCCGGATATCCGCCACGTACGGGATCCGCAGCATCCCCACCCTCATCCTCTTCAAGGACGGAAGGATCCTGGACACGCTGATCGGGCTGGTGTCGAAGGACAAGCTGGAATCCTTCGTGAAAAAGGGCCTGTGATGCTGCAAAGCGCGAGAAACCGGCGGGCCCTGCTTCTGGTCCTCCTGGCCGCCCTGATACTCATGACGAGCGGCTGCGGCTGGGTGAAGGGCCTCTTCAAGAAGAGGGACATGACCCGGTCGACCCCGGAGGCGCTTTATGCCCAGGGATACGAGGACTACCAGGAGGGCCGCTACGAGAAGGCCGTCGAGGCATTCCAGCGCCTCAAGGAAGTCTATCCCCTGAGCCCCCTGGCGATCCTGTCCGAGCTGGGCATCGCTGACGCCCATTTCAGCAACAAGGCCTATGGGGAGGCGGAGGTGGCCTACACGGACTTTTACAACCTTCACCCCACCAACGAGCACGTACCCTACGTCCTGTACCAGATCGGGATGTGCCACCACAGCCAGATGCCGACGATCGACCGGGACCAGTCGGACGCGCTCCGGGCCCAGAAGGATTTCGAGCGGCTCATCGCCCGGTTCCCCAACAGCAAGTTCGCCTTCCTGGCGGAGAAGCGCCTCCGGGAAACCCGGCAGCAAGTGGCGGAGCACGAGTTCTACATCGGGGAGTTCTACTTCCGGGCGAAGAAGTACCGGGCGGCGCTGAAGCGCTTCGAGGGCGTCGCGCGAAATTATTCCGGTCTGGGCCTCGACTACAAGCTCAACTGGTATCTTGCCGAAACGAAGCGACTCGCGGCCATCCAGGAGGCGGAGGAACAGAAGGAAAAGGAAAAGCAGCGCCTCAAGGAAGAGCAGAAGAAGGCGAAGGACAAGGAAAAGGAAAAAAGCAAGGGATGAGCCCGCGGCAGGCTGCGACCGCCACGGCGACGAAAAGGGGCCCCCGGAGGGCCCTTTTTTCGTGCCTGCTGCAGGAGTGGGGAGCGGGGTTGAAAACCGGAGCCGCCAGGGAGCGGAGGTTGACCTTTCCCCCGTGCCGGCCCGCGGCGGCCTATCCCGCGGGAAAGCGGAGGCAGCGGAGGGCGCGGTCGGCCGCCTCTTCCGGGGAGACGTCCGTTTCCACGACGCCGTGGCACTCCCCGGGCAGTTCGCAGACGGCGTCGTAGTCCGCCTGCTGCTGCCGGAAGATCTCCCAGCGCCCGTCGGAGGGCTCGCCCGGTTCCGACTGCCGCCCGTCCAGCCGTGTGCGGACATCGTCCTCGCGGCAGCGGCACTCCAGGACGAAGAAGTCCGCGCCGAGCCTCCGCGCCGTCTCCAGGGCCCGGAGGCGCTCCTCCCGCCGCTTGTAGGAACCGTCGAGGATGACCGGCCGGCCCGCCCGGAGCTCCTCCGCGGCCCGCTCCAGGGCCGCCGCGTAGGTTCGTTGAGAGACCCCTTCCGAATAGAGGCCCGCGCCGAAGACCTCGGGGCGCTTTTCTCCCGGCGCCAGTCCGGCGAGTTCCTTCCGCAGGGCGTCCATCTGGATGATCCGGGCGCCCAGGCGGGGAGCGATCTGCCGGGCCACGACGCTCTTGCCGGTTCCCATGAGGCCCGCCGTGAGGATCAGGGCGGGCCGCTCCGGCCGGGCCGCATACGTGTAGGCCCAGTCGAAGTACTTCTCCGCCATCTCCCGCGCCTCCCGCCGCCCTTCCTCTCCGATGGCCCCGTCGTCGAGGCGGAAGCTCACCACCTTTCCCCGGACGAAGGCGTAGTAGCACCGGTAGAAGTTCAGGAGGGTCCGGACGTCGCCGTCGCCGGAGTGGCGGACGTAGGCGTCCACGAAGGTCTCCGCCCATTCGGGGTAGCCGTTGTAGTCCAGGTCCATGGCCAGGAAGGCCACCTCCGCCGCCGTGTCCTCGAAGCGGAACCGCTCATTGAACTCGATGCAGTCGAAGATGACGATCTCGCCGGCCAGGCAGATGTGCTCCAGGTGCAGGTCCCCGTGGCAGTCCCGGATCCGGTGCTCCGCCACCCTCCGGCGGAAGAGGCCCTCGCGGCGGCCCAGGAAGGAGGCGACGTAGTCCCGGACAAAGGCCCACCGGCGGGCCGGAATGGTGACCTCCCGGTACTTGGCCGTCTGGTCGAAGTTCTCGTCGTGGTTGTGCCGGATCGTGTCGATGCCGCCGATCTCGTCGATGCGCCCCCCCGTCTCGGCGACGGCGTGGAAGGCGGCGACCTTCCGGGCCACGGCGTCCATGACGGAGATGTCCGCGGCGCCTTCCCGGAGCAGCCTCTTGAGCATCCGCTCCTCGGGCAGGCGCCGCATCCGGACGGCATAGTCCACGACCGGCCCGTCCCCGGCGAAAGACAAGCGGCCACGGGCATCCTCTCGGATTTCCGCCACCCCCAGGTACGCCCCCGGGGCCAGCCTCCGGTTCAGACGCACCTCCTCGCCGCAGTAAAACTTCCGCTTCTCCAGGGTGGTGAAGTCAAGGAACCCGAAGTCCACGGGCTTCTTCACCTTGTAGACCTCGTCCCCGGCGAGGAAGACGTAGGAGATGTGGGTCTGGACGAGCTCGACCGACTCCGGACGGTGGGGGTAGAAATCGGGCCTGAGCATGGTCTCGACAAGTTTCGGGTGGGTCATGGTTCTGCGTCCTCTCCTGATGAAATCCTTCCCTGCCGCCTCCGACGGCAGGCCCCCGGCGCAGGGACAGGAAGCCCGGCCAGCCGGTCGGGAGACAAGCCAGCGGCCCACGGGGACCGGTGTCGGCCATGTCGCCGGAACAAATATGCATTCGCTTTGCGGGATCCCGCCGGCGACCCGTTCTTCTACTCCCCGTCCAGTTTCTCCTTCCACTCCTGGAGGAGCCGCAGGGCCTCCAGAGGGGTCATGTTCAGGGGGTCCGCAGCCCGGATCTCCTCCAGCAGGTCGTCCCGGGCCGCCGCGAAGAGGCTGAGCTGGTTCGTTTCTTTCCGGGAGGGGCGCTTTCCCCGGGAGAGGCGGGGCATCCAGCCCTCGTCGAACTCGCCGTTCTCGATGTTGTGGAGGATCTCCCGGGCCCTCCGGATGACCTCCTCGG
>JBFYXW010000110.1:0-5977 GCA_041310335.1 Syntrophaceae bacterium | reverse complement strand
GTTCTTCACTGCCCCAACACGGTGGCGGGCAACCCGCAAAGCCTGGCGAGGGCGGAGCGGGCCGCCGGCCTGGACAGCTGGTCCGTTTCCTTCCACAGGAGCCCCTATGGCTACGCCAGCGACGAAATTCTCTGGAACGGAAGGGGAAACTACCTGTCGAGGGAGATCCGGCGCTGGGGGCTCCTGCGGAGGGCGCTCCGGGACTTCGATGTCATCCATTTCAACTTCGGCTCCTCGATTCTGCCCCACTGGATCCCGCCCGAGTCGCTCCGCGAGAATGGCAGGCCCCCCCTCCTGGCGCGACTGTATAACCTGTATGCCACGATCTTCGAGCTCCGGGATCTCCCTCTCCTGAAGAGGACCGGCAAGGTCATCGCCGTCACCTACCAGGGGGACGACGCACGGCAGGGGGATTACTGCCTGGCTCATTTCGAGACGACCTTCGCCAGGGAGGTGGAGCCCGGGTATTACACCCCCGCAAGCGACCGCCGGAAACGGCGCAACATCGGTATGTTCTCCCGCTATGCGGATTGCATCTACGCCCTGAACCCGGACCTTCTCCATGTCCTCCCCCCGGCCGCCCGGTTCATGCCCTACTCTCATGTCGACCTTTGCGAGTGGAAGCCTGTCTCGGAGGGTCACCCGGGGACGAGGCGGCCCCTCGTCGTCCATGCCCCGAGTGATCAGAAGGTCAAGGGGACGAGATACGTCCTCGACGCCGTGGCGCGCCTCCATGCGGAAGGGGTGCCCTTCGATTTTCTGCTGGTCGAGTCGCTGACCAACGAGGAGGCAAGGCGGATCTACGAAAAGGCGGACCTGCTGGTGGACCAGCTTCTCGCCGGCTGGTACGGCGGGGTGGCGGTGGAGTTCATGGCGCTGGGGAAGCCCGCTGTCTGCCACCTCCGGGAAGAGGATCTCCGTTTTCTACCCGGGGCGATGAGGCAGCAGATCCCGGTGATTCGGGCGGATCCGTCTTCCGTCTATGCGGTCCTGAGGGAATGGCTGACCGTTCGGCGCCGCGACCTGCCGGAGGTGGGCGGCCGCAGCCGCGCGTACGTGGAGGCCTGGCACGATCCGGTGAAAATCGCCGAAGGCCTGAAAAGGGATTATGAGGCCGCATTCACGCAAAAAACCAGCTGATTCCGGGACGGCATCCGCAAGGACGGCCCCATGTGCGGCATAGCCGGCATCGTTGCCCTCGACCACCCGGGGTGGGAGTACGAGCCGTCCGTCACGGCCATGCTTGCCGCCATGGCCCACCGGGGGCCCGACGACGAGGGGATGCTGGTTTCGGGCCCCGCTGCCCTGGGCCACAAGCGCCTGTCCATCATCGACCTGTCCGATGCGGGGCGGCAGCCCATGCGCCACGGGCACCTCATCGTTACGTACAACGGCGAGGTCTACAACTACCTCGAAATCCGAAAGGAGTTGGAAGGACTGGGGCACCGCTTCGAGACGGCCACCGACACGGAGGTGATCCTCCACGCCTGGGCCCACTGGGGCGAGGCGTGCCTGGAGCGCTTTACGGGCATGTGGGCCTTTGCGCTCCTGGACGAGCAAGAGGGCGTACTCTTCTGCGCCCGGGATCCCTTCGGCATCAAGCCGTTCTATTATCTCCACGAAGACGGCCGGTTCGCCTTCGCCTCGGAGATCAAGGCCTTGCTCACGCTGATTCCACCGCGGGCGGACGAAGACTCCCTCCTGGATTACCTGGTCCTGGGCCTGACGGACCACTCGGAGCGAACCTTCTTCCGGGAGATCCGGCAACTCCTCCCGGGTCGGATCCTGTCTCTTAGGCTATGGGACGGCAGCCTCCGGGGGCGGTCCTATTACGATCTGGCGTGCCTGCCCCGCCGGGAGAGGTCATCCGTGGAGTTCCAGGAGAGCCTCCAGCGCTCCGTGATCCTCCACCTCCGAAGTGACGTCCCCGTGGGCACCTGCCTCTCCGGGGGCCTCGACTCCTCCGTCGTGGCCGCCCTGGCCGCCGCCGCCAACCGGGAGAACGGCAACGACCGCTTCTCCGCCGTGACGGCCCGGTCCGAGGCGACCGAGACCGATGAAACGCCCTATGCGAAGCGGGTCGCGGAGCACGCCGGCCTGGACTGGCACGTGGCGGCCCCAATCTACGCCGACTTCGCCGCCCACCTGGACCGCTGCCTCCACATCCAGGAGGAACCCGTGGGAGGCCCCTCGGTCTTCCTGCAGTACTGGGTGATGAAGACGGCCCGGGAAGCGGGACTGAAGGTCATGCTGGACGGCCAGGGGGGTGACGAGACCCTCCTGGGGTACGAGCGCTACTACATCGCCTTTTTCCTCCATCTCCTGAAGCGGGGGAGGCCGGCGTCGGCGGTGCGGGAGTTTGCCCTGGCCGTCCGCCACTCGCGAATGAGCCTGGGCTGGTTTCTCGCCTCCTCCGCCTACTTCGCTTCGGCCGCCCTGAGGAGAGGGGTCATGCTGGGCCGGGTGCCCTTCCTCCGTGAGGAACTGGCCGAGCGCCCCGCCCGGGCCATTCCGGAGATGACGGCCGAGTATTTCAACCTCGAAAAAATGCAAGCATCGGAACTGCAAGTTCGCCAGTTGCCCCACCTCCTCCGGTACGAGGACCGGAACTCCATGGCCTTCTCCATCGAGGCGCGGGTGCCCTTCATCGAGAAGGCCTGCGTCGAGGCGGCCCTGGACCTGGACCCGGAGGACAAGATCAGAAACGGCTACACCAAGTACCCGCTGCGCCTCCTGGCGGCGCGGATCCTCCCGGCGGAGATCGCCTGGCGGCGGGACAAGATCGGCTTCGAAGCCCCGGAGGAGCTCTGGCTGGAGCGGCACCGGGAAGTCATGGAGCGGGAGGTCCGCGGGTCGGCGATCCTGAAGGGGATCTGCCGCCGCGATCCGGAGTTCCGGACGCTGAAGCGGGAGATCCGCTGGCGCCTCTACAACGTGGCCGTCTGGGAGCGGCTCTTCGGGGTGGCCGCGTGAGAGGGGATCCCGTGTCCGATCCGTACCTGGATAAAGGGAAGAGACCGCCTGCCGGTTCGATGGAACAGCGGGGGGGGGCCCCGGGAGGGCTGAACATCCATGTCTACCCCACCCCCTTTGTCCACGAGAGCCGGATCCTCAAGATCACGAAGACCCTCGCGGACAGGGGCGTGTTCCGGAGGATCGACGTCATGGCCGCCCTGGAGGACGGCCTGCCGGAGGTGCAGGACATCGACGGGAGGCGGCGCGTCCTCCGGGTGAAGAAGAGCCTGGGCAGGCACAGCTCCTCGACCTTCTGGAAGGCCATGCGCACCCTCGAGTGGTCCTGGCGGCTGAAGGAAACCCTCGCGGGCGAGGCCGTGGCCTGCGTCAACTGCCACAACCTGGCGGCTCTGCCCCTGTGCGTCTTCCTGAAGCAGCGCAAGGGAGCGGCCCTGGTCTATGACACCCACGAACTGGAGACGGAGACGCTGCACACGAAGGGACTCCGCCGCGTGATCGCCAGGATGGTGGAGCGCATTCTTATCCGCTTCGCCGACGAGGTGGTGGTCGTCAACGACGCCATCGCCGACTGGTACCGCGGGGCTTACGGCCTCGACAACGTCTCCGTCGTCCGGAACGTCCCCGTCCGCCATGAGGGGGACGCGAAGAAATCCCGCATCCTGAGGGACGCCTTCGGAATCGGAGAGGACGGCCTGGTCTTCCTGTACCAGGGCATCCTGACCCGGGGCCGGGGCGTCGACCTCCTCCTGGACGCCTTCGCCGGCGCCAGCCCGGACCGGCACATCCTATTCCTGGGGTACGGAGACCTGGAGGGCGAGGTGACCCGGGCCGCTCGGCGCTTCCCGAACATCCACTATCACCCGGCCGTTCCCCCGGAAAAGATCGCGGAGTTCACTGCCGGGGCCGACGTGGGCATTTCCCTCATTGAAAATGTCTGCCGGAGCTATTATATGAGCCTGCCGAACAAGGTCTTCGAATACCTGCAGTGCGGCCTCCCCGTCGTCGTCAGCCGCTTCCCCGCCATGGCCGAGGTCGTGGACCGGTTCGGCTGCGGCTGGGCGATCCCGGTGGAACGGGATTTGCTAGCCCGCCTGGTGGGGTCCCTCTCGCGGGAAGAGGTGGACCGGCGGCGGGAAAAGGCCCTGGCGGCCGCCGAGTCCTGCCACTGGGCCCTGGAGGAGCCGACGCTTCTGGGCGTCTACCGGCGCCTGGGATTTGGTCCCGGGGAGACAGGACGTTGACAGTGCGTCACGCATCAACCACACGGAGTGCAACATGCTGAACGAAAAAACGATTCTCATCACCGGCGGCACGGGTTCCTTCGGGCGCAAGTGCACGCAGATCATCCTCGAGCGGTTCCAGCCCCGGCGGCTCATCATCTTCAGCCGCGACGAACTCAAGCAGTTCGAGATGGCCCAGGAGTTCCCCGAGTCGCGCTATCCCAGCATCCGCTACTTCATCGGCGACGTGCGGGACAAGGAGCGACTCCACCGGGCCTTCCGGAACGTGGACTACGTGATCCACGCCGCCGCCCTCAAGCAGGTGCCGGCGGCGGAGTACAACCCCTTCGAGGCCGTCAAGACCAACATCCTGGGGGCCCAGAACATCATCAACGTGGCCATCGACCAGGGGGTGAAGCGGGTCATCGCGCTCAGCACCGACAAGGCGGCGAACCCCATCAACCTTTACGGGGCGACCAAGCTCTGCTCCGACAAGCTCTTCGTCGCCGGCAACGCCTATGTTGGGCCCACGGGCACGATTTTCAGCGTTGTCCGGTACGGCAACGTCATCGGCAGCCGCGGGAGCGTCGTCCCCTTCTTCGTCAAGTGCCGCGAGGAGGGGTCCATCCCCGTGACGGACCCCCGGATGACCCGCTTCTGGATCACCCTTCAGCAGGGGGTGGACTTCGTCCTCGACAGCCTGGAGCGGATGGTGGGCGGCGAGATGTTCGTGCCGAAATTGCCGAGCATGAACATCATGGACCTGGTGAAGGCCATTGCCCCGGACTGCCCCGTCCGCGTCATCGGCATCCGCCCCGGGGAGAAGCTCCACGAGCTCATGATTCCCCGGGACGACGCCCGCCGCACGCTGGAATTCGACTCCTACTACCTCATCCAGCCGGACTTCCGGTTCTGGGAGCGGAGGTACGTCCGGAACGGGGCGCATAATGTGCCGGAGGACTTCGAGTACAGTTCCGACACGAACCCTCGGCGCCTGGGGGTGGAGGAGATGAGGGAGATCATCCGGTGCCTGTGATTCCCTACGGTAGACAAACGGTGGACGAGGAGGACATCCGGGCCGTCGTGGAGGTCCTCCGCTCCGACTGGCTCACCACGGGGCCCCTGGTGGGGCGGTTCGAGGAGGCCTTCGCCGCCTCCGTGGGCGCCCGCTTCGCCGTGGCCTACAGCAGTGGCACGGCGGCCCTCCACGGGGCCATGCACGCCGCGGGGGTCGGCCCCGGCGACGAAGCCGTCGTTCCCCCCATGACCTTCGCCGCGAGCGCCAACTGCGTCGTCTACCAGGGGGGAACCCCTGTCTTTGCCGACGTGGACCCGGGGACGCTGCTGGTCGACCCGGCCCGGGCGGCGGAGAAGGTCGGACCGAGCACGAAGGCCCTGATCGCCGTGGACTACGCGGGCCAGCCCTGCGACTACCAGGCACTCCGGGAAATCGCCCGGAGCCGGGGCCTCGTCCTCGTCGCCGACGCCTGTCACGCCCTGGGGGCAACCCTGGACGGCCGCCCCGCGGGAAGCCTCGCCGACCTGACCGTCTTCAGCTTCCACCCGGTGAAGCACATCACCACCGGCGAGGGGGGCATGGTGACGACGGACCGTCCCGAATTCGCACAGCGGCTCCGGCTTTTCCGGAACCACGGCATCGGCACGGACCACCGCCAGCGGGAGGAGAAGGGCCAGTGGTTCTACGAGATGGTGGACCTGGGCTACAACTACCGCATCACCGACTTCCAGTGCGCCCTGGGCCTGAGCCAGCTCCAGAAGCT
>JBFYXW010000109.1:0-4726 GCA_041310335.1 Syntrophaceae bacterium | reverse complement strand
CACCATCTCCCCAGCCACCAGCCCTCGGCATTTCCACTTCGACCGGCGGTTCGTTTTTCGTGCACTGGCATGGATCACAGGCGTCTCCGGTTCCGGAATCCTTTAACCAACCCATCCATTTCCCGGCAGGTTTCAGATGCTTCCGGAAAACCTTCGCGCGGTGCGGCAACCCGGATAACCCACACGAAAGGAGGGGCACATGGACAAGATTCTCAGGATCGACATGGGGGCCGCAGGAGGCCCCCGGGCGAGGGAGGAAGCCCCGGGCGCTTATGCAGGCCTGGGGGGGAGGGCGCTGACGTCCTCGATCGTGGCGGGCGAGGTGCCGCCGTTGTGCCATCCCCTCGGGGCGGAAAACAAGCTGGTCATCGCCCCGGGATTGCTTTCGGGCACGGCCGCCGCCATGTCGGGGAGGATCTCCATCGGATGCAAGAGTCCCCTGACCGGGGGCATCAAGGAAGCCAACGCGGGGGGGCAGGCGGCCCAGGTCCTGGCGAGGCTGGGCTATGCGGCCATCGTTCTCGAGGGCCTGCCGAAGGGGGACGAGCTGTACAGGGTCTTCATCGACAAGGATGGAGTCAAGATCGAGGCCGATGCAAGCCTGCGGATGCTTCCGAACTACGACCTCATCGCGAAGATGAAGGAGAAGTACGGCGACCGGATTGCCTGCATCTCCATCGGCCCCGCCGGGGAGATGAAACTGGCCGCCGCGTCGGTGGCCTGCACGGACCCGGAAGGGAGACCCACCCGTCACGCCGGGCGCGGGGGAGTCGGGGCCGTCATGGGGGCCAAGGGCGTCAAGGTGATCGTCCTGGACGACTCGGGACTCAAGGCCCGCCCGCCCAAGGACCCGGAAAAGTTCCGCGAGGCCAACAAGAAGTTCGTGGCGGGACTCTCCAGCCATCCCGTCACCGGACAGGCCCTTCCGGCTTACGGGACCAACGTCCTGACCAACATCATCAACGAGGCGGGGGCTTATCCCAGCTACAACTTCCGGGACGGGCAGTTCGAGGGGGCCTCCCGGATCAGCGGCGAGACCTATGCCGAGTTGGAGACGAGCCGGGGCGGGAATCCGACCCACTTCTGCCACCGGGGCTGCGTCATCCGCTGCTCGGGCATCTTTGTCGACAAGGACGGCAAGTTCCTCACGAAGCAGCCGGAGTACGAAACCGTTTGGGCCCACGGCGGCAATTGCGGCATCGACGACCCCGACGCCATTGCCATGCTGGATTTCCTGGATGACAACTACGGCGTCGACACCATTGAGATGGGGGCGACGATCGGCGTCGCCATGCAGGCCGGCATCGCCGCGTTCGGCGACGCCGGGGCGGCCATCGAACTGGTCCGGGAAGTCGGCCGGGGAACCCCCCTGGGCCGGATCCTCGGCAGCGGCGCTGCCGTGACGGGCAAGGTGTTCGGCGTGGAGAAGGTCCCCGTCGTCAAGGGGCAGGCCCTGCCCGCCTACGACCCGAGGGCCGTGCAGGGCATCGGCGTCACCTACGCCACGAGCCCCATGGGCGGAGACCACACGGCCGGCTACAGCATCGCAACCAACATCCTCAAAAGCGGCGGGTTCGTGGACCCGCTGAAGCCCGAAGGCCAGGTGGAGCTCTCCCGGAACCTGCAGATCGCCACCGCCGCCATCGACTCGACGGGGATGTGCCTCTTTATCGCCTTTGCCCTCCTGGATCAGCCGGAGACCTACCAGGCCCTGCTCGACCTCCTGAACTCGTTCTACGGCCTGGAACTGAACGCCGACGGGGTGACGGAACTGGGCAAGAAGGTCCTGTCCCTGGAGCGCGAGTTCAACCGGAAGGCGGGGTTCACGAAGGAGCACGACCGCCTGCCGCGGTTCTTCAGCACGGAACCCGTCGCTCCCCACAACGTGACCTTCCTGGTCAAGGACGAGGAACTGGACACGGTTTTCAACTGGTGAGCGCCTTCGAACAACAGGCCGCCGGGGAGGACGCGCTGCGGGTGCAGGGCGCCTCACCGGCGGCTCCCTGCCTCCGGTCGCCCGTGCTTCCATGAACGTTACCGTGAAACTGTTCGCCTCCCTCCGAACAAACCGTTTTTCCGTCCGGGAATGGCGGTGTGAAACGGACCAGAGCGTGGGCGACGTGCTCGTCGACCTGGGCATCCCGGAAGAGGATGCGGCGCTCATCTTCATCAACGGGCGACACGCCGAGCCGTCCTCCGTCCTCCGGGAGGGGGATGTGCTGGCCCTCTTTCCGCCCGTGGGAGGGGGCTGAAATGGGGAACCTGCGCGACTATCTCGTCGCCCGTGCGGCGAATGGCCTGGTGAGCCTTTCCGTGCAGCGGGAGGCGGCCCGGCTCTTCGGGATGCCCTTCCCCCGGGTCGAGGAGGCCATCCTGGAACAGGGGCTCCTGCCGGCACGCTACGCGAGAAACCGGGAGTCCCTCACGTGGGAGCAGCAGCTTGTCCTGTTCCGGAGTTCCGTGGCCGTTGTCGGCTGCGGCGGCCTGGGCTGCCAGATCGTCGACGAACTGGCCCGTGTCGGCGTGGGCGGCATCACCGTGATCGACCCCGACTGCTTCGAGGAGAACAATCTCAACCGGCAGCTTTTTGCCTCCACGGGCACCCTGGGACAGTACAAGGTGGATGGCGCTGCCCGGCACGTCGGGGAGGTCAATCCCGCCGTCACCGTCACGCCGGTGCGGGTGGCCCTGGACAGGGGAAACGGGGACGGGCTCCTGGAGGGGGTCCGGTTGGCAACCGATGCCCTGGACAGCATCCCCGCGCGGTTCGACCTGGTCCAGGCCTGCCGGGTCCGCGGAATCCCCCTCGTCCACGGCAGCGTCGGGGGCTGGTACGGCCAGGTGGCCGTGGAATTCCCGGGGGACGGCACGCTGGAGAAGATATATGCGCGGTGCCGGGGAGAGCAGGGCATCGAGAAGGACTTGGGAAACCTCGCCTTCGTCGTTCCGGTGATCGCCAGCCTGGAAGTCGCCGAGGCCGTGAAGATTCTCCTGGGGGGGGAGGGGTCGCTCCGGAGAAAGCTGCTGTCCGTCAACCTGCTCGACCTGGAAATCTGCGAGATGGAGCTCTGATGTCCGGTGAAACGTCCGAAGCGAATGCAGTGCCCGCCCTCGCACCGCATCCCGCCAAGCTCTTCGTGGAGGTCACCTCGCGCTGCAACCTCCGGTGTCCCATGTGCCTCCGGCAGAGCGGCGAAGAGGAGTTCCGCGACGGGGACATGTCCGTCGAAACCTTCCGTCGCCTCCTCCCGGCCCTGGCCACGGCCGATGCGCTCGTGCTCAACGGCATCGGGGAGCCTCTCCTCCACCCGAACCTGGAGGAGTTCGTCCGGGCCGGCAAGGAGCAAATGGAAGGCAGAGGCTGGGTGGGCTTCCAGTCCAACGGGCTGCTCATGACTTCCGTGCGGGCGCTGCGGCTTGTCGAGGCGGGGCTGGACCGCGTCTGCCTCTCCCTGGACGCCGTTTCGCCGGAGGCCTTTCGCACCATCCGCACCGGGGAGGAACTGGCGGACGTCGAGCGCGCCCTGGAGGTTCTGCGCACCGCGCGTACCCGTTGCCGATCGCCCCTCCAAGTCGGTGTGGAGTTTGTCCTGCGCCGTGACAACATCCGCGAGCTCCCCGACGCGATCCGCTGGGCGGCGTCGCGCGGGGCGGACTTCGCCATCGTCACCCAGCTCTTTCCGTACCACCGGGACCTGGTTCCCCTGGCCGTCTACGACGCCAACCTCGATTCCTCCGTGGCGGTCCTGCACAAGTACGCGAAGATCGGGGAACGGGAAGGGATCGACATCCGGAACTACCACCGGGTCTACCTGAAGTACGCCAAGAGCGCCCAGGACGAGCGGCTCATCGGGCTTGTCGACGGGATGATCGCCGAGGCGGCGCGAGAGGGGGTCACCCTCAACCTGCAAAAGCTCTTTTCCATGGATCACGGCTGGGCCGAGCGGGTGGAGGAAACGTTCGCCGCCGCGCGGGACGCGGCTTCGCGGGCAGGCATCCGGCTCCAGCTTCCCGGGGTGATCCCGAGAAGCGCAAGGCGGTGCGAGTTCGTCGAGGAGGGGTCCGTCTTCCTGTCCTGGGAAGGCAACGTTCATCCCTGCTACTTTCTCTGGCATCCCTTCCGCTGCTACATCAATGGCATGGAAAAGGTCGTCCGGCCAAAGGTGTTCGGGAACATCATGGAGCGAGGCATCCTGGAGATCTGGAACGACCCCGCCTTTGTCTCCTTCCGGCGGAACGTCCTGCGCTACGACTACCCGTTCTGCTTCAACTGCAGCTTCGCTCTGTGCGACTACGTCCAGGGGGGGGACTTCGAACAGGATTGCTACGTGAACATGGAGCCCTGCGGCGTTTGCCTGTGGTGCATGGACATCTTCAACTGCCTGAAGTGAGCGCGCGGTTTTCGGCACGGCCCGGTTTCTCCCGGCGGAGCCGATTCCCTGCCGTGTCGCGGCGGCAGGAGATGTGATGCCCGGCGCCGCGGGATTTCCGAACGGAACGCGCAAGGGGCAGAAACATCGCGTTTCCGAAAAAAAACAAGGGGTTGCAGAAGCGCTCGGCAGCCCCTTTTTCTTTGTCCGGGCAACGGAACATCGAGCCATGAAACCGGCGGTCGAAGGAGCGCTGTGGACGAGACGCCATGGCGTGCACGCCATGATTCATCCATGAATAACAACTGTTTGGTGCCTTTCTTTGCCTTGACATTTCCCGGGAAATCATCAAGAAA
>JBFYXW010000108.1:0-10825 GCA_041310335.1 Syntrophaceae bacterium | reverse complement strand
GCCTCCCCGTCGGGCCCATCCGGCTCACCGACGAGGTGGGGATCGACGTGTCCTACCTGGTCCTCACCAAGTCCCTGGGCCGGAAGGCGCCGATGGCGCTGGAGAACGTCTACAAGGCGGGCCGCTTCGGACGGAACAAGAACGGAAAGGGCTTTTACACGAAGGAGGGTGCCGTCGATCCGGGCGCGCTCCCGCTCGTCAATCCGCAGGGACTGAAGAAGGAAATGAGCGTCGAGTCCCTCCAGGAGATGCTGTTTCTCCCCTTCGTGGAAACGGGGAAGGAACTGCTGGACAAGGGCGTCGTCAAGGGGCCCCGGGCCGTCGACATCGGTGCCATCTGGGGGATCGGCTTCCCCGCCGACAAGGGTGGGCCGCTGAAATGGGCGGACCTGACCGGGTTGAGCGGGAAGCTCTACGGCAGGAGCTTTTACAAGGGTTGAGCCCGGCGGCGGGAACACGGCGGGGTCCGCGGGGTGCGCCCTCCAGGGCGATGACCCCGGGACCGGGCCGTGAGCCCCCGGGCCGGGCCGGAACAATCAGGAAACCCCCGACGGTCGCCCGGCGGGGAGGAAACGAGGAGGTTGCGAGATGATGTTCGGCACGACGGTCGGTGAGATGTATGACCGGTGCGTGATGAATTTCCGGCACCGGGTGGCCATGAGGTACCATGACGAGTCGTACACGTACGACCAGATGCAGAAGTCGGCCTACAGCCTGGCGAACGCCCTGGCGAAGCTGGGACTTCAGAAGGGGGACACCTCGGCGTTTCTCATGGCCAACTGCCCCGAGTACATATCCTGCGAGTACGCCCTGGCGAAGATCGGCGTCATCCGGGTTCCCCTGGCGGTTCTGCTCACCAGCGACGACCACGTGTACATGATGAACCAGGCAGAGTGCAAAGCCCTCATCTACCACGAAAAGTTGGCGCCCCGCGTGATGGAGATGCTGCCCCGGCTCCAGACGATCCAGCACTTCATCTGCATCAGCGGCGACGCCGGGCGCGTCGCACCCGGCCATCTTCACCTCCAGACGCTCATCCAGGACCATGCTCCGGAAGTCCCGCACGTGGACATCGACGAGGAGGATCTGGCGGGAATCTACTTCACCGGCGGAACGACGGGGCTCCCCAAGGGGGTCATGCTCTCCCACCGGGCCTGGCTCGGGACCTACATCACCGAGATGCTGGAGCTGGGGTTCGGCTACGACGAGGTCTTCGCCTTCGCCACGCCGCTCACCCACGCGGGGGGGTGCCTGATGATCCCCATCATGATCCGCCGCGGGGTGTGTGTGATCCTGGACGGGTTCGACCCGAAGGGCTTTCTCGAAGCGGTGCAGAAGTACCGGATCACCTCCGCCTTCGTCGTCCCGACCATGATTTACGTCCTGCTGGATTACCCGGACCTCTCGAAGTACGACACGTCGAGCCTGCGCAACATCGTCTACGGAGCCGCCGCCATCGCCCCGGAGCGCCTCAAGCAGGCCCTCAACACCTTCGGGCCCATCTTCACCCAGCTCTACGGCCAGACCGAGGCGCCCATGATGATCAGCGCCCTGCCCCGGGAGGAGCACGTCATCGACGACCCGGAGCGGGAGCGGCGGGTTTTCAGCTCCTGCGGCCGGCCGACCTTCCCGGCGGTCATCCGGATCGTCGACGAAGAAGGGAACGACGTGCCCCAGGGCGAAGTGGGGGACATCATCTGCCGGCACATCAACGTCATGACGGGCTACCTGAAGAACCCCGAAGCCACCGCGGAGACCATCCGGGACGGGTGGCTCTGGACGGGCGACATGGCGAAGATGGACGAGGAGGGGTTCCTTTACATCGTGGACCGCTCCAAGGACATGGTCGTCAGCGGAGGCTTCAACATCTTCCCCCGGGAGATCGAGGACGTCCTCTTCGAGCACCCCGCCGTGAAGGGGGCCGCCGTTGTCGGCGTTCCCGACGAGAAATGGGGGGAGGCGGTCAAGGCGATCGTCGTCCTCCATGCAGGGAAAACCGCCACGGAGAAGGAGCTGATCAACTTCGTCAAGGAACGCAAGGGGAGCCTCATCTGTCCCAAGACGGTCGAGTTCTGGGATGCCATCCCGCTGACCAACCTGGGCAAGATCGACAAGAAGAAGATCCGGGAAAACTACTGGAAAGGTTACGAGCGCCGGGTCTGAGACACGGGGAAAGCCGGGCCGGATCGCGATGCCGGCGAGACCGGCCGGGTACATCGGAAAAGGGAGTGCGAGATGGATTTCAAGCTGACGGAAGAACAGGAATTTATCAAGGATACCATCCGCCGGTTCATCGCCCGGGAGTGCACCCGGGAAGCGGCCAGGGAGGCGGACGAGAAGGGGGACTTCCCGGAGAGGCTGTTCCGTCCCATCGCCGACAACGGGTTCTGCGGGCTTGTCGTGCCCGAGGCCTACGGCGGGGGCGGCCGGAATGTCCTGGCGGCGGCGCTCATCGTCGAGGAGCTCTCGACCGTCTATCCCGCCCTGGCGGGGGCCTTCGCGGCCTGCGCCCTGGGGGGCGGGAAGAACCTGGTTGACCTGGGGAGCGCGGAGCAGAAGGAGCGCCACCTGCCCGCCGTGGCCGCCGGGACCGCGTTCTTCGCCGGCGGCATCCTGGAGCCGGACGCGGGCTATGAAAGCCTGGGCGCGGGCCTGTCGGCCGTCCGAAGCGGGGAGGGATTCCTGCTGAACGGAACGAAGCAGTTCGTCCGGCTGGGCGACCGGGCCGCGGCGATCCTGGCCCTGTGCCGGACATCGCAGGGCGCCTCTCCGCGGGACGGGCTTTCCTTTTTCCTGGTAGAGGGGAACCGTCCGGGGCTGTCCGCGGCGCCGATGGAACGGGTGGGCTGCAAGAGCCTCTCCGTCTGCGAGGTCCGCTTCGACAACGTGGCCGTGTCCGCGGAAGACCTCCTGGGCGGCCCGGAGGGGCTGGACCGGGGACGGGAGCAGTGGGCGGTCATCCAGGAGGCGGATCACCTGGAAGTCGCCGCCTGCGGCGTGGGCCTCGCCCAGGGCGCCTTCGACTACGCCCTCCAGTACGCGAAGGAGCGGGTCCAGTTCGGGCGTCCCATCATCGCCTTCAGCGCCGTGAAGGACATGCTGGTCGACATGGCGGTCCGCATCCGTGCCAGCCGCCTCGTTACCTACCAGGCCGCCTCCCTGGCGGACGAGGAAAAGCGCTGCGCCGCGGAGGCGGCGGCGGCAAGGCTCCTGGGAGTGGAAACGGCCCGGAAGGCAGCCATGGACTGCGTCCAGGTGCTCGGAGGGTACGGGTACACGATTGAGTACGACGCCCAGCGATACTTGCGGGATTCCATGGTCTTCTTCGGCGGCGAGGGGCCGCAGGAGATGCTCCGGGAGGACCTGGGGGCCATGCTGGGACTGAGCTGAGGCTTCTGGCGGGCTCACGGAGGGTACGGGAAAAATCCATGAAGCGGAAGGGCCTGGATCCGAATCACCCTGCCGCCACCGGGGAGGCGCGGTCTCCTTGCCGATCCTCCATCCGGAGACCGTGGTCACCGCAAACCCGGGGTGTGGCTCGCATGCCGGTTCCGTTGCCCCGCCCGTGGCCAGGGGTGGTGCCGTCCTTCTCCTCGGTCCATGCCGGCATTGCAGAACCTGCGGCAAGCGGCAGGGAAGGCCCTGCCTGGACGGGGACAGCGCACAGCCCTCCATGGAGGGTTCCGTCATCGGTGTGTCCCGGACAGGCCGCAATCAAGGATCCTTCATCCCCCTGATCGTGATGGACAACGTGTTTCCTCAGACGCTCCGGCGAGATGAGACAGCCCAGGCTGCCTGTCTCGCCGCGGTCAATGAGTGATCAAGAAAGAATGGAGTCTATGAACAAGTACGAAGAAATCTCCATGCCGGCCGTTTTTCAGAACCGGGCCATGGAGCATGGCGACAAGGCCTGTGTGGCGCACCGCAACGGCGCCGGCCAGTGGTTTGACATTTCCTGGAACCAGATGAACGAGATGATTCACAACCTGGCCTACTATCTCCTGGACAAGGGGATCCAGCACGGCGACAAGGTGGCCGTCTTTTCCCCGAACCGCTACGAATGGTGGGTCTCCGACATGGCGATCCTGTCGATCGGGGCGGTGAACGTTCCGATCTATGCCACCAACACCGCGGAAGAGGTGCGGTACATTCTCGACAACTCCGATTCACGGATCTGTTTCGTCGGCACCCAAGCGCACATGGAGAAGGTTCTCCAGGTGCGCGACAGGCTTCCGAAACTCATGGAGGTCGTCCTCTTCAACGACCTGGAGAAACCGGTGGACGGGGTGAAGACCATCCGGGAGGCCTTTCGCCAGGGAAAGGAGCATGCCGACCCGGCCCTGTTCGAAAAGCGGCTGACGGCGATCAAACCCGGGGACCTCTGCACCTTCATCTACACATCGGGCACCACCGGCGACCCCAAGGGGGTCATGCTGTCGCACCAGAACATCGTCTCGAATGTCCACCAGTTCAACGCCTATTTCCCGGAGATGGTCACACGCTTCCACAAGGCGCCGTCGTTCCTGCCCCTGTCCCATGCCGTGGAGCGAACCGCCGTCTACTACTGCCAGGTCTTCTGCGCCAACAAGATTCATTTCGTAAAGGATATCACGACGCTGCTGGAGGATCTGCAGGCGATCCGCCCGTCCATCATGGCCTCGGTGCCCCGCGTGCTGGAGAAGATGCACGAGGCGATCACGGCCAAGGTCGCCCAGGCGCCGCCGGTGAAGCAGAAACTGTTTGCCTGGGCGCTCGGCGTGGGCAGGAGGAATGTTCCTTACCTCTGCAAGGGGAAACCGAGGACGGGCCTGTTTGCGCTGGAATACAGGCTGGCGGACCGGTTGATCTTCTCGAAATTGAAGGCGGTGCTGGGACTGGACCGGATTTATTTCATCGGCCTCGGCGGGGCGCCCATGCCCCGAAAGGTCCTGGAGTTTTTCCTGGGTATGGACATCCCCTGCTGCGACGCCTATGGACTGAGCGAAACCTCACCGATGGTATCCTGCAACTACGTGGGCCACATCCAGCCGGGGACCATCGGTGTGCCCGTGATCAACACGGAGGTGAAAATCAGCGAGTGGGGTGAAATTCTTGTCCGGGGCCCCCAGGTGATGGTCGGTTATTACAAGAACGAGAAAGCGACGAAAGACGCGTTCACGCCGGACGGGTTCCTGAAGACCGGCGACATGGGCGAGTTTGATGCCGAGGGAAACCTGAGGATCACCGGCAGGATCAAGGATCTTATCATCACGTCGGGCGGGAAGAACATCTCCCCCCAGAACATCGAAAACAGCCTGATGTTTTCCAAGTATATCAATCAGCTGGCCATTATCGGCGACGGGAGAAAGTACATCGCGGCGTTGATCGTGCCGGCCTTCGAGGTCCTGGAACCCTGGGCGAAAGAGAACGGCGTTTCCTTTGCCAGCCGTGCCGAGTTGCTGAAGAACGGGAAGGTCGTGGAGCTGTTCGAGGCCCAGATCAGGGAGTACACGAAGGAGTACGGGCAGGTCGAGCAGATCAAGAAATTCACCCTGCTGGACAAGGAATGGCTTCAGGAAACCGGCGAGCTGACCCCGACCCTGAAGGTGAAAAGGCGCGTGATCCTGGAGAAATACTCGGATCTGATCGAGCGGATGTATTGAAGATTTTTCGCCGGGATTGTCGTCGCCACAACGAACGATCTGCCAATTGCAAAAAGGAGGGCATATGGCGAATCAGAATCCGTACCGCGTGGACGAGTCTAGGCCCTGGCTCACGGCCGAGGCGGGATGGCCCGAGAAGGTGCCGAAAAACATCGATTTTCCCCGCATCACCCTCTACGAGATGCTGGTGGCGTCGGCGGCGAAGTATGCCGATCGTCCGGCGGCCTGGTTTCTGAACTCCTTCGTAACCTACGGGGAAATCCTGGGCCACGTGGACGCCTTTGCCCAGAGCCTGCGCAAACTGGGCCTGAAAAAGGGCGACGTGGTCGCCCTGGTCCTGCCGAGCTGCTTCCAGTACGTCATCGCCTATTACGGCTGTGCGAAGCTGGGCGTCATCGTGACGGGCGTCAATCCCACCTACAAGCCCGGGGAGATCCTTCACCAGCTGAAACTCACCGGGGCGCAGACCCTGATCTTCCTGGACGCCCTCTACGAGCCGCTCCTGAAGCCCATCGAGAAGGACCTCCGCGTCAACCACCGGATCGCGACGAACGTGGCGGATCTCCTCAAGGTGGCGGGCTGGAAGAAGTGGCTGGGCAAGACGCTGAAGAAGATCCCCACGGGGCCCGTGCCCCCGGGGTCCCTGTCCTTCCTCGACCTCCTGAAGGCGAAGCCGGAGCCGATCAAGCTGGACGTTGCGCCCGACGATGTGGCCACCTACATCATGACCGGCGGCACGACGGGAGTCCCGAAGGCGGCGGTGCTGAGCCACTACAACTGCGTTTCCAACGCCATCCAGGTGGGCGCCTGGATGTGGACCATGGTGCCCGGCGCCTGCATGGTGGGGATCCTGCCCCTGTTCCACTCTTTCGGGATGACGGCCATCATGAACACGGTCCTCTACTGCGGCATGTGGATGATGCTCTTCCCGCGGCCGCCGGAGACGGAGGTCCTGGTGAAGACGATCTGCGAGATCGCCCCGGACGGGCAGACCTACTTCCCCGGTGCGGAGGTGATGTTCCAGCGGATCGCCGACTTCCCGGACATCGGCAAGTACCCCATCGCAACCAAGCTCAAGGGCTGCATCTCCGGGGCGGGGCCCCTGCACCGGAACGTCAAGGAGCGCTTCGAGAAGCTGACGGGGGCGCGCCTCATCGAGGGCTACGGCCTCTCGGAGGCCTCGCCGGTGGTGGCCGGCGGTCCCATCAGCGACGTGGACACGACGGGCTCCATCGGGCTCGCCCTTCCGGGACTGGAGTGGAAAATCGTCGACATGTTCACCGGTGCGGACGAGATGCCGACGGGGGAGAGCGGCGAGCTCATCATGACGGGCCCCACGGTCATGCAGGGGTACCTGAACAACCCGGAGGAGACGGCGGATACGGTCCGGGTCCGGGAGGACGGCAAGCGGTGGCTCTACACCGGCGACATCGGCTTCATGGACGCCCACGGGCGGGTGACCCTCAACGACCGGAAAAAGCAGCTCATCAAGGTGAAGGGTTTCTCCGTCTTCCCAACGGAGGTGGAGCAACTCATGGGGGCCCACGAGGGACTCCTGGAAGTCGCCGTGGCGGGCCTGCCGGACCCGGACACCGGGGAGGCCATCAAGGCCTGGGTGGTCCTCAAGGAAAGCTGGGCCGGGAAGGTCACGGAAGAGGAACTGAAGGCCTGGTGCAAGGCGAACATGACCCATTACAAGGTGCCGAAGCACATCGAATACATCAAGGAAATACCCAAGACCCTGGTGGGGAAGGTGATGCGCCGGGAGTTGCAGGAAAACGATCCCCTCTACAGGGACCGGCACGAGAAGGCTTGAGGCGGGGAGGACGTCTCTCCCATGGGGAGACCGGCGGAAGGCCCGCCGCCTCTTCCCGTGAAACGGAGTCCTGATTCAAAGGCGGGCCGCGGTCGGCTTTACCCCCCCTCCTAACCGGAGCCGCCGCGGTCCGCCGCCCCTTCCCGTGGATTTCTCTTCGGGAAGAGACGCCGGCATGGGGCGTCAGGAAACGGCGTCAGGCCTCTGGATTCCCAGTTTTTTCATGCGGAAGGCGAGGGTCGAGGGGGGCAGTCCGAGGAGTTCCGCCGCGCCGCCCTTGCCCCGGACTTTCCACTTCGTCTTCTGCAGGGCCCAGAGGATGTGCCGCCGCTCGTTGTCCATCAGGCTCACCCCTCCGGCCTGGGGCTGCGCCTCGGCGGGGTAGCGCGACCCCAGCTCGGGCACCTGGAATATCGGGCCCTGGTTGAGGATCGTTCCCCGCTCGATGATGTTCTCCAGTTCCCGAACGTTCCCCGGCCATTCGTAGTCCAGCAGCTTCTCCATCTCCGCTTCGGGGATCTTGCTGAACTCCTTGCCCCGCTTCTGCGCATAGATCTTCAGGAAGTGGAAGGCCAGGGGGGGAATGTCCTCGCGGCGCTCCCGGAGCGGCGGGACGTAGATGGGGAAGACGGCGAGGCGGTAGTAGAGGTCCGGGCGGAACCGCTGGGACTTCACGTCCTTCTCCAGGTTCCGGTTCGTGGCCACCAGGAGCCGGAAATCGGAGCGGATGGTCTCGCTGCCGCCGACCCGTTCGAACTCCCTGGTCTGCAGGACCCTTAGCAGGCGCACCTGGAGATCCAGGCTGATCTCGCCGATTTCGTCGAGAAAGAGCGTTCCGCCATCGGCCAGTTCGAAGCGTCCGAGACGCCGGCGGATCGCCCCGGTGAAGGCCCCCTTTTCGTGGCCGAAGAGTTCGCTGGGGATCAGGCTCTCCGGCAGGGCGCTGCAGTTCACCTTGATGAAGGGCTTGTCCCGCCGCGTGCTGTAGCGATGGATGGCCCGGGCCACCAGTTCCTTGCCCACCCCGGTCTCGCCGATGATCATGACCGTCGCGTCCGTCCCCGTGACCTGGTCGATCTGGGCCAGGACGCGGCGGATGCCCGGGCTCTCCCCGATGATGTCGTCGAAGTGCAGGTTCTGGAGGTGCTCCTCCTTGTAGTAGAGGTTCTCCTCGCTCAGCTTGCGGTTGAGCCGCTGGATCTCCTCGTAGGCCCGGGCGTTGTCCAGGGCGAAGGCCGCGAGGGCGGCGAAGTAGGAAAGCAGGTCCAGGTCCGATTCCCGGAAGGCGCTCGAGAGGAGCCGGTTGTCGTGGTAGAGGACGCCGACGGTCTTGTCCCGGAGGATCATGGGCACGCAGATCCGGGAACGGATGACCTCGGTTCCGGGGCCTGTCCCCTTTTCGGGGTCTCCGTCGGCCAGGATCCGCCCCTTGCCGGTCCGGGCCACGTCCTCGATCAGGTCCAGGGAGGAGCCGAAGCAACGGTGGATCACCTGTTCCGATGTCAGGTTTTTCGAGGCCCGCAAGACCGGTCGGGGTTTGCCTTCCTCCCCTTCGAGAAGGAAGATGGCGCTCCGTTCAGCCCCGGTGATCCGGTTCAGGGTGGAGAGGATGTGCTGGACCAGGTCCCGGTTGTCCCGGATGGTGACCACCTTTTGCCCCAGGTTCAGGATCTCCTTCAGGAGGAACTCACCGGCGGGGCGGTCCTTGATCAGGATCCGGAGTTCGTCGGGAATGAGTTTTTCGTTGAAGGTGTCCAGGGGCTCCGTCGCCGCGACCGTCAGGTTTTTCGCCGCCTCCCGGTCTCCGCCGGCGAGGTACTGACGGGCCAGTTCGAGCCTCGACTTCGCCAGCTCGATCTGCTGACCCGATTCCTCGAGGTTGGCGACGGATTCCTCGAGAGACCGGATCACCTCCTCCCGGGGCCGTCCCTCCTTCTCCCACTGCTGCGCCTGAAAGCGGTATGCAACGCCCTTGAGAAAGATGTTGTGGCCGCCGATCATCCCCTGGATGTCCTTTTCCAGGCAGAGCCCCTCGGCGGCCGGAAGATCCCCCCTCTCCATGGCGGCGCAGAGTTCGAGGAGGTAGGGGTAGAGGTAGACCGTCGTGTGGACCTTCCGGCTGTATTGGAGGAATTCCCGGAGATTCTGCAGGGACTGCTCCGTGTCCCCCTTGAGGGAGTACGCATGGGCCAGGGACATCTTGCCGGTGATCCAGACCCAGTCGTTGTGGGCCCGCTTGGCCATTTTCGAGGATTCTTCCAGGTATCGGATGGCCTCGTCCACCCGGCCGATCTCCAGCATGATGTTGCCGATGTTTCCTTCCGTGTAGGCCGCCAGGTACAGGTCCCCTTTGCCCAGCCCGTGGCTCCGGAGTGCGTCGAGCATGCCCAGGCCCTGGGTCACCTGGCCGATCTGGGCGTAGCAGTAGCCCACCGTCATGACCGCCAGCAGGGGGAAGCCCCCCTGGGGATACCGTTCTATGTCCGGGACGGCCTTTTCGTACATCCGGACCGCCTCCCGGAAGCGGCCCTGCCAGAACAGGAAGAAGGCGCTGAAGGTGGTGGCGGAGTGCAGCAGCCGGGGATCGTTCACCTCCTGCGCCAGGGCCCAGCCCTCCTCGAAGTGCCGGAGGGCGCTGTCGTAGCGGGACCGCAGCCACTCGTTCTTGGCCATGTGCATTTTCAGGAGCGCCCTGGCCCGGTCCACCTTCCAGCGGGTCGCCTTTTCCAGGGCCGACTCCAGGATGGAAAGGACCCGGGTCGTGTCGTGACGGGCCGTGGAGATCTTGGAGTACTTGATGGCCGTCTCGCTGAAGAGCCCGTCCGCCTCCCGCCCCGACAGGGCGGCGAGATCCTCCAGGGCCTTGCTGTAGCACTGGAGGGCCTCCTCGGGACGGAAGGCCTCCAGGTGGAGGTCTCCCGCCTTGATCAGGTAGCGGCAGCGGTTGGCGTCGTTGAGGATGTGGATCAGGTGGTGCGCGACCGCGTGGGCCTTGTGCTCATTGTCCGGCAACTGCCGCATGAGGATGTCGGCGATGTAGCCGTGGAGCTGCTTTTCCTCCTGGGGATCGAGGCTCGACTGCAGGCGCTTGCGCTTCTTGTCGCTGGCGAACCCGTAGTAGCCGGGTTCTTTCCGGACCAGGCTGCCGTCCGTGACGCCCTGCTCCAGCTGGGCCAGGATTTGGGAGGGCTTCATGTCCGCCAGGAGGTCCACCAGCCAGTCGATGCAGAAATCATCCCGGAAGAGGGAGGCGATGGCCAGGATTTTCGGTTCGTTGTGACCGCTGTTGCCGTTGGAATGGTAGTACACGTTTCCAGCCTCCCCTCGATGACGCGGAACCATACACCAGAAAGGCTTTTATTTCAAT
>JBFYXW010000106.1:0-54853 GCA_041310335.1 Syntrophaceae bacterium | reverse complement strand
ATCTTCGGACTTCGACTTTTTCCTGCCCCCCGAGCGGATCGCCCAGGACCCGGCGGACCGGCGCGACCGGTCGCGCCTGCTGGTGGTCCGGAGGAACCGGAGCGAAACGGAGGAGCGCGTTTTCTCCGCTCTCCCGGAACTCCTCCAGCCGGGGGACGTCCTGGTCCTCAACGACTCGCGGGTCATCCCGGCACGCCTGTACGGCCGGCGGGAAAGCGGGGGGACCGTGGAAATCCTCCTCCTCGCCCGGAGGGGAGAGGCCGATCCGGAGGCACAGACCTGGGAGGCCCTCCTTCGCCCCGCCCGGCGCCTGCGGCCGGGACACCGGATCCCGCTCCCGGGGGGCGCGGAGGCGGAGATCCGGGAGCGCCTGTCGGAAAAGAAGTGGCTGGTGCGGATTTGCACCGGGGAACCCTTCGACTCTTACCTGGACCGTCACGGGCGGCCCCCCCTGCCGCCCTACATCCGCCGCGGCCCCTCCGATCCGGGTGCGGCGGGCGACCGGGAGCGCTACCAGACGGTCTACGCCCGGGTGCGCGGCTCCGTGGCGGCCCCCACGGCGGGACTCCACTTCACCCCGGCGGTCTTCGCGGACCTGGAAAGGCGGGGCATCCCCGTCGCGCGCCTCACGCTGCACGTCGGATATGGCACCTTCCAGCCCCTGCCGCCGGGGCCGGTGGAAGAGGCCCGGCTGGACGCGGAGCATTACGAACTGGACACCGAGGCGGCCCGCCTGATCAACGGCGCCCGCCGGGTCGTGGCCGTCGGCACCACCTCCACCCGGGTTCTGGAGACGGTCGCCGGCGAGGACGGAAGGGTGACGGCCGGTGAGGGATTCACGGACCTCTTCGTCCGCCCGGGACACCGGTTCCGCCGCGTGGGCGCCCTGGTGACGAACTTCCACCTCCCGAGGTCGTCCCTGTTCATGCTGGTCTGCGCCTTCGCCGGAACGGACAGGATGAAGGAAGCTTACCGGCGCGCCGTGGAGGAGGGCTTCCGCTTCTACAGCTATGGCGACGCCATGCTGATCCTGTAGGAGACAGAAGAAGGAAACGTTTTCGCGACGGCGGGAACCCCCGTGACAGCCCCCGCGCCAAGGCGAATCATTCAGCCGCGGGGGCGCGGCCGGGGCATCGAAACCAAGCGCAATATCGGAAGTAAGTCTATGACGGACCCGCATTTCGAACTGCTGCAAGAAGACGCCGGCACGGAGGCCCGGCTGGGGCGGATCGTCACGCCCCACGGCGAGATCCGCACCCCGGCGTTCATGCCCGTGGGGACCCAGGGGACGGTGAAGGGCCTCCTGCCCGAAACGGTCCGCGAACTGGGAGCCGACGTCGTCCTGGGGAACACCTATCACCTTTTCCTCCGTCCCGGCCACGACCTGATCCGCCGCCTGGGGGGCCTCCACCGGTTCATGAACTGGCCCCACCCGATCCTCACCGACAGCGGCGGCTACCAGGTCTTCAGCCTCGGCGCCCTCCGGAAGATCACCGAGGAGGGGGTCACCTTCCAGTCCCATATCGACGGGTCGAAGCATGCCCTGACCCCCGAGTCGGCCGTGGCCATCCAGGAGGCCCTGGGTTCGGACATCACGATGTGCCTGGACGAATGCACCCCCTACCCGGCCACCGTCCGGGAGGCCCGCGTCTCCATGGAGCGGACGAACCGTTGGGCCCGTCGGTCCCGGGAGACGGCCACGAACCGGCAGCAGATGCTCTTCGCCATTGTCCAGGGGGGGATGTACCCGGACCTGCGCCGGGGGGCCCTGGAGGAACTGGCGGCCATGGATTTCGAAGGCTACGCCCTGGGGGGCCTCAGCGTCGGGGAACCGAAGGAACTCATGGAGGAAATCGTGAGCGGAACGGCCCCCCGGCTCCCCCGGGGAAAGCCACGGTACCTGATGGGCGTCGGGACCCCCGCGGACATCGTCCGGAGCGTCTCCGCCGGCATCGATATGTTCGACTGCGTGCTCCCCACGAGATGCGCAAGGAACGGATTATTATTTACAAACACCCAAAAGGTTGTTATAAAGCACGCCCGCTGGCGGGAGGATGAATTTCCCCTCGACGAGGCTTGTGATTGCTATACCTGCAGAAACTACTCGCGGGCATACCTCCGGCACCTCTTCATGGCCCGGGAAATCCTGGCCATGGTGCTCAACACGATCCACAACGTCCGGTTCTATCTTCGTCTGATGGAGCGGATCCGTGAGGAGATCCGGCGGGGGAGCTTTACGGCTTGGCAGCGCGATTTTCTGGACCGCTGGCAAGACGGACCGGCGGGGGATTCCGGCGCAACAACGGAAATCTCCGCATAACAAAAGGAGGATCTGTTCGTGATCGAAAACGCGTATGCCATGGGCCTGCCCGGGGGAGGAAGCGCCGGCGGAGGGGACTGGAGCTTCATCGTCATGATGGGCGCCCTGTTCGCCATCTTCTACTTCCTGCTCATCCGCCCCCAGATGAAACAGCAGAAAGAACACAAGGACATGCTGGCCAACCTGACCCATGGAGACCTTGTCATCACCTCCGGTGGAATCCAGGGCAAGGTGACCGCCATCGCGGACAACGTGGTGACCCTGGAAATCGCCGACAAGGTGAGGGTCAAGATCGGCAAGAGCTTCATCACCGCCGTCATCCAGAAGGCCGGGAAGGATTCAAAGGAATAGCCAGGGGTTTGCCATGATCAAGAGCATCCGCATCCGTGTCGCCATCACTGTCCTGATCTGCCTGGGGGCGCTGTTTTACCTGACGCCGACCCTGGTCCCCAATCTTCCCGACTTCTGGAAGAAAAACCTGCCTTCGGATCGGATCCACCTGGGGCTCGATCTTCAGGGCGGGATGCACCTGGTCCTGGAGGTGGACACCGAAAAGGCCCTCGAGGGGACCGCGGAGCGCATCGCCAGTGACCTGAAGGAAACCCTGATGGACAAGCGCATCCGCTTCCGCAACATCGAGCGGACGAAGACGGCCATCCACCTGGAGTTGCCCGATCCCGCCTCCCGCGGGGCCTTCGACAAAATTCTGAAGGACAGCTACCCCGACATGGAGGTGGCCAAGTCGGAAACCCGGGAGGGGCGTGAGCTGCTGACGCTGAAGATCCGGGACAAGCGGGCGGAGGACATGAAGAAGTTCGCCGTCGAGCAGAGCCTGGAGACGATCCGCAACCGGATTGACCAGTTCGGCATCACGGAGCCCGAGATCATGCCCCAAGGCGACGATCGGATCGTCGTCCAGCTGCCGGGGATCAAGGATCCCGGCCGGGCGAAGAACCTCATCGGCAAGACGGCCCTCCTGGAGTTCAAGATGCTCGACGAGGAGCACTCCGTGGACGAGGCCCTCCGGGGCAATGTCCCCGAGGGAAGCGTCCTGGCCCGCGGCTACCGGCTGGAGCCGGAAACGGGCCGCCGCGTCGAGGTCCCCTACCTCCTGAAGAGCAAGACCCTTATGACGGGCGGGGCGCTGGAGAACGCCCAGGTCAAGATCAGCGACCGCTTCGGCGAGCCCTATGTGGCGCTCAAGTTCAACAGCCAGGGGGCAACGGACTTCGAGCGGATCACCGGCGAGAACGTCAAGAAGCGCCTCGCCATCGTCCTGGACAACGTCGTCCACTCGGCGCCGGTCATCCAGGAGAAGATCTCCGGCGGAAACGCCCAGATCACGGGGACCTTCACCATGGACGAGGCGAAGGACCTGGCGATCGTGCTCCGCGCGGGCGCCCTGCCGGCCCCGGTCATCATCCTGGAGGAGCGGACCGTGGGACCCTCCCTGGGCCAGGATTCCATCAGCAAGGGCCTCTGGTCCGTCGCCATCGGCGGCTTCCTCGTGATCCTGTTCATGATGGTCTACTACCGGTGGTCCGGCGTCGTCGCCAACAGCGCCGTCCTCCTCAACATGGTCCTCCTCATGGGGACCCTGGCGGCCTTCAAGGCCACCCTGACCCTGCCGGGCATCGCCGGGATCATCCTCGTCATCGGCATGGCCGTGGACGCCAACGTCCTCATCTTCGAGCGGGTCCGCGAGGAGATCCGGAACGGGAAGACCCCGAGGCTCGCCGTCGAGGCGGGCTACGGCAAGGCCTTTCTCACGATTCTCGACTCGAACGTGACGACCCTCATCGCGGCCCTGTTCCTCTTCGGCTTCGGGACGGGTCCCGTGAAGGGATTCGCCGTGACGCTCACCATCGGCATCATCGCGAGCATGTTCACCGCCGTCTTCGTCACCCGGATCGTCTTCGACCATTTCGTCTGGAACCGGAAGATCGGCAAGATCAGCATATAGAACGGGGCCCCGGACGCCCCGGATGCATCAACCATCCCTGAGGAGCACCGCATGGAACTGATCAAAGCGGGAACCAAATTCGACTTCGTCGGCAAGATGAAAATCGCCTTCGGCATCTCCATGGCGCTCATCGCCGTCAGCATCGCCTCGGTCCTCTGGCACGGGGGGCTCAACTACGGCATCGACTTCGCCGGGGGAACCATCGTCCAGATCAAGTTCAAGCAGGAGCCGGCGACCGAGCGGATCCGGGCGGCCCTGCAGCCCATCGGCCTGGAGGGGAGCATCATCCAGCAGTACGGCGAGAACGAAGTGGTGGTCCGCGTGGCCGAGACCCTCGCAGACGTCAAGCAAACCAGCGAGAAGATCCAGGCGGCCCTGTCCTCGGCCCTCGGGGCGGAGTCCTTCGAGATCCGGCGGGTCGAGTTCGTGGGCCCCAAGGTGGGACAGGACCTGACGAAGAAGGCCCTGCTGGCGATCTTCTTCTCCTGGATCGGCATGCTCGTCTACATCGCCTTCCGGTTCGAGTTCCGCTACGGCGTGGGGGGCATCCTGGCCCTGGTGCACGACACGATCATCACCGTTGGCGCCCTTTCCCTCCTAGACAAGGAGTTCGACCTGACCATCGTGGCGGCTCTTCTCACCATCATCGGGTACTCCATCAACGACACGATCATCGTCTTCGACCGGATCCGGGAGAACGTCCGGAAGAACATCAAGCAGGACCTGGCGACGGTGATCAACACCAGCATCAACGAAACCCTGAGCCGGACGATCCTGACATCTCTCACGGTCTTCATCGTCCTGATTGCGCTCTTCTTCCTGGGCGGGGCGGTGATCCACGACTTCGCCTTCGCCCTCATCGTCGGGATCGTGGTCGGCACCTACTCGTCCATCTTCATCGCCAGCCCCGTCGTGCTCGCCTGGGAACGGTACCGGCCGTCGAAGATCAAGAGGAAATGATCCGTTGCCCTTCCTGGAATCGGCAGGCCTTTTTCTCCTCATCGTCACCTTCCTGGTGGGGCTGCTGGCCGCCCTCCTGGGTCTTCCAGGGCCGTTCCTGATCCTGGCGGCGGCCCTGGTGTACGCCGTCGCGACGGGCTTCGCAACGCTGGGCTGGAAGGTTCTCTTCCTCCTGGCCGCCCTCGCGGCCCTGGCGGAAGTGCTTGATTTCGGCCTGCGCGCCGCGGGGGCGGCCCGCTTCGGAGCGTCCCGGCAGGGCGCCTGGGCGGCGGTCCTGGGCGGCGTAGCGGGGATGTTTCTGTTCACGCCCTTTCTGTTCGGTCTGGGTGCGGTTCTGGGGGCTTTCGCCGGCGGTTTCGCCGGCGTTTTCATCGTGGAATGGATGCGGAACCGGAAAATCCGGCCGGCCCTGCGGGCCGGTCTGGGTTCTCTCCTGGGGGGCGTGGCGGTCAGCCTGGCCAAGGGCGGCACGGCCGTGGTCATGATCGTCGTTACCCTCTTCAACATTTACTCATAGCGGGAACCATGTCGAAACCCAAATCCAAGATTCAGGAATACGCCGAGGCGATCATCATCGCCATCCTCATTGCCCTGTTCATCCGCACCTTCATCGTCCAGGCCTTCAAGATCCCCTCGGGATCCATGAAACCGACCCTGCAGATCGGCGACCACATCCTGGTGAACAAGTTCCTCTATGGCGTCAAGATCCCCTTCGTGCGCAAGACCCTGATCCCCCTCGGAAAGCCCGAGCGGGGCGACATCGTCGTCTTCATCTACCCGGAGGACCGCTCCAAGGACTTCATCAAGCGGGTCATCGCCGTCGAGGGCGACACCGTGGAGATCCGCAACAAGAAAATCTTCCTCAACGGCAAGCCCGCCG
Organism: Syntrophaceae bacterium; assembly: GCA_041310335.1. GTDB lineage: Bacteria > Desulfobacterota > Syntrophia > Syntrophales > PHBD01 > PHBD01. The sequence continues at coordinate 48,730 of JBFYXW010000106.1, read as the reverse complement.
ACGACCGGCACGGCGTTTACGCGGACAGCGTCATCTTTCCCGCCTCCATCCAGCCCCGGGACAACTTCGGGCCCGTTACGGTCCCCAAGGACACGATCTTCACCATGGGGGACAACCGCGACCAGAGTTACGACAGCCGCTTCTGGGGATTCGTCGACCTCAAGGACGTGATGGGGAAGGCCTTCATCATCTACTGGTCCTGGAACCGCGACGACACCTGGGTCCGCTGGGACCGGCTGGGGATGCTGATCCGCTGAGCCCGGGAAGGCGCAGAGGCGGCCCTTTTCACGGCTGACATTTTGTGCCATAGTCGGACATCCTTCGAGAAACCCCCGGCAATTCACCCGGAGAAGTCATGACCCACTCCGACGACAGGACGCGGCGCGACTTCGACCGCGCCTCCTTGCTCTGGGACGAGAAGTCGGGCCGCGTGCGCCTCGCGGAAGACGTGGCCGAGGCGATCCTGCGGGAGGTGCCGCTGGACCGGGGGATGGACTGCCTCGACTTCGGCTGCGGTACGGGGCTCCTCACGCTCCTGTTGGCCCCTCGGGTCGGCACGGTGACCGCCGTGGACGGCTCCCCCGGCATGCTGGACGTCCTGAAGGGCAAGATCGCCCGGACGGGCTGGACGGGGGTGACGACCCGACTGGCGGACCTCGACGGCGACAATCCCCTGGGCGGTCCCTATCACCTGGCCTTCAGCAGCATGACCCTGCACCACATCCGGGACGTGCCCGCCCTCGTGCGGCGGGTCCACGCCTCCCTCCGCCGCGGCGGGCAACTGGCCCTGGCGGACCTCGACTCGGAGGAGGGGCGTTTCCACGGCGACCCGCGGGGCGTCTTCCACCCCGGTTTCGAGCGCTCCTCCCTGGCGGCGGTCCTGGAGGAGGCGGGATTCCGGTCCGTCCGGGCCGTCACGGCCGCCCGGGTCACGAAAAAAGGGGAAGGGGGCGTCGTCCGGGACTTCACGGTGTTCCTCATGACCGGAATCAAACCAGCGGAAAAGGAGGGATCGGCATGACGACAGACACAGCGGTGTGGAAGAGAAATGCCACGGCGTTCGCCGTGGAGTTCGTTGCCTCCGGGATGGTGGTCGGGCTCGGGCACGGCAGCACGGCCATCCACGCCGTGCAGTTGATCGCCGAGCGGCTCAAGGACGGGCGGCTTCAGGACATCACGGGCATCCCCTGCTCTTTCCAGGCGGAAGAGGAGGCCCTCCGGTGCGGCATCCCGGTGACGACCCTGGATGTCCACCCCTCCATCGACCTGACGATCGACGGGGCCGACGAGGTGGACCCGAACCTGAACCTCATCAAGGGCGGCGGCGGCGCCCTTCTGCGGGAGAAGATCGTCGCCCAGGCCAGCCGCCGCACCGTCATCGTCGTGGACGAATCGAAGCTTTCCCCCCGGCTGGGAACCAAGCGAAGCGTCCCGGTGGAGGTGATTTCCTTCGGCTGGCGGTCGCAGATGGCCTTCCTGGAGTCCATGGGCGCCAAGATCATCCTCCGGCGCAACGCCGACAAGAGCCTCTTCAAGACGGACCAGGGAAACCTGATCATGGACTGCCGCTTCGGTCCCATCATGGCCCTCAAGGAACTGGTCCGGGTGCTGGAGTCTCGGGCCGGCATCGTGGAGCACGGGCTTTTCCTGGATGCCGTCTCGGAAGTGGTCGTCGCCGGCGCCGGCGGGGTGAAGCACCTGAAAAGGGCCTGACGGGTCCGCCTGCCGGAGGAGATCCGCCTCGACGTCCGCCCGCCACGTGTGCGGGACGGGAAGGCGATCTTCCGGCAGGACTGCCGGGACGCGGGGGGTGTCTGTGAGCGGATCCCGCTGTTGGGATCGGTCATCCGGTGGATCTGGCACCGGATGGGCCACTGACGGAGCCGGAAACGGGAAAGGAAGCGACGCCATGGACAAGATCCGGTTGGGCATCAGCACCTGCCTCCTGGGGGAGAACGTCCGCTTCGACGGGGGACACAAACTGGACCGGTATCTCCGGGACACCCTGGGGGCCTACGTGGAGTATGTCCCCGTCTGCCCCGAGGTGGAGTGCGGACTGGGGGTGCCCCGGGAGTCGATGCACCTGGAGGGGGACCCCGGGCGCCCCCGCCTGGTCACCACCCGGACCGGGAAGGACCTGACGGAGCGCATGGAGGCCTGGGCCCGCCGCCGGGTTGTGGAACTGGAGAAGGAAAACCTCTGCGGGTTCGTCTTCAAGAGCGACTCACCCTCCAGCGGCATGGAGCGGGTGAAGGTCTACAGCGGCAAGGGGAGCCAGCCCGTCCGCCAGGGAATCGGCATCTTCGCCCGGACTTTCATGGAGCGCTTTCCCCTCCTGCCGGTAGAGGAGGAGGGGCGCCTCCACGACCCGGTCCTCCGTGAAAACTTCATCGAGCGGATTTTCGCCTGCAAGCGGTGGGGCGAGGCGGCCGCGGCGGGCCGGAAGGCGGCGAGCCTGGTGAAGTTCCATTCGGCCCACAAGCTTCTCCTCCTTTCCCACAGCGAAAAGCACTACCGGGAAATGGGCAAGCTGGTGGCCCGGGCGGGAACAATCCCGGCGCGGGAGTTGTTCGCCCTCTACGAGACGCTCCTGATGGAGGCCCTCCGGCTCAAGGCGACGCCGGCCAAGAACGCCAACGTCCTCCAGCACATGGCGGGGTATTTCAAGAAGCAGCTCTCCGCCGGCGAGCGGCAGGAGCTGCAGGAGGTCATCGGCGAGTACCGCAGGGGGGACATCCCGCTCGTCGTCCCGGTCACCCTGATCCGCCACTACGTCCGGAAGTACGACGAGCCCTACCTGAAGGATCAGGTGTACCTGCACCCGCATCCCCAGGAACTGAAGCTCCGCAACCACGCCTGAGAGGCGGGCAACGCCGCAGACGGCCCTTTTTCAGCAGCCCGTCAGCAAAACCTCCCCACAGGGCTGTTCAAAAAGGGTCGGATGCAAGGCGCCCGAAATCATGGGCCGCGAGGCGTACCTGGAGGTACGTTGAGCGGCGCAGGGTGAGGGCAACGCCGCAGACGGCCCTTTTTCAACAGCCCGTCAGTCCTTCCAGAAGCGGGGCATCAAAAAGACCAACACCGTGTAAATCTCCAGCCTCCCCAGGAGCATGCAGGCGATGAGGACCCACTTCCCCGCCAGGGGCAGGCCGCCGAAGTGGTCCATCGGCCCGATGGCGCCCAGCCCGGGCCCCACGTTTCCCAGGCAGGTGGCCACGGAGGAGATGGCGGTCATGAAATCGAGCCCCAGGGCACTCATGAGAAGCACTCCCAGGACGTAGATTCCGATGAAGAGGATGAAAAATCCCCAGACGCTCCGGAGGACGCTCTGGGAGACGGCGGTCTTGCCGAGCTTCACCACCGTCATGGCGTGGGGATGAATCACGCGGACGATCTCGAGATACGCGTGCTTGACCAGCAGGAGCATGCGCAGGGTCTTGATGCCGCCCCCGGTGGAGCCGGCCATGCTGCCGAGGAACATGCACAGGAGCAGCACGATCTGGGAGAGGGCGGGCCACCGCTCGTAATCCGCGGTGACATAGCCCGTCGTCGTCAGGATGGAGGCCACCTGGAAAGAGGCGTAGCGCAGGGCCTCCGGCGCCGAGGAATACGTCCGCCCGTAGAGGTCCGCCGTCACCAGGAGCACAAGGGCCCCGAAGATCAGAAGATAGACCCGGATCTCCGGGTCCCGCCGGACCGACTGGAAGTTTCCCCGCAGCAATTTGTAGTGAAGGGCGAAGTTCATCCCCGCCAGGATCATGAAGACGATCACCACGATCTCGATGTAGAGGCTGTTGTAGGCGGCGATGCTGGCGTTCTTCGTGGAGAAGCCGCCGGTGGGCATGGTCGTGAAGGTGTGGCAAACGGCGTCGAAGAGGGGCATGCCGCCGAAGCGGAGCAGGAGGATCTGGGCCAGGGTCAGAAGGACGTAGACCTTCCAGAGGACCTTCGCCGTGTCGGAAATCCGTGGCGTCAGCTTGTCCACCACGGGGCTGGGCGTCTCCGCCTTGTAGAGCTGCATTCCCCCGATGCCCAGGAAGGGCAGGATCGCGATGGACAGGACGATGATCCCCATGCCGCCCAGCCACTGGGACAGGCTCCGCCAGAAGAGGACGCCCCGGGGCAGGCGCTCGACTTCGGCGAAGATGCTGGAGCCCGTGGTGGTGAAGCCGGAGATGGACTCGAAGCAGGCGTCGGTGAATCCGGGTATGGCACCCGTGAGAAGGTAGGGAAGGGTCGACACCAGACCGGCGAGGACCCAGCCCCCGGTGACGATGGCGACGCCGTCCCGGTGGCTCAGGTAACGGTCGGCGGGCCGGCCCGAGAGGGCCATCATCGCCAGGCCGATGATCCCAGTGAGGCCCGCCGCGAGAAACAGGGCGCGTGCACAGGACTCCCCGTACCAGACGGAAACGAGGGCGGGCAGGACCATGGACAGGCCCAGGACCAGGACCAGGACCGAAAGCAGGTGGGCAATGAGCCGCCCGTTCATCCAAAATACTCCAGCTTCACCGTCAGGAGCTTCTCCAGCTTGGGGACGACCTCCTGCATGGCAAAGATGATCAGCCGGTCCTTGGGTTTCACGGCCGTGTCCCCCCGGGGAATGATGATCTCCTCCCCCCGCACGATGGCGCCCAGGATCGCCCCCCGGGGAAATTTCACCCGGTAGAGGGGGTTCCGGACGATTTCCGACGTCTCCAGCGCCTCCGCCTCGATGGCCTCGGCCTGCTCCTCCCGCAAGGGCGTGACGGACAGGATCCTCCCCCGCCGGATGTACTGGAGAATGGCCCGGACCGCCGACATCCTTGGATTCAGGACCGTATCGAGCCCCATGGCGGAAACGACGGGCATATAGCTGAGCTTGCTGACCCGGGTGATGGTGCGGCGGGCGCCGAGCCCCTTGGCCAAGAGCGAGATGAAGACGTTGCTCTCCTCGTCGCCCGTGACGGAGATGACTAGGTCTGCCGCACCGGCGTTCTCCTCCCGGAGGAGATCCCGATCCGTCCCGTCCCCCCGGATGACCATGACGTGTTCCAGGATCGTCGCCAGTTTCTTGCACCGGTCCCCGTCGTGGTCCACGATCCGCACGTTCAGTCCTTTGCCGTCGAGGGCCCGGGCAACGGCAAGCCCCGTCTCGCCTCCGCCGACGATGAAGACGTTTTTCACAGGCCCCGCCTTCAGGTTCAGCCGCGCCAACGTCGCGTCGAGGCTGTCGGCCCGGACCACCATGTAGACCAGGTCGTGGGGCTGGATCGTGTCCCCGCCGCTGGGAATCCGGATCTGGTGTCCCCGGACGATCGCCGCCACGAGGGCGCTCCCCTCGAACCCCCTAAGCGCGCTGAGCTTCTGCCCCGAAAAGGGAGACTCGTCCGTCACGAAGAAGCCGATGAGTTTGACCTTGCCGCCGACGAAGTCGACTGCTTCCGAGGCCCCGGGGATCTTCATGAGGTTCAGGATCGTCTCCACCATCATGGTCCGGGGATTGATGATCAGGTCGACCCCCAGGAGTTCCTTCTGGAAGAGTTCCTTCTCCCGGAGATACTCTTCGTTCTTCACCCGGGCGACCTTGAGCATGTGTCGGTTCAGGCTCCGGGCGAGAAGGCACGAGATCAGGTTCACTTCGTCGCTGTCCGTGGCCGCCACCAGCATGTCCGCATCCGCGATTCCCGAGTCCCTGAGGACCTGCGGGCTGGTCCCCGAGCCGTGAGCAAACTGGACGTCCAGGTTCTCGCTGATCCGCCGGATCTTGACCGGATCCTTGTCGATCAGCACCACGTCCTGTCCCTCTTCGGAGAGTTTCTTGGCGATGTGGTAGCCGACCTCGCCGGCCCCGACGATGAGGATCTTCACGTTCGAACCCGCCCTCCCGCGGCGCAAAATAGGTTCCCTTATACCACAGATCGGGGAAATGAGAAGGGATAACGAGTTGCTCCGGATGCAGGGCCGGGGCGGCGGGGACTGTCAAGGGAGGGCCGCCATCGCTCATGCTTCCCCTGGGAATCCCCGGCCGCGCCTCCGCGGCTGGTCGGCCGGACAGTTTGTCCTTGACAGGCTTCGCCCGGCTGGATTAACGTTTTGGATCGAAAAAGGCCCGGTCCTTTTAACTTGATCCGGCGAGATTGAAAAAGGAACGCCCGTGAAAAGACCACTCTCCAAAAACAGGCCGATGTGACACCTTCCCGGCGCCCGGGAAGGTTTTTTTTTGCCAGGGGGAGGCTGCCCGCCACATGGAAAAGAAAATCGTGGTCATGGATGCGGAAGGCATCGACCGCTCCCTCACGCGGATCGCTTACGAGATCCTGGAGCGGAACAAGGGGATCGAGGACCTGGTCCTCATCGGCATCCGGACGGGAGGGATCTACCTTGCCCAACGGCTGCAGATCAAGATCGAGCAGATCGAGAAGGTCTGCGTACCCATGGGTATCGTCGACATCACCCTCTACCGGGACGACCTTCTGACCTCCAACCGGAAGCCCCGGCTGGGGAAGACGGACATCCCCTTCTCCCTGGACGGCCGGAAGGTCATCCTGGTGGACGATGTCCTGTTCACGGGCCGGACCATCCGGGCCGCCATGGACGCCCTGATCGACTTCGGCCGGCCGCGGCTCATCCAGCTGGCGGTCCTGATCGACCGGGGACACCGGGAACTCCCCATCCGGGCCGACTTCGTCGGGAAAAACCTGCCCTCTTCCCTCTGGGAGGACGTGAGCGTTCACCTGACGGAGAAGAACGGCGTCGACGAAGTGGTCATCGAGCCCGGCCAGGAGTGAACGGCGCACCGGTGGACCCGCCGGCGGAAGAACGAGACAGACGAGGACCGCCTATGAGACTGCAGCAAAAAGACGTCCTGGGGATCAAGGACCTGCCCGTCGAGGAGATCGCCCTCATCCTCGACACGGCGGAGTCCTTCGTGGAGGTTTCCTCCCGGGAAATCAAGAAAGTGCCGACCCTGCGCGGCAAGACGATCATCAACCTCTTCTACGAGGCCAGCACCCGCACCCGGACCTCCTTCGAGATCGCCGGGAAGCGGCTCAGCGCCGACACCATCAACATCTCCGCCTCCACCAGCAGCGTCGTGAAGGGGGAGACCCTGATCGACACGGCCAAGAACCTGGAGGCCATGAACCCCGACGTGATCGTGATCCGGCACAGCGCCTCCGGGGCCCCCCACATGCTGGCCCGGATGGTGAGGCAGTCCGTCATCAACGCCGGCGACGGCTTCAACGAGCACCCCACCCAGGCGCTCCTGGACCTGATGACGATCCGCCTGAAAAAGGGCTCCGTCGCGGGCCTGCAGATAGCCATCGTCGGGGACATCGCCCACAGCCGCGTGGCCCGCTCCAACATCTACGCCCTGCGGAAGATGGGCGCCCGGGTCACCGTGGCCGGGCCCGCCACGATGATGCCCCGGGACGTCGAGGGGCTGGGCGTCAGGGTCACCACATCCATCGAGGAGGCCGCGGCGGGGGCGGACGTGATCATGATGCTCCGCATCCAGACGGAGCGGCAGCAGCAGAATGTCTTCCCTTCCCTCCGGGAGTACGCCCAGCACTACTGCCTGAGCCGGCGGCACCTCGACCTGGCCTCCCCGGACGTCCTGGTCATGCACCCGGGACCCATCAACCGGGGGGTGGAAATCGCCCCGGAAATCGCCGACGGCCCCTCGTCGGTCATCCTGGAGCAGGTGACCAACGGCGTGGCCGTCCGGATGGCCATCCTCTATCTCCTCACCGGAGGAAAGTCATGATTCTACTCCTGAAAAACGGGCGGGTCCTGGACCCTTCCCAGGGTATCGACGGCCCCCTGGACATCCTGGTGCGGGACGGCAGGGTGGACCGGATCGCCCGGGACATCGCCGTCCCCGCCCGGAAGCGGAAGGCCGACGGCGACACGATGGTCCTGGACCTGAAAGGCCTCGTCGCGGTGCCCGGGCTGATCGACATGCACGTCCACCTCCGGGAGCCCGGCTTCGAATACAAGGAAACGATCCGGACGGGCTGCGAGGCCGCCGTAGCAGGCGGGTTCACTGCCGTGGCCTGCATGGCCAACACGGACCCCGTCAACGACAACCGCTCCGTGACGGAATTCATCCTCCGGAAGGCCGCGGCCTGCGGGAAGGCCCGCGTCTATCCCGTGGCGGCCATCACCCGGAACCTGGAGGGGAAGACCCTCTCGGAATTCTGGGACCTGAAGGAAGCCGGGGCGGCGGCCCTCTCCGACGACGGCCGCCCCGTCGTGAACGGCGGCGTCATGCGGCGGGCCCTGGAGTACGCCCATTCTCTGAACCTCCCTGTCCTGTCCCACAGCGAGGACCCGAGCCTGTCGACGGGGGGCGTCATGAACGAAAGCCTCGTCTCGACGGAGCTGGGGCTCCGGGGAATCCCCGCGGTGGCGGAGGAGGCCATGATCGCCCGGGACATCCTGCTGGCGGAGTACACCCGGTCGTCCGTCCACATCTGCCACGTCACCACCGCCGGCTCCGTCCGGCTCATCCGCGAGGCCAAGGCGCGGGGCGTCGCCGTCACGGCCGAGACGGCTCCCCACTACTTCACCTTGTCCGACGAGTCTCTCCGGGACTACGACACGAACCGGAAGGTCAACCCGCCGCTCCGCTCCGCCGCCGACCTCGAGGCCCTCCGGGAGGGACTGCGGGACGGGACCCTCGACGCCATCGCCAGCGACCACGCCCCCCACGCCCAAACCGACAAGGCTGTCGAGTTCGACGAAGCCGCCTCGGGCATGGTGGGCCTCGAGACCTCCCTGGGGCTCTCCCTGAAGCTGGTCCAAAAGGGAATCCTCACGCTGCCGGAACTGGTCCTCCGGATGAGCGTCCGCCCGGCGGAGATCCTCCGCGTCCCCGGGGGCACCCTGAAGCCCGGGTCCGCCGCGGACATCACCGTACTGGACCCGAACCGCTTCTGGACCGTGGACAGCGGCTCCTTCCGCTCCCGGAGCCGGAACACGCCGTTTCAGGACATGCCCATGAAGGGCAGGGCCGTCATGACCATCGTGGGCGGCCGGATCGTTTACCGTGATCCCGAGAGCGCCCCATAAGGCCGAGGCCATCGTCCTGAGGACGCTGGACTACGGCGACTCGGACCGCATCGTCACCTTCCTGACCGACGCCATGGGCAAGGTCCGGGGAATCGCCAAGGGGGCCCGGAAGAGCCGGAAGCGGTTCGCCAACGCCCTGGAGCCCTTTTCCCGGGTGAACCTCGTCTTTACCCGGCGGTCCCGGGATGCCCTCGTCCTGATCGAGATGAGCGAGCCCCTGGATCACCACGAGGCCCTCCGGGCGGACCTGGAAAAGACGCTCCTCGCCTCCTATATCGTGGACCTGTCCGATCACTTTTCCGTAGAGGGCAGGCAGAACGATTCGCTCTACGGCCTCGTCCGGGATTTCCTCCGCCTCCTCGACCGGGAACCGGCCCTGACGGAGGATCACCTCCGTTTCTTCGAGATCCGCCTCCTCGCGGCCGCCGGATTCGAACCCATGCTGGACCGGTGCACCGCCTGCCGGTGCGAGGCGGGAGGCGGGACCTGGCGTTTCGACCCCCGGCAGGGCGGGATCCGCTGCAGCGCGTGCGGAACCGAAGACCCCGACGCCGTGACCGTCACGGAGGGGACGCTGAAAACCCTCCTCCTGGGGAAAAATGCGGACCTCGAACGGATCGGCAGGATTGCCTTCACCCGCCAGACGGCGGAAGAATGCCGGGCCCTGACGGCCCGTTTCATCCGGCACCTGCTGGGCCGGGAGCCCAAGTCGCTCCAGGTTCTGCGGGCCGTGCGCCGCCTGGGGGGATAGCATGGACCGGTCCGCCCTGGAGGCCCTCGCCGACGGCGCCCCCCGGGAACCCGGCGTCTACCTCATGAAGGACCGGGAGGGCCGGGTCCTGTACGTGGGCAAGGCCAAGGACCTCAAGAGCCGCCTCAAGAGCTACGCCGGCGGGACGGACGGGCGGTTCATGATCCCCTTCCTCCTCGGCCGCCTCCACGACGTGGCGTTCATCGTCACAGCCACCGAGAAGGAAGCCCTCCTCCTGGAGAACACCCTCATCAAGGAGCACCGCCCCCGCTACAACGTCGACTTCCGGGACGACAAGGCCTACTTCCACATCCGCCTGGACCCGGGGGAATCCTTCCCCCGCTGTCAGCTCGTCCGGCGCCCCCGGAAGGACGGCGCCCGCTACTTCGGCCCCTTCCCGTCGAGCGCCTCGGCCAGGGAGACCCTCGCCTTCCTCCACGGCCTGTTTCCGCTCCGGACCTGCCGGGACGCGGAACTCCGCGGCCGCCGCCGGCCCTGCCTGGAGTACCAGCTCCGCCGCTGCTCCGCCCCCTGCACGGGCCTCATCGAGGCCGGACCCTATGCCGCCCTGGTGGCCGACAGCCTTCTTTTCCTCGAGGGCCGCGGACGGAGCCTTCTCCTTGACCTGCGCCGCCGGATGGAGGAGGCCGCCGAGGCGCTCCGGTTCGAGGAGGCGGCCCTGCTCCGGGACCGCATCGGCTCCGTCGAGCGCGTCCTGGAGAAGCAGCACGTTGTTTCCCCGACCACCCGGGACCGGGACGCCTTCGGGATCCACGGGGAGGGAAGCCTGACGCAGGTCTCCGTTCTCTTTGTCCGAAAGGGCCGGGTGACGGGCCAGCACCTGTTCCCCCCGGTCCGTCTCGCCCTCCCCCGGGAAGAGATCCTCTCGGCCGTCCTGAAGCGGCACTACGACGGCGAGACCCTTGTTCCCCCGGAGATCCTGCTGCCCCATGACATCCCCGATCACGAGGCCGTCGCCGAGTGGCTCGGCGACCGGGCCGGCCGGCGGGTCGCTCTTTCCGTTCCCCGGCGGGGGGTGCCGCGGCGGCTGGTGGAGATGGCCGACCGCAACGCCCGGAACGCCTGGCAGTCGGCCCGCTTCCCCGGATCCGACCCCCGGCTGGCCCTGGAGTTGGCGGTGGACAAACTGGGCTTGAGGAAAACCCCGGAGCGGATCGAGTGCTTCGACATCGCCAGCCTCGGGACCAGCGTCGCCGTGGGATCGAAGGTCGCCTTCACGGGGGGCCGCCCCGACCGGGGGCGCTACCGCCATTACCGGATCCGCACAGTGGAAGGCGTCGACGACTACGGCATGATGCACGAGGTCCTGCAGCGCCGCCTCGCCGGCGGCGAAGACCTGCCCGATCTGATCGTCGTGGACGGAGGGAAGGGCCACCTGCGGGTGGCCCTGTCGGCCCTCCGGGAAGCCGGTGTGACGGGCGTGGACGCCGTCGCCCTGGCCAAGGAGACGAGGGACGCTCCGCCGGGCGCGCGGGAGCCCCGGGGCGACCGCGTGTTCCTTCCGGGACGGAAGGACGCCATCGACCCATCCCGATGGCCTCCCCTCCTGTTCCTTCTCCAGCAGGTCCGCGACGAGGCCCACCGGTTCGCCCAGGCCTACCTCCGCCGGCGCAAGACAGGGGACGATCTGACCTCCGCCCTGGACGCGATCCCCGGCATCGGACCGGGACGCCGCAAGGCCCTCCTCGCGGCGCTGGGCTCCGCCGCCGCCGTCCGCGCCGCCGACGTCCCGACCTTGCAAAAGGCCGGCGGGATTGGTAAGAAAACAGCAGAGAGGATCGCCGCCTACTTGCGGGAAATGCCGGGCGGCCCGGCCGGTTCATGAGTTTCTGGTCCATTCTGATCATCGCCGTGGGGCTCGGCATGGACGCCTTCTCCGTGGCCATCGGCGTCGGCGCCGCCCGGGGGCGCGTCTCCCCCGGCCCCGTTCTCCGGCTTTCCCTCGCCTTTGGGGCCTTCCAGTTCTTCATGCCGGTCCTGGGCTGGCTGGCGGGGAGCACCGTCGTCCGGCACATCTCCGAGTACGACCACTGGGTGGCCTTCGGCCTCCTGCTGTTCGTGGGGTTGCGCATGATCCACGAATCCCTCGCCGGGGACGGGGAAGGCCGGGAGCGTCGCAACGGGAACGACCCGACGCGGGGATGGATGCTCCTGATGCTCTCGGTGGCCACGAGCATCGACGCCCTGGCGGTGGGCATGACCCTGGCCCTGCTCAAGACGCCCATCCTGTACCCGAGCGCTGTCATCGGCGTCGTCGCCTTCACGATGACCCTGGCGGGCATGCTGGCAGGAAAAAAGATGGCCGCCCTCTTCGGCCGGAAGGTGGAACTCCTGGGCGGGGTGATCCTGATCGTCATCGGCATCCAGATCCTCTTCGAGCATCTGACCTGACGGGTCCGGGAGGTTCTGCGGCGCCCGTCGCAAAGGAAGACTGCGGCAGATTTTCTCATCCCCGGACCCGGAGCAGGAGGCACCCGCCATGAAGGCGATCAAGATCCTGAGGAAAAGCAAGGAAAAACCGTATCCCGAAACGGGCCCCACCCTGCCCTCCTCCCCGGCGCCGCCCCCGCCCGGGTCCTACAAGCCCGTCGAGCCCAAGGCCGGGGGGCTTCGGATCCTGCCCTTTCTCGTCCTGTTGGGGATCATCTTCGCCCTCTCCGCCGCCTACGACTTTCTCCGCGAGTCCGAACCCTTCCAATTCTGTGAGGCCTACATCCGGCAGAGCCCCCAGATCCGGCAGGAAATCGGGGAGGTCCGGGACGTGAAACCCTGGTTTCCCGTCAGCATCAGCGACTCCGGTCCGCAGGGGCGGGCCACCCTGACCTTTCTCGTGGAGGGGACGACGGAAAGCACCAAGGCCCGGATAAGCCTGACGAAACAGCGCGGTGCCTGGCGGGTCCTGTCGGCCTCCTACGAGGACCGCCAGGGAAGGATGAAGTCGATTCCCGTGGCAGCGCCCCAGGCGGAGCGATCCGGCGAGGTGCCTGCCGCCGTGCGGGGAAGCGCCGCCGCGGAGCCCCTCCGCGAGGGTATGCAGCATCTGAGGGAAAACAACCTGGACAAGGCCCTCCTCGCCTTCAACCGGGCCGTCGAGACGGATCCGAAGAGCGACGCGGCCCATTACCTGCGAGGCCGGACCCTGGCGCGACAGAACCAGGACACCCGGGCGCTCCTGGACCTCAACCGGGCGGTGGAACTGAATCCGAGGAACGCCGACGCCTACAATTGGCTGGGCTGGCTCCACAGCAAGGGCAACCGGAACGACGAGGCCATCGCCGCCCTCACGAAGGCCGTCGAACTCCGTCCGAACAACGGCTGGGCCTACTACATCCGGAGTCGCTGCCACTACCGGAAGGGGGACGCACAGAAATCGCTGGAGGACGCCCGGATGGCCTGCACCCTGGGCATCAAGGACGCCTGCAAGGTGTACGACCGGCTGAAGAAGACCTGACCGCGGCAGCCGACGGCACACCGGAGATGGGCGGACCGGATGCTCCCAATTTCCGGATGCGGAACGTCAGGGAAGAGGTCAACATGAACCTGGTCACGCTCGCAGAGGACAATTTCGACCGCTTCGGCGAATACCCGTACCTGGTCTTCGAGGGGGAAGTCTTCACCAATGCGAGGATACGCCAGGATGCAAACCGGCTGGCTTCCGGCCTTCAAAAGATGGGCCTCGGGAGAGGAGACCGGGTTGCGCTGCTCCTGCCCAACGGCCCCGAGGTCATCATCGGGTACCAGGGAATCCTGCGGTGCGGGGCCGTCATCGTCCCCGTCATCCCCTCCGTGGGAGTGACGGAACTGGGCCATATCCTGAACGACTGCGAGGCCACGGCGGTCATCACAAGTCCGGAAATCCTCTCCATTCAAAAGGATCCGTTTCTCTCCGCGAAGGCCCTGAAGCACTGCATCCTCACCGGGAGCGAACCTCCGCCGGGGACGATTCCCTTCCAGTCGCTGCTGGAGGGGGGCACCGGGGATGTCGGGCACCCCGACATCCCGGAACGGGACCTGGCAGTCATTCTCTATACGGCCGGGACAACCTGGAGACCCAAGGGCGTAATGCTGACCCACGCCAACCTGTATGCCAACGCGGTCAACGCCGCGCAGGCCCATGGGACGAAATCCTCGGACGTGACGCTGGTCGCCCTGCCCCTGTCCCATTCCTTCGGCATCACGACCATGAACAAGGCTTACCGGTACGGGAATCTCCACGTGCTGATGCGCAGATTCCAGACGGAGGAGGCCTTCGCCCTGATCGAGACGCACCGGGTAACCGATTTCCCGGGCGTCCCGGCCATGTTCATGATGATGCTGGCAAGCCGGGAGGCGGAGCGGTACGACCTCTCTTCGCTGAAAAAATGCCTGGCCGGGTCGGCCCCCTTTCCCCTGCCGGCGCTCAAGCGCTTCGAGGAAACCTTTCGCTGCACCGTCTACCCGGCCTACGGGCTTTCGGAGGCGGCGCCCGCGGTCAGCACCAATTATCATGGCCGCCCCGTCAAGCCGGATTCCGTCGGCCAGCCGATTCCCTCCGTGGAGGTGAGGATCGTCGACGACCGGGACCGCGACGTCGCCCCCGGGGAAGTGGGGGAGTTGATCGTCCGGGGTCCCAACGTGGCGGCCGGATATCTCCATCTGCCCGAGGAAACGGCAAAAACCTTCCGGGACGGCTGGCTGTACACGGGGGACATGGCCAAGACGGACGAAGACGGCTATCTCTATATCGTGGAGCGCAAGAAAGACCTGATCATCCGCGGCGGGTTCAACATCTATCCGCGGGACGTCGAGGAGGTTCTGCACCGGCACCCGGCCGTCCGGGATGCGGCGGCCGTCGGCATGCCCGATCCGGTCCTGGGGGAGGAGGTCGTCGTGTACGTGGAACTCAAGGAAAGCGCAACGGCATCGGCAGAGGCGCTTCTCCAGCACTGCCGGGACCACCTGTCCCGGCACAAGTGGCCCAGACTGGTCACCGTCATGGACCATCTGCCGCGCAATCCCATGGGCAAGATCCTGCGCAGGGAACTGCGCCGGCTCCATGGATCCTGAAGAAAGGATGACAAGACGATGGCGAGGAAGAAGAGCGGAGAAAAAGTGATCGTGCTTCTGGGCAGCCCCCGGAAGAAGGGAAACACGGCGGCCCTGGCCGGGGAGATCGCGCGGGGGGCCTCCGCTGCGGGGGCGGAGGTGGAGACGGTCTTTCTCCAGGACCTGAAAATCGCCCCCTGCAGGGCCTGCATGACCTGCCAGAAGAAGAACAGCCGTGGCTGCGCCATCGACGACGACATGCAGGCGCTCTACCCGAAGCTCCTGGCGGCCGACGCCTGGGTCATCGCCAGCCCCGTGTACTGGTTCACGATGAGCGCCCAGACGAAGCTTTGGATGGACCGCTGCTTCGCCCTGCCCGCCTATGGGAAGGAGCCCTTTCGGGGCAAGCGGATCGCCGTGGCCATGGCCTTCGGCGGGGAAGACCCCTTCGACTCGGGGGCCGTCAACGCCCTGCGGGCCTTTCAGGACGCCTACACCTACGTGGAGGCCGACCTTGTCGGCATGGTCTACGGATGCGCCATGAAGGCCGGGGAGATCAAGGCGAACGAGAAGGTCATGAAGGAGGCGAAGGTCCTCGGGAAAAAGCTGGCATTGCGCCCCTGAAGGCCTTCCGGCTGCTGCACCAGGGAGCGCATCGGTTTTTCCCCGGCACGAAAGACGCATTTTCGCCTTCATTGGACTCGGCTGGCGATTTCGAACCGGGAATATCCATGTCCCCCGGCGAGAACGCCGTCCACAGCGGTCCTTGTCGCATTCCCACCAAATATTCACATCAACAGTATATTTCCAAATACTATTTTGTAGAAAAATATTGTTTGACATAATATCTCCTCTCGCCCAAAATGCCCCGGACTCTCCCGGACCGGGAAAAGGAGCGACCCCATGGACGTCGAACTCATGACCCTCGGCTTTCTGATGGCGGGCCCGAAAACGGGCTACCGGATGCAGAACATCGCCGGCAAGCTGATGCTGAATTACAATCTGAGCCTGAACCAGGTCTACCCGGTCCTCCGGAAATTCGAGGAAGCGGGGTATGTTCAGAAAGAGGCGGTCATCCAGACGGGCAGGCCCAACAAGAACGTCTATTCCCTCACGCCGTCGGGCCGGGAATTCTTCATGAAGCGCATCACGGCGCCGCCCCGGCCCGTGGACTACGTCCTGGAATTCCTGGTGCGGGTGCTGTTCTTCCGGTTCCTTGAGCAGAAGGAGATCGTCAACGAGTTCGAGAAGGAAATCAACTCCTTGGAGGAGCAGCTCGCGGACCTCTTGGCCATGGAGGAAACGGTCGTGAGCCATGCGGACGAAAACGGCGCGTTCTGCTATCGCACCGCCGTCCATCTCCTCGAGACCATGATCGACTGGTACGCGCAGGAACTGCAGAGACGAAAGAAACCGGCATAACAAACCGCTGAGGGAGGATCATCGCAATGGGAATCAAGACAGGAGCGCAGTACCGGGAAAGTCTCAGGAAACTCAAGCCCAATGTCTACATCCTGGGCGAGAAGGTCGAGAACGTCGTGGACAGCCCCCACTTCGACATCACCTTGAAGGAAATGTGCAAATTCTACGACTGGGCGAGCGATCCCGGGATGAAAGAGGACTTCGCCTACTGGTCCCCCATCATCCAGGAGGAGGTCAGCTTCTGGACCCATCTCCGTCAGGACCAGGACGAACTCCGGAAGATGATCGGCGTCATGAAGAGGCAAAACGCCCGGCATTTCTGCTCCATGTGCATGGTCGTGGGCTTGAGCGTCATGTGGGCGACCACCTATGACATCGATCAGGCCCGGGGAACGGATTACCACCAGAGGCTCTTGAATTTCTTCAAGCACCTCCAGAAGGAGGACCTCCGGTACTGCCTCGGCGTCATGGACCCCAAGGGGGACCGCTCGCTTCCTCCCGCCCGGCAGGCGGACCCGGACCTCTACCTCCGGATCGTGGAACGGAGACCCGACGGCATCGTCGTCAACGGCGCCAAGATGCACACCTCCAACGCCCCGGTCATGCACTACCTCTTTGCTTGCCCGTCGGGCCTCCTGCGGGAGGAGGACAGGGATTATGCCGTCTCCTTCGCCGTTCCGATCGACACGAAGGGGATCACCTTCGTCACGAGGCCGGCCCCGGGGCCGCGGGGAAGGAGGGAAATGGAGAGCCCCGTCAGTTCGGAAATCGGGTTCGTCGAGTGCCTCACCGTCTTCGACAACGTCTTCATCCCCCGGGAAAACGTCTTCATGTGCGGGGAATGGGACTTCACGGAGAGGCTGATCAGCTACTTCTCCCCCTACGTCCGCCTCTGCAAGGGGACCTGCACCTCCGCGCGGACCGACATTGTCGCCGGGGCCGCGGCGCTCATCGCCGACTACAACGGGGTCGGCCGGGCCGGCCACATCCGGACCAAGCTCACCGACATGATGATCGCCTCGGAGATCGGCTGGGGGTGCGCGCTGGGGTCCGTTGCGAACTCCGTCCAGCACCCCAGCGGGATCCCCATCCCCGACGTCTCCATCTCCAATGCGGGTCTGTACAACAGCCGGCTCCGCTTCGTCGAGTTCCTCGGGATGCTCCAGGAGATCGCCGGCGGGGTCGTCACGACCATGCCGTCGGAGACGGAATTCCTGAACGAGGCGACGCGGGCCTACGTCGAGAAGTACTTCCGGGGCCGGAAGGACGTCCCCACGGAAGACCGGCTGAAGCTGCTCTACCTCATCCAGGACATGACGGCCTCCCGGTTCGGGGGATACCTGGTGGCCAGCGCCATCTGCGCGGGAGGAACGCCGGAAACGAACCGGGTAGAGGTGCAGAGAAGTTACAACCTCCTCGAAAAAATCAACAACGTCAAAGCGTTGTGCCGGATCAAGGGCTGAGGGGGGCCTGACGGGACCGGTCCGACAATCCATGAACGGGGGGATGGACCGTCCGTCCATCCCCCTTTCTCTGTTTGCCCGCCCATGCCTGACACGCACGAAATCCTCTTGACAGCGCCCCGTCGTCTGCACTAACGGAATGAACGTTCATTCCGTCAGAGAAGGGGACTCCCATGAAGGCGCCAACCAAGCGCGGCGAGATCCTCCAGGCAGCCCTGGAACTCATCGCGGAGCAGGGCTTCCACGGAGCGCCCATGGCCATGATCGCCGAGCGGGCGGGCGTGGGCGCGGGAACGATCTACCGCTATTTCGAGACCAAGGACGTCCTCATCCGGGAACTCTTCGAGGATTTGCAGGAAAGGATCCTGGCGGACATCCTGGAGGCGTTCCCGGCGGAAAGGCCGCTCAGGGAGCGTTTCTTCCATTTCTGGATGGCCCTGTTCCGCTACATGATCGCCCACCCGCTCCACTTCCGGTACATGGAGCAGTACCACAACTCGCCCTACGGCACGGCCCTGCACCGGGAGAGGATCCTGGGCAAACCCGACAACCCGGACCTTTTCCGGGAACTCATCGAAGAAGCGATCGAGCAGCGGGCGATGAAGGACCTGCCCGTTCCGGTCCTGTTCTCCTTGGCCTGCGGTCCCATGATCATGCTGATACGGGACCACATCCTCGGATTTGTCCGGATGGACGACGCCCTGATCGAAAAAACCGTGGAGGCCTGCTGGGATGCCCTGAAGCGTTGAGAAAAGCCGTCCGGCGGGGGTTCTCCCCGCGTTTGAGAACCGATCAGAATGATGATGCATTCAACAAACGAGGTTCCGGGTGATTCGATGAAAAAGCCATTCCACGCCCCGAGGCGGGCAAAGACGGATCTTCCACCAGCGCCTTCGAAGTTCCGCGGGCAGATTTTCGCAAGGACCGGGCGATTGGCCGCCGCGGGAATTCTCCTCGGCATTCTGATCGCTTCCGGCTGCGGTCAGCAGCAGGCGGGCGGACCGCCGAAGGGCGGACCGCCGGAAGTCGCCGTCGTGACGATCCAGCCGCAGCCGGTGGTCACCACGACGGAACTGGCCGGCCGGACATCCGCCCACCAGGTCGCCGAAGTACGTCCCCAGGTGGGAGGCATCATCCAAAAGCGCCTGTTCACGGAAGGCTCCGATGTCCAGACCGGGCAGGTTCTCTACCAGATCGACCCGGCCACCTATCAGGCGGCGCACGACAACGCCCGGGCGGCCCTGGCCCGGTCCGAAGCCAACCTTTCGGCGATCCGGCTGAGGGCCGAGCGCGTGCGGGAACTGCTGGCCGACAAGGCGGTCAGCCGGCAGGACTACGACGACGCGGCGGCGGCCCTGAAACAGACGGAGGCGGATATCCAGTACTGGAGGGCCGCCCTCGAAACGGCCCGCATCAACCTGAAGCACACGTCCATCGCGGCTCCCATCTCGGGCCGCATCGGGAGATCCAGCGTGACGGAGGGCGCCCTCGTGTCGGCCCATCAGCCCCAGGCCCTGGCCACCATCCAGCGCCTCGATCCCATGTACGTGGATGTGCCCCAGTCCACAGCGGACCTGCTGCGATTGCGGCGCAGCGCCGAGGCGGGCCGCCTGGACCGCAACGGGGCGGGCCAGAAGAAGGTCCGGCTCGTCCTGGACGACGGCTCCGCCTATCCCCTGGAGGGAACCCTGCAATTCCGGGACGTCACGGTCGATCCGACAACCGGTTCGGTCATCCTCCGGGCCATCTTTCCCAATCCGAAGGGCGTTCTCCTGCCGGGCATGTACGTCCGGGCGGTGGTGCAGGAAGGCGTCCACAAACAGGCCATCCTCGTACCCCAGCAGGCCGTGTCCCGGGACCCCAAGGGAAACCCCCTCACCCTGATCGTGGACGCCGAAGGGAAAGTCCGGCAGCGCATGATCGTGACCGACCGCGCCATCGGCAACCAGTGGCTCGTCCAGTCGGGCCTGGCGGCGGGCGACCGGGTGATCGTCGAGGGAGTGCAGAAGGCGAGGCCCGGCGCTCCCGTCAAGGCGGTCCCCTTTGAGGCCGAGAAAGAAAAGGGTAGCGGCGAACAGCCACCACCCGCCCCTCCGACGACGAAAAAGAACGGACGGTAACACGCGATGCTTTCGAAATTCTTCCTGGACCGTCCGGTTTTCGCCTGGGTCATCGCCATCATCATCATGGCGACGGGGGCGCTGGCGATCTACAACCTGCCCATCTCCCAGTATCCCCCCATCGCCCCGCCTTCCATCGCCATCAGCGCCTTCTATCCCGGGGCCTCGGCGGAGACGGTGGAAAACAGCGTCACCCAGATCATCGAGCAAAAGATGACCGGCTTCGACCGGCTGCTGTACATGTCCGCCACCAGCGACTCGGCGGGCTCTTCGCGCCTCGAGCTGACCTTCGAGGCGGGTACGGACCCGGACCTCGCCTGGGCCCAGGTGCAGAACAAGCTCCAGCTCGCCATGTCCAGCCTGCCGGACGTGGTGAAAAATCAGGGAGTCCAGGTCAGCAAGTCCACCCGGAACTACCTGATGGTCATCGGGCTGATCTCGGAAGACGGCAGCATGGACGGCAACGACCTGCGGGACTTCGCCGCCTCGAACCTGGAGAGAGTCCTGGCGCGGGTTCCCGGCGTGGGCGAGGTGCAGATCTTCGGCAGCGGCTACGCCATGCGCGTCTGGCTCAACCCGGACAAGCTGACGGATTACAACCTGACGGTGGCGGAGGTGCTCGCGGCGCTCCGGGCCTACAACGCCGAGGTCTCCGCCGGCCAGTTCGGCGGGGCGCCGGCGGTGGAGGGCCAGCGCCTGAACGCCTCCATCGTTGTCCAGAACATGCTCAAGACCCCGGAGGAATTCGCCGCCATCCCCATCCGCATCAACCCCGACGGCTCCACCATCCGGATCCGGGACGTGGGACGGACGGAGCTGGGGACCGAGGCTTACGACATCTCCGGCTTCTACAACGGGAAGCCCTCCGCCGGGATCGCCATCCGCCAGGCCGCCGGCGCCAACGCCTTGGACACGGCCAACGCCGTCCGGGCGAAGCTGGCCGAGATGAGCCGCTTCTTCCCCACGGGGATCGCGATCGTCTACCCCCACGACACCACCCCCTTCATCCGGGTGGCCATCAACGAGGTGGTGAAGACCCTCTTCGAGGCGATCCTGCTGGTCTTCCTGGTCATGTGGCTCTTCCTGGGCAACGTGCGGGCGACCCTGATCCCGACCATCGCGGTGCCCGTCGTGATCCTGGGCACGTTCGCTGTGCTGGGGCTGTTCGGGTTCTCCATCAACATGCTGACCATGTTCGCCATGGTGCTGGCCATCGGCCTCCTCGTGGACGACGCCATCGTGGTGGTGGAGAACGTGGAGCGGATCATGGCCGAAGAAGGCCTTCCGCCCCGGGAGGCGACCGCCAAATCGATGGAGCAGATCACCAGCGCCCTGATCGGGATCGGCCTTGTCCTCTCGGCGGTCTTCGGTCCCATGGCCTTCTTCCCCGGCTCCACGGGGATCATCTATCGCCAGTTCTCCGTAACCATCATCTCCTCCATGCTCCTGTCGGTCGCCGTGGCGTTGATCCTGACGCCGGTGCTCTGCGCTTCCCTTCTCAAGCCCGTGGCGGCGGGGCACGAGCCGGCGGAAAACGCGATCGCCTTCCTGCGCCCCTTCTTTCTCCGGTTCGACCGCTGGTTCTTCCGCGTCCGGGAACTCTACCTGCGGCTCGTCGGCCGCTCGCTGTCCCGCAAGCGGCGCTACCTGGCCATCTTCGGCGCGATCGTGGTCGTCATGGCGCTCCTGTACCTGCGGATGCCCACGGGCTACCTTCCCGAAGAAGACCAGGGGATCCTCCTCGCCCAGGTGATCATGCCGACCGGAGCCACGCTGGAGCAGACCGGAAAGGTCACGAAGGAGATCGAGCGGTACTTCAAGGAAAAGGAAACGGAGGCGGTGGCCTCCACGATGACCATCAGCGGAATCGGCTTTTCCGGAAGGGGTCAGAACAACGGCATGGTGTTCATCAAGTTGAAGGACTGGGGGCTGCGGGATCGGAGCGACCTGAAGGCAAAAGCCATTGCGGGCAGGGCCATGGGCGCCCTGGCAAGCATCCGCAGCGCCATGGTGTTCGTTTTTCCGCCGCCGGCCGTCTCCGAGCTGGGCATGGCCAAGGGATTCGACTTCCAGTTGCTGGACCGGGGCGGGCTGGGACACAAGACCCTGATGGAGGCGCAATACCAGCTCCTCGGGATCGCCGCCGAGGACAGGAGACTGACCGCCGTCAGGCCCAACAGCATGGACGACGTGCCGGAATACCGGGTCGACGTGGACTGGGGAAGGGCCGGCTCCCTGGGGGTCCCCATTTCCTCCATCCACAGCACCATCTCGGCGGCCTTCGGCGGCGCCTACGCCAACGACTTCATCCAGAGCGGACGCGTCAAGCGGGTGTACGTTCAGGCGGACGCCCACTATCGCATGCTGCCCAAGGACCTGGAAAAGATCTATGTCCGGAATGTGCGGGGGGAAATGGTCCCCTTCTCCTCCTTCGCCACGGGTCGCTGGACCTCCGGTCCCCCGCGCCTGGCGAGGTTCAACGGGTTTCCCTCCATCAACTTCTGGGGAGAGCCCTCGCCGGGAAAGAGCTCGGGAGAGGCCATGGCGGCCATGGAAGAGCTGATCGAAAAACTGCCCAAGGGGATCGGTTACGACTGGACCGGCCTTTCCTACCAGGAGCGGATGTCAAGCTCCCAGGCACCCCTGCTCTACGCCTTCTCCGTCTTCGTGATCTTCCTTTGCCTGGCGGCGCTTTACGAGAGCTGGACCATTCCCATTTCGGTCCTGCTGGTCCTTCCCCTGGGCGTGATCGGCGGCGTCATCGCCTCGAGCATGCGGGGGCTCAACAACGACGTCTATTTCCAGATCGGCCTTCTGACGACCCTGGGCCTCGCCACCAAGAACGCCATCCTGATCGTCCAGTTCGCCAAGGCCGGGCTGGAAAAGGGGATGGGCCTCATCGACGCGACAATGGAGGGGGCGAAGCTGCGCTTCCGGCCCATCGTGATGACCTCGCTGGCCTTCGGCTTCGGCGTTCTGCCCCTGGCCATCACCACCGGCGCCGGGGCGGGGGCCCAGAACGCCATCGGCACCGGCGTCCTGGGAGGCATGGTGACCGCCACGGTCCTGGTGGTCATTTTCTCGCCCCTCTTCTACGTGCTGGTCGAAAGGCTCTTCGGCAAACACGGGAAGCTCACGGCGGCGGGGACCGGCGGCACGAACCCATTCTTCTCGGTCGTGAAAGCAAAGCTCCTGGGAAAACGGGGGGCACAGGAAGCAGCCGGGCCGGAGGACGCCGGTCCGTCAGAGGATCGCTGATATGAACAGAAACGCCTTTCTTTTCCTGGTCGTGATGGTCGTGCTGTCGGGGGGGTGCACGCTGGCCCCGGAATACACGAGGCCCGCCTCTCCCGTTCCCGCCGACTGGCCGACCGGCGCGGCCTATACGGAAGCGGTGAAGGATGCTTCCGCGCCGGCCGCAGCGGCGCTGCCGTGGCGGGAATTCATCACCGACGGGCACCTGCGGCAGGTCGTCGAGACGGCCCTCTCCCACAACCGCGACCTCCGCCTGGCGGTCCTGAATGTCGAAAAGGCGCGGGCGCTCTACGGCATCCAGCGGGCCTCCCTGCTGCCGGCGGTCAACGCGACCGGCAGCCTGTACAAGGAACGCGTCCCCGGCGACCTCTCGAGCACCGGAGCGGCGAACATCACCGAAAAATACAGCGCCACCCTCGGCGTCAGCGCCTGGGAAATCGATTTCTTCGGCCGCATCCAGAGCCTGAAGGACGAGGCGTGGGAGCAGTACATCGCCACGGACCAGGACCGCCGGAGCGCGCAGATCATGCTGATTTCCGCCGTGGCCGGCGCGTACTACGCCCTGGCGGCGGACCGGGAGAACCGGCAACTGGCGGCCGCCACCCTGGAGGCGCAGGAGGCCACCTACAACCTGATCCGGAAGCGCCACGACGCGGGGCTGGCCTCCGGGCTGGATCTCCGGCGGGCGCAAAGCCAGGTGGAGGCGGCCCGGGGGAGCGTCGCCCGTTACACGCTCCTGGCAGCGCAGGACGAAAACGCCCTGAACCTGCTGGCCGGTTCCCCCCTGCCGCCGGCACTCCTGCCGGAGTCGCTGGATCGCGTCACGCCCCCGAGAGAGATCTTGTCCGGCCTGTCCTCCGAGCCACTCCTGAACCGGCCGGACGTGCTGGCGGCGGAACATCGGCTCAGGGCGGCCCACGCCAACATCGGCGCCGCCCGGGCGGCCTTCTTTCCCCGCATCTCCCTGACGACCGCCGTCGGAACCGCCAGCGCCGACCTGTCGGGGCTTTTCCGGGCCGGCTCCGCCATGTGGAGTTTCGCGCCGCAGATCGTCCTGCCGATCTTCGACGCCCGCACGTGGTCGGCCTACGAGGTGACGAAAGTGGCGCGGGAAATGACCGTGGCCCAGTATGAAAAGACGATCCAGACGGCTTTCCGGGAAGTGGCCGACGCCCTTGCCGTACAAGGCACGGTGGAGCAGCAGATCGCGGCGCAGCAGTCCCTGGTCGACGCGGTCGCCGAAACCTACCGCCTCTCCGATGCCCGGTACAGCAAGGGAATCGACAGCTACCTGGGCGTTCTCGACGCCCAGCGCTCCCTCTACGGCGCCCGGCAGGGACTGATCGCCCTCCGCCTCGCCCGGTTCACGAACCTCATCACCCTGTACAAGGTCCTGGGCGGAGGGGCGTGACAGGGGAGCGGGCACCGGCGAGGCGGACGCGGGGCGGTGTTCGAAGGGGTCCGGCCGGTCAGGGAAAAACGAATTCCGGAAGGATAGAAGAGGGACGACCGCCGTTGCAGAGGAAAGAGCCGGGCGCGGGGAGGGCCGGGCTCGCGACCCGTTTTCCCGGCCGGTTCGCGGCGGATCGGGTCAGGCGCGCCCCCGGCGCGACTCCTTGGAGACGGCCATGTTGTCCCGGTGGATGACCTCGTCGTAGTCCTTGTAGCCCAGGACCTGCTGGATCTTCGAAGTCTTGAGCCCCATGATCTTGCGGACGTCCTGGGCGCTGAAGTTGACCAGGCCCTTGGCCAGGATCGCCCCCTGCTGGTCCACGCAGATCACCGGGTCCCCCACGCCGAACTCCCCCTCCACGTCCAGGATGCCCGAGGGGAGCAGGCTCTTGCCCTGCTCCACCAGGGCTCGCTTCGCCCCGTCGTCCAGGACGAGTTTCCCCCGGGAGCGCAGGGTGAAGGCGATCCAGTATTTCCGGCTGTTGAGGTGCTCGCCCGCGGGCAGAAACAGGGTGCCGATCTCCTGGCCGTCCAGGATTCCCGTCAGGACGCCCTTCCGCTTGCCCGAGGCGATGATGTAGGGGATCCCGAAGGCGGTGACCCGGCGGGCCGCCAGGACCTTGCTCCGCATGCCGCCAGTCCCCACGTCGGAGGTTTCGTCCGTCGCCGCCGCCTGGATGTCGTCGGTGATCTCCTCGACGAGGTGGAGGATCTTGGCCTTCTTCGACTTGGCGGGGTTCCGGTCGTAGAGCCCCTCCGTGCTGGTGAGGTTGACCAGGAGGTGGGCCTCGACGATGTTGGCCACCATGGCGGCCAGGGAATCGTTGTCGCCGAACTTGATCTCGTCCACGGCGACGGTGTCGTTCTCGTTGATGATGGGCACGACGCCCCACTCCATCAGGGTCGTCAGGGTGTTGCGGACGTTGATGAACCGCTTCCGGTCCGTCAGGTCGCTCATCGTGAGGAGGACCTGCCCCACGTAGATGCTGTGCTTTCCGAAGGCGTTGGAGTAGACCCGCATGAGCCGCCCCTGGCCGATGGCCGCCGCCGCCTGCTTCTGGGGCATGCTCTTGAGGGGGGCGTTGATGCCCATGCGGTGCTTGCCCGAGGCGATGGCGCCGGAGGTGACGATGACCACCTGGCAGCCCTTCCCGATCAGGAAGGCCATCTCGTCGACGAGTTCCTCGATGATGTCGCGATCGATGCCGTCCTCGCCCGTCACGACGGCCGAACCGATCTTGACGACCATCCGCTTCACCGAACCCAGGACGTCTTTCCGAACGTTTTTCATCCGTTCCGTTTCCTCTGCTCTTCCAGCTTCGCCGCCACGGCGTGGAGAACCGCCTTCAGGCCTTCCCCGGTAACTGCCGAAAAGGTATAGATATTTACCCCTTTCGCCGTGAAGGTGTCAATCTCTTTTTGGAGCCGCTCCCGGACGTCCGTCAGGTCTGTCTTGTTGACGGCCACCACCTGGGGCTTCTCCAGGAGGGAGGGATTGAAGCTCCCCAGCTCGGCGTTCACCGTCTCGTAGCTCTCCCAGCCCGAGACGGGGGGATCGCCGGAGATGTCCAGGATGTGGAGCAGCACGGCGGTCCGCTCGATGTGGCGGAGAAACTGGATGCCCATGCCGTGACCCTCCGAGGCGCCCCGGATGAGGCCCGGGATGTCGGCGACGACGAAAGACCGCTCCTCGTCGTACCGGACGACTCCCAGGTTGGGAACCAGCGTCGTGAAGGGGTAGTCGGCGATCTTGGGACGGGCGGCGGATACCCGGGAGATGAAGGTGGACTTGCCGACGTTCGGGAGCCCCACGATCCCCACGTCGGCCAGGAGCTTCAGCTCCAGGAGGATCGTCCGCTCCACACCGGGCATGCCCTCCTGGGCGAACCGCGGCGCCTGGTGGGTGGAGGAGGTGAAGAAGGCGTTCCCCTTGCCTCCGATGCCGCCCTGGGCCACGGTGAACGTCCGGCCCTCTTCCGTCAGGTCCGCCAGGAGTTCGTCCGTTTCGGCATCCTTCACGAGGGTCCCGACGGGAACGCGGATCCGGATGTCCTGGGAATTGCGGCCCGTCCGGTTGTTCCCGCTGCCATGCCCCCCCCGCTCGGCCATGTGATGCTGGCGGTACTTCAGGTCCAGGAGCGTCTGCAGGGCCCCCGTCGCCTCGAGGATCACGTCGCCGCCCTTGCCGCCGTTGCCGCCATCGGGACCGCCCCGGGGGAC
This sequence comes from Syntrophaceae bacterium, assembly GCA_041310335.1. Classification (GTDB taxonomy): domain Bacteria; phylum Desulfobacterota; class Syntrophia; order Syntrophales; family PHBD01; genus PHBD01. Next base: position 21,947 of record JBFYXW010000106.1, on the reverse strand, counting down.
GTATTTCTCCCTCCGGAAGCTGACGCAGCCGCGGCCGCCGTCGCCACCCTTGACGTAAATTTTTGCCTCGTCGATGAATTTCATGGCCGGCCTGGAGCTCCAAAAAAGAAAGGCACTTTTTCAAAAAGTGCCTTTCCGTAGAACTGGCCGATCCGGGCGCAGCGGCTCTCCGGGCGATCCGGATGCCCGCGCCTCAGGCGGCGGCGTACACGCTGACCTTCTTCCGCGTCTTGTCGAACTTCTCGAACGTTACAACGCCGTCGATCTTGGCGAAAAGGGTGTAGTCCTTGCCGATGCCGACGTTGTTGCCCGGGTGGATCTTGGTTCCCAACTGGCGGATGATGATGGAGCCGGCGGTGATCTTCTGGCCGCCGAAGACCTTCACGCCCCGGCGCTGGGCATTGCTGTCCCGGCCGTTCCGGGAGCTACCCTGTCCTTTTTTATGTGCCATGGGACCCTCCGCTTAAATGGATATTTCCTTGATTTTCATCCGGGTGAGGAGCTGCCGGTGACCCGTCTTCTTGCGAAACCCCTTGCGGCGCTTCATCTTGAAGACGATGAGCTTGGGCCCCTTTTCCTGGGCCACGATCTCGCCCGTGACCTTGGCCCCCTCGACGAAGGGCCGGCCAATCCGGACATCCTCTTCCTTCGATACCAGGAGAACCTCGGTGAACTCCACCGCATCCCCCTTCTGCCCTTCGATCTTTTCGACCGCCAGGACGTCTCCCTCGGAGACCCGGTGCTGCTTCCCGCCCGTCTTGATGACTGCGTACATGGGACCATTCCCTCGTGATCTAAAATGAAGAAGGGGTTACCTACGCAATTCGCCCCCGTTTGTCAACCAAAATTTCTAGCCCCGCCGTGGTTCGACCGAACCGCCCAGCCGCGTGGCGCGGCCGGGGGTTCCCAGAGGAGCAATTGGGAGACGTTTCCACACGCACGGCGGTCCATCCCGACCAGGCGATCCGCGGAAACGTCTCCGCGACGGCGGGAACCCCCGTGACAGCCCCCGCGCCAAGGACAAACCACCCAACCGCGGGGGCGCGGCCGGACCATGCCGGACAATCACCGGAAGAAGGTCTTCGTCTTGAGGACCGCCAGGCGGACCGCTTCCGCCGCCGGGATGCCCAGGACCTGCGTCAGGATCTCCAGGGGCCGCACGGATCCCGACGGGCCCATGGCCACGTCGACCTCGACGGCGCCGGCATCCGGATCCACCGACAGGCGCTTCACCAGCGGGCGGACGTCCCGGGTCGAGACCTTCCCCTTCGCCTCCCGGGTGACGGGGAATTGTTCCGCCGCCAGGAATTCGCCCGCCCGGCGGGCCAGGCGGTCCCACTCTTCCGGGGGCGTCCCGCCGGGCAGGCCGACCCGGAAGGCGAACCCCGTCACCCGCTCCGCCAGGGACCAGCCGAAGGGCGGGATCTCCTCCACCGCCGTGATCACGAGTCCCGCCGGCAGGAATGCGTTGATCCGCCCCGGCAGGGTTGCCGGGGAAGGGTCCTGCTCCTGCACCTGGGCCTCCAGGTACTCCGCCGCGCTCTCCATGCCGACGGCGGTGGCCGACGCGAAGGAGACCTTCGGATGGGGATGGAACCCACCGCTGAAGATGAAGGCCAGCCCCGCCTGCTTCATGGCCCGGAGAATGGCCGACGACAGTTCGAGATGGGACAGGAACCGGGAGAGGCCCCGCTTGGCGAAGGTCATGCGGTAGCAGACCGGGATCGTCCCTTCGGGCATCCGCTCCCGATCCCCCGGTCCGGGCTCCGGGAGCGCCGCCACGTCGGCCTCCACGATGCGGATGGTTTCGTGATCGCAGGCACCGCAGTTCGTGCACCCCGCCTTCCGGCAGTCCTCCGTGGCCTCCCCCCGGCGGGCCCGCTCCCGCTCCGCCAGGAGAAAGTCCCTCTCCACGCCCGCGTCGATCCCGTCCCAGGGCAGCGGCTCGGTGATCCCCCGCTCCCGCAACCACTCCTCCGGGTCGATCCCCGTCCGGCGGAGGGCCTCCTCCCACAGGTCGAAGCGGAAGCGGTCCGACCAGCCGTCGAAGCGGCACCCCAGGCGGAAGGCCTCCTCCAGGAGGTCGCCGAGGCGCCCGTCCCCCCGGGAAAAAACGCCCTCCAGGAGGCTCATCCGGGCATCGTGCCACTTGATGGGGAGGTTCCGGTGCCGGATCCGCCCCCGGAAGAACCGCTGCTTCTCCAGGGTCTCCGCCAGGGACATCTGGGCCTCCCACTGGAAGGGCGTGTGGGGTTTCGGCACGAAGGTGGAGAGGCTCACCGTCACCTGCCCCCGCTTGCCCGCCGCCCCCAGCGTCCGGTAGGCCAACTCGGCGATCCCTTCCAGGTCCTCCGGGGTTTCCCCGGGGAGACCGATCATGAAGTACAGCTTCAGGTTCCGCCAGCCCGCCTCGAAAACCCGGGAGGCCGTCCGGAGGAGGTCCTCCTCCGTGTTGCCCTTGTTGATCCGGTTCCGCAGGTTCTGCGTCCCCGCCTCCGGGGCAAGGGTGAAGCTCGTCTTGCGGACCCGCCGGATCTGCTCGATGAGGCTCCCCGTCAGGGTCTCCACGCGGAGCGACGGCAGGGCCAGGGCAACCCGGTCGTCGAAGTGGCGGGCCATGAGGCGCTCCAGGAGGGCCTCGATCCGGCTGTAGTCGCCGGAACTGAGGGACAGGAGCGAGATCTCGTCGTGGCCGGTGGCCGAGAGCATTCCCTCGGCCATTTCCATCAGCAGGGCCGGGTCCCGCTCCCGGACGGGCCGCCAGACCATTCCGGCCTGGCAGAAGCGGCAGCCCCGGGTGCAGCCCCGGGCGATCTCCAGGTTCACCCGATCGTGGACGGCCTTCACCAGCGGCACCAGGGGCCGCCGGGGTTCCCGCCAGTTGTTGAGGTCCAGGAGGACGCGCTTCCGGACACGACCCTCCCGGGGCCGGGAGGGGACATGCACGCCTTCCAGACCCGCCAGGCGATCCAGGAGGGCCTCCCGCCCCTCGCCCCGCTCGCGGCCCGCCGCCACGGCGTCGGCGATCTCCGTGACGACCTCCTCCCCCTCCCCGACGGCAAAGGCGTCGATGAAAGTCTCCAGGGGGGCCGGGTTGAAGGCGCAGGGCCCGCCGGCGATGACGAGGGGATCCCCGTCCCGTCGCGCGGCGGACCGCAACGGGATGCCCCCCAGGTCCAGCATGGCCAGGACGTTCGTGTAGGCCAGTTCGTACTGGAGGGAGAAACCCACCACGTCGAAGTCCCGGAGGGGAATCCGGGACTCCAGGGTGGAGAGGGGAACGCCCGTCTCCCGGAGCCGCCCTTCCATGTCTGGCCAGGGGGCGAAGCAGCGCTCCACCAGGATGTCGGGCCGGTCTCCGAGGATGGCGTAGAGGATCTGGAGCCCCAGGTGGGACATCCCCACCTCGTAGGCGTCGGGGAAGGCAAGGGCGAAGCGGATCCGGCACGAAGCGGGGTTTTTCCGGAGGGCGTTCACCTCGCCGCCGACGTAGCGGCCGGGCTTCTCAACGGACAGGAGGAGGTCTTCCCAGTTCATCAGGCAACAAACCGTTTCGGAAAGGCCCTGGCGAAGGGCGTCCATGAGGGATCCGGGACCCGGTCCGGGGGACCCTTCCGGAACCGGGAAGCCCGATCGCTTCCGCGCTGAGGCGGCGATCCAACCCGTTTCCGCTGCACACGGGGAATCATTCGACGAACCGGGGGAATGCACGCCGATGGAGCGCCGCCGGGACCGTCAGGCGCCCCTTTTCGGGAACCGCCCGGGCCGGGGGCCATAGGTGGGCGGACCCGCGAAGGCCTGGGCGCAGAGGAGCCACTGTTCCGTCGCGGGACCGTTCCACTCGAGGCCCGTGTCGTAGGGGTGGCGGCGCTGGGTGACGACGAGGCAGAAATCCTCCGCCGTGCCCCGGACGGTCTCGTCGGCCGCTTCGGGCCCCCACGCCCAGGTCTCCCCCCCGGGGGCGTCCAGTTCGACCCGGATCAGCCGGTTCGGCGGTTCCTTGCGGCGGCAGGCGAAACTCCACCCGAAGGTCATGTACCCCAGTTGGGCGATGTGCCGGAGCCTCCCCGTGGCAGGCCTCTCGAGGCCCAGGGCGTCCACGACGTCCTGGCCGTGGGCCCAGGTCTCCATCAGGCGGGCCGTGGCCATCGTCCGGACGCCCATGGGGGGGCCGAACCACTGGAGCCGGTCCTTCGCATCCCGGCCGTCGAGGATCGCCAGGAGGGCCGTCCGCTCGCGACGCCACCAGGCCAGGAGGTCCGCCGGGGCCATGTCCCGGCCCCTCTCCAGCGTGACCTCGAAAACCTCCTCGCTCGCCGGGAGCGACGAGGCCTGCTCCCGGAAGGACTCCGGGTCCGTCATGGCCAGGACCGCCGCCCCGTCGAAGAAGGCCAGGTGACTGATGGAATCGTGAACGGTCCAGCCCGCGAAAGGGGTTTCCGCGGCCCACCGGTCCTCCCGGAGATCCGCAACCAGGATATCCAGGGCCGCCTGCTCGTTCGCCAGATCCTGGAGCAATGCTTTCATGACTCGCCTCCGTCGGGAAGGCTGACCGGGTACTTCCAGGGGTTCTGGAGGATCTCCCGGTACCGGTTCAGGGAATACCGCCGGGGAAAGTCGGCCCGCTCCAGGTACGGCAGGGCGCCCGTCCGGAATCCTCCCAGCAGCTCCGCGAAGACGGCCTCCCGCTCCGCATTGTTCACAAAGGTCCGCTCCTTGCGGTATTCGTAAACCCCTTCGGGCCCGAATACCCGGCGGGTGAGTTCGTAGTGCCCGGGGTCGGCGAAGTGGGCCTCCTGGAAGGGAACCTTCACCCGGATGTAGAGCTCCACCTTCGTGGTGTCCGCCGCGATGGCCCGGGAGAGGTCCCACACCTCCAGGACCAAACCGTTGGACAGGCGGATTTTCTCGACAATCTTGCCCATGTATTTCCAATCTCCGTTCCGCGGCCGGGGCCTCCGCGCACTTCGGGCCACCCGGCCTCCAGTCCCCCGCCGGAGGGGTCCTCTTATCATCTTTGCCCTTGACCTGCAATTGCATTCCACCTATATAGCCCCCCGGGGGGTCGCCCCATTATCCTTTTATTCCGGCTCCTTGAGGAGACAAACCATGAACGGGCCCAATGCCATCCTGCTGTTGTCCTGTCCCGACCAGAAGGGGCTGGTGGCGAACATCTCCAGTTTCATCTTCCAGAACAACGGAAACATCGTCCATGCCGCCCAGCACACCTCCATGACGAAAAAGATCTTCTTCATGCGCATCGAGTGGGAACTGGATGGGTTCAACATCCCGCGGGAGGAGATCGGCAGCGTCTTCAAGCACACGGCCCGCAGGTTCGGCATGACCTGGAGCCTTCACTTCAGCGACACGGTTCCCCGGATGGCCGTCTTCGCCTCCCGTCACCCCCACTGCCTCTACGACCTGATCCTGCGGCACCGGATGGGGGAATTCCGGGCGGAGATCCCGCTCGTCATCGGCAACCACGAAGAGCTGCGGTCCCTGGTGGAACCCTTCGGCCTCCGCTTCGAGTGCTTCCCCGTCACGCCGGAAACCAAGGGGCGCCAGGAGGCGAAGGAGATCGCCCTCCTGAAGAAGGAGCGGATCGACCTGATCGTCCTGGCCCGCTACATGCAGATCCTGAGCGGCAAGTTCGTCCGGGAGTTTCCCAACCGGATCCTCAACATCCACCACTCCTTCCTCCCCGCCTTCGCGGGCCCCAAGCCCTACCAGCAGGCCTACGACCGGGGCGTGAAGATCATCGGGGCCACGAGCCACTACGTGACGGAAAAACTGGACGACGGCCCGATCATCGCCCAGGACGTCATCAAGATAAGCCACCGCGACTCCGTGGAGGACATCCAGTTGAAAAGCCAGGACCTGGAGCGGATCGTCCTGGCCCGGGCCGTACGCCTCCACCTGGAGAACCGGATTCTCCCCTACGGTTCGAAAACGGTCGTCTTCGAATAGGCCTCGCCGAAATGAACCAGGGGCCCGACTTCGTCCACCTCTGCCAGCCCGGTGGCCGGTCCTGTGCGGCCTGCTGCGGCATCTACAACTACGCCGACAGCACCCGGGATTCCCTCGTTCGGCGCTTCCGGCACCGCACCGCCCTCTACCGCCGTCTGGCGGGGCCCGATTTCGATCCGGAGGTCTTCTCGCGCCTCATCCGGGACGCCGAGGATTCGACCAAGCGCTACGAGGTCATTTACTGCTGCGAGTTCGTGGGCTTTCTCGACGGGGAAGAGACTCGGGTGGGGTGCCTTCTCCATCCCATGCAGAACGACGGGCGGGACCTCCGGGAGGCCTCCTTCTACGGCCGCGAACTCTGCGACGGCCACTTCTGCCCCAGTTACACCTACCTCTCCCCGGCGGAGCAGCGGGCCCTCACGGACCTCCTGGACGACTGGTACCTCTACGGCCTGTGCGTCACGGACATCGATTTCGCCAAGGAGTACTTCCGCCTGGTCAGCGAGCGGGTGGGACGCATGCCCCCGCCCGCCGCCTTCCGCGAGGGGCCCTGCCGGGAGGCGGCCCGGGCCTACTTCGACCGAAAGCTCGATTGGCCCTTCCGCTCCGCCGACGTGAACCGGCTGGGGAAGTACTACTTCGACGGATCCCAGTACATGATCTCCTTCATCGACTACGACGCCCTCGGGTGCGAGCGGTCCCCCTTCGACCGGATTTTCCTCAGCCTCTCCTCGGATTTCCGATCCTTGGACGACCTCCGGCGGGCGGAGGCGATGATCGCCGCCCACATCGAGGCCTTCGCCCGCGCCTGGGAACCCGGGGACGGAAGCGGGATTTCCCGTTGACAGGGACAGGCGCATAAGATATGGAAAATCGGCCACATAAGGAGGGATACCGATGGAGACCATGAAAAAGTCGGTCCTCTATTCCCGGGAGGCCATTCGGGAGAGGGTGTACGAACTGGGCGAAGAGGTTTCCAGGACCTACGAGGGCCGCGACCTCGTCGCCATCGGCGTCCTCAAGGGGGCCTTCATGTTCATGGCCGACCTGATCCGGGCCCTCCGCATCCCCTGCCGGATCGACTTCGTCCGCCTCGCCAGCTACGGCGCCGGAACGGAGACCTCCGGCCGGATCGAACTCACCAAGGACATCGAGATCGATGTCGCCGGGAAGGACGTCCTCGTCGTCGAGGACATCGTCGACACGGGGCTCACCCTGACCTATCTCGTGGAGAGCCTGCGATCCCGCAATCCCCGGAGCCTGAAGGTCTGCGCCTTCATCGACAAGAGGCTCCGCCGGAAGGTTCCCTTCGAGGCGGACTTCGTGGGGTTCACCATGGACGACGGCTTCGTCGTCGGCTACGGCCTCGATTTTGACGAGCAGGGGCGCTTCCTTCCCGACGTCTGCATCCTGGAAGCGCAGCCGTGACGGCGGGATCGCGCTGCCGGAGGAACGGAAGACAACGGTGCGGCAAGGAGGAATCATGATCATCCGGTGCGAGAAGTGCGGAACGAAGTACCGCTTCGACGACGCCCAGATGGAGGCCGAGGGGGCCTGGGTGCGCTGCACCCGCTGCGAGAACGTCTTTTTCCAGGAAAACCCGGACCGAAAGAGGGCCATGCCTGAATCGGCCCCGGTCCCGGAAGAACCGGCGCCTCCCCCGGGACCTTCGGAAGACCCGGACCGGACCCTGCTGCTGTCCGAAAGCCCGCCCTTCAACGACCTCCCTCTTCGGGGGGACACGGTGATGATGAGCGCCGACCGCATCCGGGAATCCCTCCGCGAGGTGGAGGCCCGGCGGGCCCCCGTCGAGGAGCCGCCGCAGGTTCGGGACATCCCGCTCCCGGTGGGCGAGCGACAGGAGGAGGAAGATCTCCTGCCGCCCCCGGCGGATTACCGCAGGCCGCGGCCTTCCTGGCTCCTCATCGCCCTGGCGGTGTTCCTCGTCCTGGTGATCGGCGGGAGCGGCTTCCTGTTCCTGTATCCCGACATCCGGGGGGCCCTCGTCACGGACCTCGTTTCCGCGGTCCCCGCCCTGGAGGCCGTCTTCGGCAAGGATCCCCAGTCGGGGGAGGTCAACCCGGGGGACATCCGGGTCCAGCAGGTCCAGCGCCGCCTGATGGCCAACGCCCTCCTGGGGGACCTGCTGATCCTGGAGGGAAAGGCCCTGAACGCCTCCCCCCACACGGTGACCCGGATCCGCATCCAGGGCAGGCTGTACGATGCGTCGGACCGGATCGTCCGGAGCCGCATATCCTACGGCGGGAACCTCCTCACCGACGCCGAACTGGCGAGCCTCTCGGAAGAGGACCTGCAGAAGCGCCTGTCCTTTCCCCAGATCACACCCGCCGCCAAGGACAGCGTCACCCCCGGCGCGGAGATCCCCTTCATGGTGGTTTTCGCCCTGGACCGGGCCGGCTTGGACAAGACGGCGGTCATCAAGACGGGGGTCATCCCGCTGGATGCGGAGCGCATGCTGCCGTAACCCCCGTTTCCGTGCTTGCCTGCGAAGCGCCGCCGGGGACAGGCCTTCAGCCCTGCCCCCAGGCCTTTCGAATCCTCTCCTCTTCCATCGCCCCGCGGCGGAGGATCAGCGGGGCGCCGCCCGTGACGTCCACGAAGGTGGAACCCAGCCCGCCGGCCGTCGGGCCCCCGTCGGCCACCGCGTCGACGGCCTCCCCGATCTGCGCCAGGACCTCGCCGGCGGTGTTGCACTCCCTCTCCCCGGACCGGTTGGCGCTGGTGGCGGTTACGGGACGACCGAGGGCCGCCGCGACGGCCCGGGCCGCCGGGAGACCCGACAGGCGGATCCCGATTTTCCCGGTCCCCGCCGTCAGCCGGGGCAGGATGATCCCCGAAGCCCTGAATACCAGGGTGAGGGCCCCGGGCCAGAAGGCCTCGATCAGCCTCCGGCCCGCCGCCGGGATCTCCTCCACCAGCGGGTCCAGGTCCTCCAGGCGGCCGATGATGAGGGACACGGGGCTCCGGAAGTCCCTTCCCTTGACGGCGAAGATCCGCTCCACCGCGGCGGGGTCCAGGCCGTCGGCCCCGAGGCCGTAGAACGTCTCGGTGGGATAGGCGACGATCCCTCCCCGCCGGAGGATGCCGGCGATCCGCTCGATCGCCTGCGGATCGGGCTGTTCGGGATGGATCTCGATCCGGTCGGCCAAGGCCGCTCCTTTCCGGGTCGTTCCGGGTCGGGCCAGCCGCGGCCCCGGTCCTTGCAGACCCGCCGCGGACACGCCCGCATCCCCTACGCCCCCCGTTTTTTCACCATTCCGTCGTGGCGGACCTCCACGTCCCTGGCCAGCCCCGCGGTGTAGTCGTCCAGGCGCTTCCGGAGGCGGGCGTCCCCCAGGGCGAGGATCCGGACGGCCAGGAGGGCGGCGTTCTTCGCCCCCGCCTTCCCGACGGCCATGGTGGCCACGGGGATCCCCCCGGGCATCTGGACCGTGGCGAGGAGGGCGTCAAGGCCCTGGAGGGACGTGGCATCGATGGGCACCCCGATGACGGGCAGCGGGGTCTGGGAGGCAATCACCCCGGCCAGGTGGGCCGCCGCCCCGGCGCCGGCGATGATCACCCGGACCCCCCGCCCGGCGGCGCCCGCCGCGAACCCGGACGTCCGCTGCGGCGCCCGGTGGGCCGACGTCAGGTAGATCTCGTGGGGCACCTGGAAGTCCAGGAGGACCTTCGCGGCCTCCTCCATCACGGAAAGGTCCGAATCGCTCCCCATGACGATGCTCACCAGTGGTGCTTTTTTCCCTTTCATTGCACCCGGGCCTCCTTTCGGGTCGTGAAGAATGCGAATCCATTACCATAAATTCGCGGCGGCGGCGAGACATCTTGACGGCGCCGCCATTTGCGGCTACATGAATTGAACTGGTAATAATTCGGAATAAAACGCTTTTCAAGCATGCGGGGAGGAAGCCATGATTGCCGACAAGATCTTCTGGCTGGGCCACTCGAGCGTCCTGATCCGAAGTGACCGGATCATTTACATCGACCCCTGGAAGGTGCGGACGAAGGACAAGGCGGACCTGATCCTCGTCAGCCACGGTCACGGGGACCACTTCTCCCCCGACGACGTGGAGCGGATCCGGAAGGACGACACGGCCTTCGTCACCACCCACGACGTCGCACCCCGGCTCAAGGGCGACGTCCGGGTCCTGAAGCCCGGGGAGAGCACCACCGCCCACGGTATTCCCGTCGAGGCCGTCCCGGCCTACAATCCCCGGAAGGCCTTCCACCCCCGGGCCAACGACTGGATCGGCTTCATTCTCACGGTGGAGGGCAAGCGGATCTACTACGCCGGCGACACCGACGCCATCCCGGAGATGGAAAGCATCCGGGCCGACGTGGTGATCGTTCCCGTCGGGGGGACCTACACGATGACCGCCGCGGAGGCGGCCCGGGCGGTCAACCAGATCAAGCCGGAGGCGGCCATTCCCATCCACTGGGGAGACATCGTCGGCTCCGCCGCCGATGCCCGGACTTTCCAGGAACTCTGCGAGGTCCCGGTGATCATCAAGAACCCCCTGTAGGTACCGCGAACGGAAATTTCCGCGACCGGAGGAAACGACGGGACGATGCCGGCCCAAGGGGGCTGTGCTCAGAACGGGAGGAACGGCCATGAGACGCTGGAACGGCTGGGGCGACGATACGGAAGGCTACACGCTGCCCGGAGCGGCGGCGAAATTCCTGTCGAAGGCGATCGGCGCGGGAAAACCCCCGCGGGATGCGACCCTGGAGGAAGCGGTTCACCGGGTGCCGCCCTCCCGGCTGCCGCCGCACCCGCTGGTCTCCACGGATCCGGAGGACCGCCTGCGGCATGCCCGCGGCCAGAGCCTCCCGGATTGGATCGCCCTCCGGAGCGGCCGGATCGACTCCTTCCCCGACGGCGTCTCCCGTCCCCTCGACAACGAGGACGTCCGGGACCTCCTCGACTACGCCCGGCAGAACTGGGTCCACCTGATCCCCTACGGGGGCGGCACCAGCGTGGTGGGGCACGTCAATCCCCTGCCCGGCCGGGAGCCGGTCCTGACGGTGGACCTGTCGCGGATGAACCGCCTGCTCGATTTCGACGAGCGGAGCCACCAGGCCGTCTTCCAGGCGGGCGTGGCCGGTCCGGACCTGGAGGCGCAACTCCGGGCGCGGGGCTTCACCCTGGGCCACTTTCCCCAATCCTTCGAGTACTCCACCCTGGGCGGCTGGATCGCCACCCGCTCCAGCGGCCAGCAGTCCCTCGGCTACGGCAGGATCGAGCGGCTCTTCGCCGGCGGGCGCATGGAGACCCCCTCGGGCACCCTGGAACTCCCGGCGTTTCCGGCCTCCGCCGCGGGTCCGGACCTCCGGGAGGCCGTCCTGGGTTCGGAGGGACGATTCGGAATCCTCACCGAGGCGGTCGTCCGGGTGACCTCTTTGCCCCGGGCGGAGGAGTTCCATGCCCTTTTCTTCCCCGACTTCGACCAGGGAAGCGAGGCGGCCCGGCGGATGCTCTGGGCGGGGATCCCCCTCTCGATGCTCCGGCTCAGCACCGCCCAGGAGACGGAGACCACCCTCGCCCTGGCAGGCCACGCATTTCTCATCGGCGTTTTGGAACGGTACCTCTCCGCCCGGGGCGCGGCGAAGCGCAAGTGCATGCTCCTTTTCGGCGTTTCCGGCGGGGAGGAGATCGTGAAGACGGCCCGGAAGGAGGCCCTGGCCATCGCCTCCGATTGCGGCGGCGTCCCGGCGGGCAAAACCTTCGGCCGCGAATGGAACCGGAACCGGTTCCGGACCCCCTACCTGCGGAACGCTCTCTGGCAGGCGGGGTACGCCGCGGACACCCTGGAGACCGCCGTGTCCTGGACGTCGATCCCCGACATGATCCGGGAGATCGAGCAGGCGCTGAACGAGGGGCTGTCCGGGTCGGGGGAGAGTGTCCTTTTCTTCACCCACCTCTCCCACCTGTATCCCTGGGGATCCAGCCTCTACACGACGTACCTCTTTCGCCTGGCGGAGGACCCGGAGGAGAATCTCGACCGCTGGCGGCGGCTCAAGGACGGGGCCAGCCGGGCCATCGTGACCCGGGGCGGAACCATCAGCCACCAGCACGGCGTGGGGACCGACCACGCCCCCTACCTGCCGGCGGAGAAGGGCCCCCTGGGCATGGCCGTCATCGGTGATCTCTGCCGCCGGTTCGACCCCTCGGGGATCATGAATCCCGGGAAACTGACGGGGTGACGGGAAGCCGGAAGCGCCCCGGCGGAGGGAACGTCCCGAGGGACCGGCGGCGCAACGTGGATGGACGACAAGGGAGGAACGGACGATGGACGGGAAAACCGGCCGGGAAGCGACCTGGTCGAAACTTGGTCGGGACTGGGACCTGCTGATCGTGGGCGGCGGCATCACCGGCGCCGGGCTCCTCCGGGAGGCGGCCCGGCTGGGCCTGAAAGCCCTGCTGGTGGAGCAGCGAGACTTCGCCTGGGGAACCTCGAGCCGCTCGTCCAAGCTCGTCCACGGCGGGCTCCGCTATCTGAAGGAGGGGGACCTGCTCCTGACCCGCGCCGCAGTCCAGGAGCGGGAGGAACTCCTGGAGGAGGGACCGGGGCTCATCGATCCCCTGGGCTTCCTCCTTTCCGTCTATAAAGGAGACTCGCCGGGGAGGGTCCTCTACGGCCTCGGCCTTTCCGTCTACGACCTCCTGGCCATGCGGTGGTCCCACACCTACCACCCGCCGGAGGACTTCCAGATGCTGGCGCCTCACATCTCCCGGAAGGGGCTCCGGGGAGGGTTCCGCTACGGAGACGCCCAGACGGACGATGCCCGCCTGGTCCTCCGGGTCCTCCTCGAGGCCGTGGCGGACGGGGGGGAGGCGATCAATTACGTGTCTGCGGAGGAACTCATCTTCCGGGAGGATCCCGCCTCGGGCCGGCGGATCGTCGCCGGGGCCGTGCTCCGGGATCTCGCAGGCAACCGCCGGGGCGAGGTGCGGGCCCGGGTCGTCGTGAACGCCACGGGCGCCTGGGCGGACATGCTCCGCTCCCGGGTCCAGGCACCGCCCCGGATGCGCCCCCTCCGGGGGAGCCACCTGATCTTCCCCGCCTGGCGGCTCCCGGTGGCCCAGGCCCTCTGCTTCATTCACCCCGCCGACTCGCGGCCCGTCTTCATCTTCCCCTGGGAGGGGATCACCCTCGTGGGCACCACCGACGTGGACCACCTCGAGGACCTCCGGGAGGAACCAGCCATCTCCCCCGACGAGGCGGCCTACCTCCTGGCCGCCGTGGAGGCCCAGTTCCCCAAACTGAACCTGAAGCCGGAAGACGTCATTTCCACCTTCGCCGGCGTCCGGCCCGTCATCGGCACCGGGAAGGCCGATCCCTCCCAGGAATCCCGGGACCACGTCGTCTGGGACGAGAAAGGTCTCCTCACCGTCACGGGAGGCAAACTCACCACCTTTCGCCTGATCGCCCGGGACGTGCTCCAGGCAATCCGCTCCCGCCTGCCGGAGAACGCGGCAAGCCGCCTGGAGATGATCGAGGATGCGTCGGCCCTGGACCCCGTTTCCATGGACCTGCTCCGGAGGACCGCGCTTGACGAAAAGGCCCGGAAACGGATCATCGGGCGCTACGGGGCTGGAGCGGCAGACCTGGTTGCCGGGGCTTCACCGGGGGAACTGGACGCGATCCCCGGGACGAACACGCTCTGGGCGGAGTTGCGGTGGGCCTGCCGGTCGGAAGGGGTGGTCCACCTGGACGATCTCCTGCTCCGGCGCGTCCGGATCGGGCTCCTCGTGCCTTACGGCGGGGCGGAGTTCCTGGAGCGGATCCGGCCGATCTGCCGGGAGGAACTGGGGTGGGACGACGACCGCTGCCGGGAGGAGGAGCGGGCCTACCTGGAACTCTGGAAGCGCTGCTACAGCCTCCCGCCCCGGGAGGAAATCCCGGACTGGAAAGCGTATCTGCGCAAGTCCGTGAAGGAGCGGGACGAGAGAAGGCGCAGGAAGCGGCGGAAGCGGATCATCCAGGCCGCCTTGGCCGGCCTCGTCGCGGGCGCCGTGGCGGGAGTCCTCGTCTCCCGTCATTACCGGAGAAGGAGACAGGGGGAAGATCCGGACCACACGGAGACGTGAAGGCTAGAACAGGGGATCGATGACGATGTAGAGGAAAGCCGAGAGAAAGCCCGTGACGGGGATTGTCAGAACCCAGGCCCAGACGATGGTGCCGGCGACGCCCCAGCGCACCGCCGTCAGGCGCTTCGTGGAGCCGACGCCCATGATGGCCCCCGTGATGGTGTGGGTCGTGCTGACGGGAATGCCCGCCACGGACGCCCCGATGATGGAGCAGGCCGCCGCCGTCTCGGCGCAGAACCCCCCCATGGGTTGGAGTTTCGTGATCTTGGACCCCATGGTCTTGACGATCCGCCAGCCTCCCGCCATCGTTCCCAACGCGATCATCAAGTAGCAACTGAAGATGACCCAGAAGGGAATGTAGAAGGTCGAACCCAGGTAGCCGGCGCTGAAGAGAACCATGGCGATGATGCCCATGGTCTTCTGGGCGTCGTTCATTCCATGGCTCGTGCTGTAGACCGCCGCGGAGAGAAGCTGAAGCCTGCGGAAAACCCGGTCCGCCGTGTGGACGTTGCTCCACCGGGTCAGGTTCAGGGTCACGATCATGAACAGAAGTCCCAGGACGAGGCCGATCATCGGCGAAAGGACGATGAAGACGGCGGTCTTGAGAATTCCGTTCCACACGAGGACATTCGCACCGCCCTTCACCAGACCCGCCCCGATGAGGCCGCCGATCAGGGCGTGGGAGGAACTGCTGGGCAGTCCGAACCACCAGGTGATGAGGTTCCACGTGATGGCCCCGCCCAGGGTGGCGATGACCAATTCGTTGTCGACGATGGCCGTCTGCACGATGCCGGTGCCGATGGTTTTCGCCACCGGCGTGCCGATGATGAAGATGGCCGAGAAATTGAAAAAGGCCGCCCAGACGACGGCCTGGCTGGGCGATAGAACGCGGGTGGTGACCACGGTGGCGATGGAATTCGCCGAGTCGTGGAACCCGTTGATGAAGTCGAAGACAAGAGCGATGATGACGATGAAGACGACAATCGCCAGGGAAGCGCTGATCATTCGGCGTCAACCGTGTTTCAGGACAATGCCTTCCACGATGTTGGACACATCCTCGCAGGTGTCGATGGATTCCTCGACGCGCTCGAGAATCTCCTTCCACTTGATCAGTTCGAAGACGTCCCCCTCCGTCTCAAAGAGGCGGGCCATGGCCTGCCGGAGGATGTAGTCCCCCTCGTTCTCCAGGGTGTTGATCTCCACGCAGGCCTTCATGATCATCTCGGCGTTCTTCTTGTTCCGGAGGGCGTGGACGATCTTCTTCACCAGGGCGATGGAGTTGTTGACGATGATGCCCAACTCCCGGATTTCCCGCGAGGAGCTTTTGACCTTGTAGAGGTACATCCGGGCCGCCGCCGCCTCGATCAGGTCGAGGATGCTGTCCATTTTGTTGGCGAGGGCGTAGATGTCCTCCCGGTCCAGCGGGGTGAGAAAGGTCTTGTGCATCTTCTCGTAGATCAGGTGGGTGATCTTGTCCGCCTCGTGCTCGATCTCCTTCATGCGGGCAACCTTGCCCTCGGAGTGATCGAAGTTGTCCACGATCTCCATGAAGAGGCGGCCGCCTTCCTCGATCTTGTCCGCAAGATCTTCGAAATGATCGAAAAACTTCTCCTCTTTCGGAATGAAAATCATGAGTTGCAACTCCTTCCCGGCCTGAGCGGCCTGCGGGGCGAATGCTGATTACCACAACCGGGGGGCATTGTAAACAAGATGCATCGCGGTTTAACGTTTCGTTAAACTGGATCGCCTCCCCTGCCGATCCGGTTTTTGCCGGCGGAACGGCACTCTAAGAAAAACACAAACAAGAGCAGATACTTATATGTTAGACCCGGATAATCCACGGAGTGGCATGATCTTTTCATGACAGTAAGGCAAGAGGATTCGCAACACAAGCAAAAGGAGGTGTCCAAGATGAAAAAGAGCCTGCACGTCGCCATCCTGGTGGGGGTCATGATCTGCCTGACCGCCTCATTCGGGTTCGCCGAGTACGCCGCCGCCGGAAAGGACAACTTCCCGTACTTCCAGTTCGGATGCCTGGTGCTGGGCGGGATGTTCATCGTCTCCCTCAAGCAGCGCTTCCCCCGGATCTACCTGACGGAAGCCGTCGGTTCCTTCGCCCTTTATACAGCGCTGGTGGCCCTCTTCACGAACCCCGTCGTGGACGCCATCCGGGGCATGGTCCAGTAACTGAGTCCCTCGGGTTTCCCGCCCTCCCCGGCGGGAAACCCTCTTCGATCCTTCCTCCTGCTTCGGAAAGAAGCGCCGTTCTCATCCTCAACCGTTCGTTCTTCCTCGATTCTGCATTGATCCCAAAATCAATCTTGTGCGGACCCTTTCGATCTGATACATTCAGGCGTCGTCAAGATGTGTAACTATCTATATTGAAACGTTCTTTTTTCAGAAAAGACCATCCGGAGCAAGGGAGACAACATGGAATTTGCGTTCAAAAACCTGCGGGACCTGATCGAGAAACAGGCCGAACGATTCGGCGACAAGGCGGTTATCCGCTTCCACGAAGAGGACGTGACCTACCGCGACCTGGACGAGCGGAGCAGCCGCATCGCCCGCTCCCTTCAAAAGCTCGGGATCCGGAAGGGGGACCGGGTCTGCCTCCTGATGGACAACGGCCCTGAATTCTACTACGTCTACTTCGGAATTATCAAGGCCGGCGCCATCGCCGGGCCCGTCAACTGCTGGTGGCAGACCGGCGAGATCCAGTACCTCCTCAACGATTCCGGCGCCGCGGCCCTCTTTGTCGACGCCCCCTACCGCCTCCACGCGGACCGGGTGCGGGGCGAGACGCCGGCCCTGAAGCACTGGATCGCCCGCGGGTTCGATGCGGAGGGCTACCTTTCCTTCGACGACCTGCTCCGGGAAGAAGGTCGCGTGGAAGACATCCCCATCGCCCTGGACGACATCTCCACCATCGTCTACACCTCCGGCACCACGGGGAACCCCAAGGGAGTCCTCCTCTCCCACGGCAACATCCTGACCAACTCCTGGCAGGCCACGAAGCTGGCCGACATCAGCGACCGGGACGTGGTGATGTGCTTCCTCCCTCTCTTCCACGTCAACGGCCTGGTCATCACCGGAACGGCCCCCATGACCGTGGGCGCCCAGATCGTCCTCCGGAAGGGCTTCTCCGCCTCCGACTTCTGGGAGACCGTCGCCCGGTATCGCGTCAACATCTTCAGCGGCGTCCCCACGGTCTATCAGATCCTCCTGGCCACCCCGGGAAGCGAGGCGGTCGACGTCAGCTCGCTCCGTTACGGCGTCTGCGGCGCCGCCCCGATGCCGGTGGAGGCAATCCGCCGGTTCGAGGAGACCTTCAACATGATCATCGTCGAGGGCTACGGCCTCACGGAGGGAACCGCCGGCGCCACGGCCAACCCCATTAACGGCGTCCGCAAGATCGGCTCCATCGGGATCCCCTTCGCCGAGAGCGAGGTCCGGATTTTCGACGAGGAGGACCGGGAGGTCCCGCAGGGGGAAATCGGGGAGATCGTCATCCGCGGCGGCCACGTCATGAAGGGATACTTCAACAAGCCCGAGGAGACCGCCCAGACCCTGCGCGGCGGCTGGCTCCACACGGGAGACATGGCCTACAAGGACGAGGACGGCTACCTCTTCATCGTGGACCGGAAGAAGGAGATGGTCATCCGGGGCGGCGAGAACATCTACCCCAAGGAACTGGAGGGCATCCTCTTCACCCACCCGAAGATCCTGGAGGCCGCCGTGGTCGGCGTTCCCGACCCGATCTACGGGGAAGAGGTGATGGCCTGTGTCGTCCTCCGCCCCGGAGAAACCCTCGGGGAGGAGGAACTCCGGGACTGGTGCCGCGAGAACATGGCTTCCTACAAGGTGCCGCGGTACGTGGACTTCCGGGACTCCCTGCCGAAGAACATCATCGGCAAGATCCTCAAGAAGGAACTCCGCGGCGCCCTCCAGCGGGAGGGGAAGATCCGGTAGCCCATGGACGCCCCTGAGGGAGAACGAAACAGCCTTTCCATCATCGAGGACGTGGGTCGGATCATCTCCACGTCCGCCAACGCCGACCAGACCCTCCAGGAAGTGGTCCGGCTGGTGGCCCGCAAGATGGCGATGGACGTCTGTTCCATCTACCTTCTGGAGCGGGACCGCCACTGCCTCACCCTCGTGGCCACGGTGGGCCTGAACCCCGAAGCGGTGGGCCGGGTCTGCATGAACATCGACGAGGGACTGACGGGCCTCGTCCTCGAGGAGATGTCCCCCCTGCTGGTCCGGAACCCCGCCCGCCACCCCCGGCACAAGTACTTCCAGGAGAGCGGGGAGGAGCGCTACCGAAGCTTTCTGGGGCTGCCCCTGATCTACCACGGCGAGATGCTGGGGGTCCTGGTGGTGCAGACGGAGGACTCGGAGGGCCTCCGGGAGGGGGACATCCCCGTGTTCGCCGCCATCGCCTCCCAGATCGCCGGGGCCGCCGCCTACGCGGTCCTCCTCCGGAACCTCAAGCGGACGGAGGACGAGACGGCGGGCTTGAAGGAGCAGCTCCAGCAGGCGGAGAAGGCCCGGGCGGATAAGAAGGAAATGCGGAAGGGCCCCCTCCGGGGCATCCCCGCATCCCCCGGGTTCGGCGAGGGGCATGCCTATTTCTACCGGGAGACCCTGGGGTTTTCGGACGTCTACTTCCGGGAAGTCGACAACATCCCCCTGGAGGTCACCCGCTTCGAGGCCGCCCTCAAAGAGGCGGAGAACCAGGTCTTCCACATCTTCTACGACTTCCAGGAGGACCTGTCGCCGGACGACGCGGCCATCTTCCACGCCTACCTGATGTACCTCCGCGACGGCGGCCTCCGGAACCGGGTCGTCGAAACCATCCGGAAGGGCTACGCCGCCGAGTTCGCCCTCAAGGAGACGGTCCTGGAGTACACGAAGGTCTTTTCCCGCATCGAGGACCCCTACCTCCGGGAGCGGGGCCACGACATCGAAATCGTGGGCAAGCGGATCCTCGACAACCTCCTCGGGCTCGGCGAGGAGATCCGGACGTTCCAGAAGAAGACCATCCTCATCGCCGCAAACATCTCGCCGGCGGAGCTGATCCGGTTCCGCCAGGAGAACCTGAAAGGGATCATCCTGACCAAGGGCGGAGAGACGTCCCATGTCACGATCCTCGCCCGGTCCTTCGAGATCCCCATGGTCATCGGCCTTCCGGGGCTCCAGAACGAGGTCCGGGAGGACGGCTTCCTCATCGTCGACGGGACCTCCGGGTTCGTCTTCCCGAGCCCGACCCGCCTGGTTATCCGGGAGTATCAGCGACTGGAGAGCGAGAAGATCAAGCGGAACGAGCGGCTGGACGGCATCCGGACCCTCCCGGCGGAGACCCTGGACGGGTTCCACGTCCGCATGGGAGCCAACATCGGCCTTCTGTCGGACCTGGACCTCGTGGAGAAGTACGGCGCCGACCACATCGGCCTGTACCGGACGGAGTTCCCCTTCCTCTCCCGCGCCCGGTTCCCCTCGGAGGACGAACAGACCCACCTCTACCGGCGGATCCTCAAGGGCACCGGGGGCCGGCAGGTGACGATCCGGACCCTCGACGTCGGCGGAGACAAGTTCCCGACCTACCTGGACTACCCGCGGGAGGACAATCCCTACCTGGGCTGGCGCTCCATCCGCGTCTCCCTGGAGCTGACGGACATTTTCCGGGAGCAGCTCCGGGCGATCCTCCGCGCCTCCGCGTCGGGGCCGCTCCAGGTCCTCTTCCCCATGATCACCTCCGTCACGGAGGTGAAGAAGATCCTGGCCATCCTGGAGGAGGAGAAGGAGGTCCTCTCCCGGCAGGGCATCCCCTTCGACCGGGAGATTCCGCTGGGAATTCTGGTGGAGGTTCCCGCGGCGGCGGCCATCCTGGAAAGCCTCCTGAAATTCGTTTCCTTCGTCAGCATCGGTACGAACGACCTGATCCAGTACGTCCTGGCGGTGGACCGGAACAACCCGAAGGTGGCCCCCCTGTACAGCCCCCTGCACCCGGCGGTGATCGCCACGATCGCCCGGGTGGCCTCGGTCTGCCGCGAGCGAGGCGTCCCCGTGGAGATCTGCGGCGAGTCCGCCGCGGACCCCAAATCGGCCTACCTCTACCTGGGCATGGGGATCGACCGGCTGAGCATGAACGCCGCGGCGGTCCCGGTCGTCAAGGATTTCCTGCGGAAGGTGAAGCGGGCCGAGGCGGAGGAAACCCTCCGGGAGGCGCTTCTCCTGGAGGAGACGGAGGACGTTTCCCGCCTTCTGGAGGAGCGGATCGGTCCCCTGGCGGAGCAGCGGTAGGAAAGGGGTTCAGGATTCCCCGGGGACGTCTTCTCCGGGGGGTTGCTTTGCCTCCAGGCAGCGGGCCACGACGGCCATCAACTGCTCCAGGAGCCCCGTGTCCATGCCGGGCTGATACCGGACGGGGGAGGGGTCGGCGGAATTCAGGCTGCCGATGGCCCGGCCCTTGAGGACCAGGGGGGCCAGGACGATGGATTTGAAGAAAAATTTCCGCCGTCTCGGGAGAAGCCGGTAAAAGGGCTTGAGCCCCTCGTTGGCCAGGACGGGCGCCGTCCCGCTCCCCAGGAGTTCCTGGAGCGTCTCGATGCGGACGACGCTCAGCACGTCCTTCAGCGCCGCTGACTGGCGGAGTTTGGCCAGGAGGTCCAGCGCCTCCGGGGCGTCCGTCAGGGTGATCCATACGTAGGGAATTTCGAAGGAATCCCGGACCCCCTGCACGAGGGCCTCGAAGAGTTCCGCCTCGTCCGTGCACACCGGCAGGGACTCCCCGATGCGGGCGTATTTCCGGGCGATCTCCCGGTTCTTCCGGAGCGTTTCCATCTGTTCCCGCCGTTCGGTCCGATCGGTCACGGTTTCTCCTTATCTCCCCATGGGACGGGTTATTTCCTGCATGGCCGGGTCCTTCTGGACCTCCGCCGGCCTGCTGACGAACCAGAACACCAGCGCGAAGGACAGCACCGGGGCAACCCCGATCAGGATGCGGACGGTCCGGCTCACCTTCCTCATAGCCCGAACTCCGCCAGGACCACCGTGTGGTCCGAGGGCTTCTCCGCCAGCCGCGGCCCCAGGTCGATGTCGCAGCGACGGGACTTCGCCGCCAGGGGCGCCGTGGCCAGGATGTGGTCGATCCGCCAGCCCAGCCCCCGCTCCGTCGCCTTGGGCATCCGGTAGTCGAAGAAGCTGAACTGCTTCGCCTCGCCGGGGTGGTGCTTCCGGAAGACGTCGATCAACCCCCAGGAGGTGACGTCCCGGAAGGCATCCCACACCTCCGGGTTGAAGCAGACGTGCCCCAGGAGCCGCTTCGGGTCGTGGACGTCGATGGGCTCCGGCGCGACGTTCAGGTCGCCGACCCACGCGAGGGGCCTCTCCGGCGACAGGTTCCGCTCCAGGCAGTCCCGGAAACGCCGGAACCACTCGAGCTTATAGGTGAAGTGCGGCGTCTCCCGCTCCCGCCCCTGGGGGACATAGGTATTGATCACGGTCAGGTCCCCGAAGTCGGCCCGGATCAGGCGGTCCTCGTCGGGGGACCCCCCGTCGTCGAGACCGAAGGCGACACTCCGGGGCTCCTGGAGGGACAGGACCGCCACGCCGTTGTACTGTTTCCCGCCCCGGAAGGCGGCCCGGTAGCCCAGGGCCGTGAAATCGACGGCGGGGAAGCGGGCGTCGTCCACCTTGGTCTCCTGGAGGCACAGGACGTCGGGGCGGTTCGCCTCGAGCCAGGGCAGAAGGATGTGGAGGCGGGAGCGGATGGAGTTGACGTTGTAGGTGGCGATCGTGAAGGGGGCCATTTTCCTCTTGTTCCGGGAAGATCCGGGATGGAAAAGTGGTGTTTTTATAGCACAGATTT